>CAZUZT010000029.1:0-20007 GCA_964624575.1 uncultured Rhodanobacteraceae bacterium | reverse complement strand
GTCCGTTACAGGTTGTGCGGCGCGCGCAGGCGGTCGCGCGGCTGCACCGGACGCATGGCATCCATGACCAGGGCGTAGCTCATCCGGTCAAAGACACGGAACACCATCAGGTGGCCGGCAAAATCATCCGGAAGGGTGACATGGGCATCGTCACGGATCGAGTCGCGCAGCGGATTGGCGTTGGGATACCGGACCCGGTCACGGATCTCCTGGCCCGGTTTGAAGATGCTGTACACCTGCCCGTTGGCGATGCCGTCGACGGCGCCACGGTTCAGTGACACCACCTGGTACTTGCCGGCGTTGATCGCCGAATCGGTCACCGCCATCACTTCCAGTCCCTCGGCGATGTCGTCAGCCTGGTGCGGGTGGAAGTACAGGTCGAACGGCTGGTCGTCGACCGGCATCACCAGGTCGCCGGCCTTGACCTCGCGGTCGCCATCCTGCAGCAGCAGGGTGACCGGATCACCGCCGCGGATCACCTGGGCGTGGCCGACCTCGATCACCTCGTAACCGAGCAGGTCGCCGCGCGAACGCTTGCGGCCGCTATCGTGGATGCTGTCGGCGGCATGCCAGGGCCGCGAGCGCACACGCTCCTCGCGCTGGCCGGTGCGCTGGTTGAACTTGCTGACATCCCGGTAGACCAGGGTTGGCCGCACGATCGCCACGCGCTCGCCCGGCGCCACGTCCACACCGCGAGCATAGACATAGTTGGATTCGGCACCGCGCAGGCGGTTTTCCTCCAGCGCCACGACATAGGGCAACTGGCGGAACGTGTCCTCGTCCAGCACGCGCATGTTCTTCAGGAACGGCTCGACCTCGGACAGCGGCAGCGCCGGAATCGGCTGTTCATCGGATTCGCGGATCCGCGGGCCATCACTGGTCAGCGTCGGGCGACCACCCAGATACGCCAGGTTGAGCACATCACCGGGATAGATCAGATGCGGGTTGGCGACCTGCGGATTGGCCTGCCAGATTTCCGGCCACAGCCAAGGCTCACGCAGGAAGCGGCCGGCAATATCCCACAGCGTATCGCCCCGGACCACGACATAGTGATCGGGATGATCGGCCCGCAGGACCGTATCGGCGGCGTGCACGGCCACGAACGTGGACAAGGCAACGACGGTAGAGACCAAGAAACGCTTGAACATTACGCGAGTTCCCCCTGGCTTTGGCTGGAGTGTACTGCACGCCCCGCGTGCAGGAAAACAGACAGTTGAAGCGGTTCGCTGACGACAGCTGTCGGCACCCGGGCCAAAGTGCCTGATGTTGCGGCAACCATACCCGAAAGCCCGGACGACAGGCATGTCCGTCGAACACGACGCCGGGCGCCGAAGCCCTGGCGGCCCATGGCCCGCCAGGCAGCGTGCCGACGACAATCTGCGCTAGGCTTTCCGCCTTGCCCGATGGAGCCTGCCATGACCCTGCCCCGAGCCGACCGCGCCCGGACCGCCCGCCCCCGATCCGCCGCGTTGGCCCCCGCGTTGGCCACCCTGGCCCTGATCCTGACCGGCGTGCTGCTGGTGGCCTGTGGCCCGCAGACCACCCGGTCCGCCGATGAACACACCTCCAGCCCTGCGAACCAGACCGTGACCTATCCAGACACCGCCACCGTCGACCACCACGACACCTATCACGGCGAGCGCGTCGCCGATCCCTACCGCTGGCTGGAAGAGATCGACTCGAAGCAGGCTCAGGACTGGATCCAGACCCAGAACGCCCTCACCTTCGGGCATCTGGAGCAGATCGGCGGCCGCCAGGAGTTCAGCGAGCGACTGACCCGGCTGTGGAATTACGAGCGTTTCGGCGCGCCACTGCGGCGCGGCGATCTGTACGTGTACAGCTACAACGACGGCCTGATGAACCAGTCGCAGTTGCTGATGCAGCGCGGCCTGGATGGTGAGCCGCAGTTGCTGCTGGATCCCAACACCCTGTCCGATGACGGCACCGTCGCCCTGACCGGCCTGGCGCTGAGTCCGGACGGGCGCCGTCTCGCCTACGGCACCGCCTCGGGTGGTTCGGACTGGCAGCAATGGCAGGTGCGCGACATCGCTACCGGCCAGGACCTGCCCGACCGGGTCGAGTGGGTGAAATTCTCGGGAGCCACCTGGGCCGCCGATGGCTCGGGCTTCTGGTACGCGCGCTATGACGAGCCGACCGGCGAAAATGCCCTCAAGGCGGTCAACCAGTACCAGAAGCTGTACTTCCACCGCCTGGGCAGCGACCAGGCCGCCGACGAGCTGGTTTACGAACGTTCCGACGAGCCGGACTGGGGCTTCATGCAGACCCGCTCGGACGATGACCGCCATCTGGTGATCGCGGTGTGGCGCAGCACCGAAAACCGCAACCTGGTGTTCCTCAAGCCGCTGGCCGATGCCAAGGCGCCGGTAATCGAGCTGATCGACCAGTTCGATTACGAGTACAGCTATGTCGGCAACCAGGGCAGCCGCTACTTCTTCCTCACCGATGACCAGGCACCGCGCCGGCGCCTGATCGCCATCGACCTGGACCGGCCCGGCCGCGAGCACTGGCAGGAGCTGATTCCCCAGTCCGAAGCGACCCTGGAAACCGTGGTCCGCACCGGCGACCGCTTCGTCGCCGGCTACCTGCGCGATGCCAGCTCCGATGTCCGCCTGTTCGAACTGGATGGCCGTCCCGCCGGCCAGCTCGACCTGCCCGGCCTGGGCACGGCCATCATCCGCGGCGAACGCGATTACGACGAGGCCTTCATCGTCTGGACCAGCTTCAACCAGCCGGCCCGCATCGACCGGCTGGACACCACCAGCCAGGTCATGACCACGTTCCGTGCGCCGCAGTTGAACTTTGATCCGCAGGCCTACCAGACCCGCCAATTGTTCTTCACGAGCCGCGACGGCACCCGGGTGCCGATGTTCGTCACCGCCCGCAGCGACATCGCGCTGGATGGCAGCAACCCGACCCTGCTCTACGGCTATGGCGGCTTCAACGTTCCGCTCACGCCCAGCTATTCACCGGCCAACATGGCCTGGCTGGAGGCCGGCGGCGTCTACGTCCAGGTCAACCTGCGCGGCGGCGGCGAATATGGCCGCGACTGGCATCAGGCCGGCACCGGTCTGGACAAGCAGAACGTGTTCGATGACATGGCCGCGGCGGCCGAGCACCTGATCACCAGCGGCTGGACCGCACCTGGGCATCTGGCCATCCACGGCGGCTCCAACGGCGGTCTGCTCGCCGCCGCGGTCGCCCTGCAGCGGCCGGAACTGTTCGCCGCCAGCGTGCCGGCAGTGGGCGTACTGGACATGCTGCGCTTCCGCGAATTCACCATCGGCCGTGCCTGGGAAAGCGACTACGGCTCGGTGCTGGATGAAGCGCAATACCGCGCCATCAAGGCCTACTCGCCGCTGCACACCATCCAGGCCGGCGTGGATTACCCGGCGTTCCTGATCACCACCGGCGACCACGACGACCGGGTATTTCCGGCCCACAGCTTCAAGTTCGCCGCCGCCCTGCAGGCGGTGCAGCCGCCGCGCCCGGCCCTGATCCGCGTTGATGTCCGCGCCGGCCATGGTGCCGGCAAGCCGGTCGACAAGCAGATCGCCGAGCGTGCCGACATGCTCGCCTTCATCGCCCATCACACCGGGCTGGCGCTGGACTGATCACGTTCGGCCGGTCCAGCCGGTGCAGCCGCCGATCGGGGCTGGACCGGCCTCATCGATGCACAGCGCCGGCAGCCGTCGACCCGGCGCCACAATCAAGTGCGCCAACCAGGCGGCTGGCGCCCGAGGGTGAGGGAAATATTTCCCCGGAGCTTTGTTCGGGCTACCCGGCCAGCGGCGCCTCCAGGCAGGCCTCGGCCTCGGCCACCACCGCACCCTCGCGGATCAGCCTGACCGCCGCTGCCAGGTCTCCGGTCAGCACCCGGTCGTATTCCAGGAAGCCAATGCCGGCCGCACGCACCGCCGCCAGCACCGCCGAACCGGGCCGGGCGGCATGCGCGTCTTCCCGACCCCGCAGGTCGCCGGCCAGGATCGCCAGCTCACGGCTGAAGCAGGCTTCGGCTTCCGGCGTCAGTCGCTGGGGCCGGTCGATCCGGGTCGCCAGGCGCTCGTCGTCGCCGGCCAGCTCGGCGGCCGCGGCCAGCATCTGCTGGCGCAGCTCCAGGGCCTGGGTCGTCACCAGCAGTTCGATCGCCAGCACCTGGTCGACATCGCGCAGCATGGCCAGCAGGTCCAGGGCATCGGTGGCACCCATCGAGACATGGTCCTCGGCGTTGGCACTGGTCGGGATCGAGTACACGGCGGCGGCATGGGAGCGGGTCGCCAGGCCGTTGACCAGCGCCGCGGCGGTGTACTGGACGATCATCAGGCCCGAATCGGTGCCTTCCGGGTTGGCGATCAGGAACGGCGGCAGCCCGTCGCTGTTGGCCGGATCGGTGAGCTTGGCAATGCGCCGCTCGGCGATCGAAGCCAACACCGGCAAGGCCGTCTTCAACTGCGCCAGGGCCAGGGCCAGCGGCATGCCATGGAAGTTGCCGGCCGAGACCACGGCGCCCTCGTCCGGGAACACCAGCGGGTTGTCGGTGACGGCATTGAGTTCGATGGCGAACACGCGCCCGGCCTGGGCAGCCGCCTCCCGTACCGCACCATGCACCTGCGGCACGCAGCGCAGGCTGTAGCTGTCCTGCGGCTGCGCCCGCTTGCCGCCGCGGAATGGCAGCTCGCGCTCGTAGAAGGCCTCGCGCCCGACCCGCTCGGGCAAGGGCAACCAGCGCCAGCGCAGGTCGAAGTTGCGCCGGGAGCTGGCGCCTTCCGGCCAGCTGTCCGGGGTCCAGGGATGGAAACGCGGCGGCCGATGGTAGGGCTGGTCGATCAGGTCGCTGCCGGCCAGCAACCGGCGCAGGTTGTCGGCCGTGGCCACCTGCCCCGGGTGCGGCCGGGCCTGGTGGACGCGGGCATCCAGCGCGGCACTGCGGGCGCAGAAGGCTTCCATCGCCAGCGCTGCGGTGATGTCGGCACTCTTGAGCTGGCGCTGGATATCGGCCAGGGCGAGCACGCCCACCGCCAGCATCAAGGTGGTGCCGTTGTTCAACGCCAGTCCTTCCTTGGACGACAGCACCAGCGGCGCCAGTCCGATCGCCGCCAGACCTTCGGTGGCGGTCAGCGGCTCGCCTCGCAGGCGCGCCTGGCCTTTCCCCAGCAGCGTCAGCGCCAGATGTGACAGCGGCGCCAGGTCACCACTGGCACCGACCGAGCCCTGGGCCGGGATCACCGGCAGCAAATCCTCGTTCAGGCACCGGCACAACTGGGTCAAGGTCACCGTGCGCACGCCCGAATGGCCCTGCAACAGGGTATTGATCCGGATCACCATCATCGCCCGCACGACATCGTCGGGCAGCGGTTCGCCCACGCACACGGCATGGCTTTCGATCAGCTTGCGCTGCAGCTCGGCCATCAGGGTTTCTTCCGGCAGCGCGCCGGACAGGTGCGCCGGGCGTTGCCGGCTCTGGCTGAGCAGGCGTTCGGCATTGCTGCCAAAACCGGTGGTGATGCCGTACAGCGGCTCGCCCCGGGCCAGCTGCTCGTCGAGAAAAGCCGCCGCCGCGCCGACCCGGGCCAGCGCCTGTGCATCCAGTTCAACCATCGCCCCGTGCCGGGCTACCGCCAGCACCTGGTCAGCGGACAGCCGATGGCCGTTGAGCACAATCGTTGTCATCGGTCCGGCTCCACCGGCGCTGCCGGCAACGGCTCGGCCAGGCGTTTTTGCAATTGTCCGGCCAGCTCTTCCGGCGCCACCTCGAACTGTTCCTGCGCCGGCAGATCCTTGATCGTGACCACGCCGCGGGCCAGCTCGTCGCTGCCCATGATCGCCACGAAACGGATACCGGCCCGGTCAGCGTATTTGAGCTGCCGACCCAGCTTGGCCGCCTCCAACTGGGTCTGGACAGCGATGCCGGCCGCGCGCAGGCGCGTCGCCAGAGCCAGCGACTGCGGCAGCAGTGCCTCGTCCATCAGCGCCACCAGCACCTGCACGGTGGATCCGGGCTGCCGGTACATGCCCAGCTCGCGCAGCTGCCAGAACAGGCGGCTGGCACCGATCGACAGGCCGACGCCGGGCAGGCGCGAGCGGGTGTAGTTGGACGCCAGATCATCGTAGCGCCCGCCCGAACACACGCTGCCGATCTCCGGATGATCGGTGAGCACGGTCTCGTAAACGGTGCCGGTGTAGTAGTCCAGACCACGGGCAATGGCGAAGTTCAAGCACAGATGGCTGTCGGGCACGCCAAAATCGGCCACCCGGGCCAGCACCTCGCGCAGTTCCGCCACGCCCTCCTGGAACAACTTGTCGGCGACCTGCGCCTCGAGCCGGTCAAGGATGTCGGCCGCATCGGCATAGGATTGCGAGCGCGTGGCGACAAACGCCAACAGACGTTCAACCGCATCGGCAGCCAGCCCAAACCGCTCCAGCAAGGTCTGACGCAGCCAGTCCGGACCCCGCTTGTCGAGCTTGTCGACCTCGCGCAGCAGTCCCTTCTGCTGCTCGCCATCGGCAATGCCCAGGTCAGCCAGGAAACCGCGCAGCAGCTTGCGGTTGTTGATCTGGATCATGAAGCCGCCGAAGTCCAGTTCAGTGAACAACTGGTGGATCACCGCCGGCAACTCGGCGTCATAGCGCACCGGCAGCGCGCCCTGGCCGACAATGTCGATATCGCACTGGTAGAACTCGCGGAAACGGCCGCGCTGGGCGCGCTCGCCGCGGTACACGCGCTGGATCTGGTAGCGCCGGAACGGGAACGAGAGCTGGCCCTCGTACTGGGCGACATAACGCGCCAGCGGCACGGTCAGGTCAAAGCGCAGCGCCAGCTCCGGCTCGCGGCCGGCCTCGCGATCGCCGGTGGACTGGGCGAAATAGACCTGCCGCTCGGTCTCACCGCCCTCCTTGGTGAGCAGCACCTGGGCCAGTTCCATCACCGGCGTTTCGATCGGCAGATAGCCGAAGCGCTCGTAGGTGGTGCGGATGGTATCGAGCAGGCGCTGGAAGGCGATTTGCTCGTGCGGCAACAACTCAAGCGCCCCGGGCAGGGTGCGCGGCTGGACCAGAGACATGGGCAACCTCGAAGATGGCCGCGCCGGGCCGGTCCCGGCGGGGGCGCCAAGATTAGCAAAAAGGCCCGCCGCCGGCCGCCCGGCCATTGCACAAAGCGCGCGCCGCGTTTATCATTCGCGGCTCGCTTGTTGTCGTCGGGGTGTAGCTCAGCCTGGTAGAGCGCTACGTTCGGGACGTAGAGGTCGCAGGTTCGAATCCTGTCTCCCCGACCAGCAACGACAACGACGTGCATGACGCCGGCCCCGAAGCCGGCGTTTTCATTTTCCAGACGATCATTTTCGCCAACCGGCAAGCGTGAAACGCGGCAATCGCCCCGATTCCGCGCCTACAAAGGCGCGAACAACGCGTCCAGGTCGCCCTCGTCGAAACGCAGGTGCTGGCTGCTGCCGCCTTCGAGCACGGCGCGGGCCAGTTCCGCCTTGCGTTCCTGCAATTGCTGGATCTTCTCCTCGACGGTGCCGGCGCAGATCAGCTTGTAGACGAACACCGGTTTTTCCTGGCCGATGCGGTGGGCGCGGTCGGTGGCTTGCGCCTCCACGGCCGGATTCCACCAGGGGTCGTAGTGGATCACGGTATCGGCGGCGGTGAGGTTGAGGCCGACGCCGCCGGCCTTGAGGCTGATCAGGAACACCGGCACCTGGCCGTCCTGAAAGCGGCGCACCAGATCGGCACGCTGGCTGCCCGGGGTCTGTCCGGTCAGGGACTGGTGATCGATCTTTTCCTTGTCGAACGCGGCGCCGATCAGGGCCAGCATTTGCGCGAACTGGGAGAACACCAGGATCCTGCGGCCTTCGTCGACCAGGCCGCGGACCAGTTCGACCAGCGCGGCCAACTTGACCGAAGTCTTCAGCTTGCGCGCGCTGTCCAATTTCACCAGGCGCGGATCGCAACAGGCCTGGCGCAGTTTCAGCAAAGCATCCAGCACGACGATGCCGGCCTGGGCCATGCCGCGCTCGGCAACGGCCTGCTGCACCCGCTGATGCTGGGACAGGCGCAGGGTTTCATACAGGCTGCGCTGCTCGCCGGCCAGCTCCAGGCTGCGCACGATTTCCGTTTTCGCCGGCAGCTCAGCCAAGACATCGTCCTTGCGCCGGCGCAACAGCAGGGGGCCGATGCGCCGGTTCAACCGCTGCTGGCGATCGGCATCGCCGTGTTTTTCGATCGGCGTGCGGTACAGGCGGGTGAACTGGCGGGCACTGCCCAGCAGGCCCGGCTCGACCGCATCGAACTGCGCCCACAGCTCGCCCAGATGGTTTTCCAGCGGCGTGCCGGTCATCGCCAGGCGCCGATCAGCGGGGATTTCGCGAACCACCTGTGCCGCCTGGCTGCGCGCGTTCTTGATCGCCTGGGCTTCATCCAGCACCAGCAGGCTGAAGCGCTGTTCAAGCAGGCGGTCGCGGTCGCGCGGCAACAAGGGATAGGTGGTGATCACCAGATCGTGTTCGCTGATCTGGTCATAGTGCTCGCCACGGTCGGCGCCATGCAGTACCAGGCAACGCAGTGTCGGTGTGAACCGGGCCGCTTCGTCGCGCCAGTTGCCGATCAGGCTGGTCGGACAGACGATCAGTGCCGGTTGCTGCAGATCGCCGCGGTGCTTCAGGCCGAGCAGATGGGCCAGCACCTGTACGGTCTTGCCCAGGCCCATGTCATCGGCCAGCACGCCGCCCAGACCGGCGCCGGCCAGGAAATCCAGCCAGGCCAGACCGTCGCGCTGGTAGCTGCGCAGTTCGCCGGCAAAGCCCGGGGCCAGCTCGCCGCGCGCCGTGGCGGCATCGCGCAGCCTGGCCAGTTGCATGCGCAAGGCGTCGCTGCCGCGCCAGGGCTGTGGCGCCGTCTCGGCCAGCCGGGTCAGGCTCTCGGCCTGGCTGGCGTGCAGGTGCAGGTGGTTGCCCTCCGGCTCGGCCTCCAGCCATTCCAGCAGCGGCGCGATCAGCTCGCGCAAACGTGGCAGCGGCAGCCGGACCCGTCGTTGCGCGTCCAGGTCCACGGTCCAGGTGGCCGTGGCGTCCTCGTCGCTGCTGCCGGCATCGGGCACCAGCACGAAGGCGGGGTCGGCCAGCACCCGGCGCAGAATTGGCAGCAGGTCCACGCGCTGGCCATCCAGGTCGATGCCCAGATGCAGGTCGAACCAGGCCGAGCCCGTGCTTTCGATGTCCGCGTGCCAGTCACCGGCCTCGAGCCAGCGCTGATGGGGGAAATCACCTTCGTAGATGATCTCCACGCCCTGCCCGGCCAACCGGGTCAGCAACGGCTGCCATTCCTCCGGGCTGGCCGGACCAAAACGGTGCCCGGACTCAAGCAGAAAGTCGCCTGAATGGAGCGCGGCCCGGTCCAGGCCGAATTCAAAGCGCACCAGGTCGCTATCGAGCAGGCCGCTGTTGTGGACCAGCGTCAGCAGGCGGGCCTCGGCCGTCCCGTCACGCTGGAACTGGACGATGTCATCGCCGCGCATCCGGCGCACGGTCCAATCGGCATCATCGTCATCCACGTGCAGGCCGTCGTAGTCCAGATGGATGCGCGCCGCGCCGATGCTGTCGGGCAAGTCCGACCAACGCGAGCGCAAGCTGGGCGCGATCGGCACCCGGCGCATGGTCAGGCACAGGCGCGGCGGCGCCATGTTTTCCAGCTGCACCACGGCGCCCCGGGCGGCGGCTTGCGGCAGGGGCAGCGGCAGGAGCCGGGCAGCGACCTGGCGATTGAACTCGGCCACTTCCTCGGGCGGCAGCGGCGGTGCGTCGGACAGCGCCCGGGCCAGGCCGGGTTCTGCCTGGAGCAGGCCGAAGCGGTGTTCGACCCGGTCGATGAACCACAAGCCCACGCCCTGCAGCAGTTGCGCTGTCGGGCTGCCATCGATCCGTGGCACCAGGTGCTGGCTGCCATCGTCCTGCGGCTGCCATGCCAACGCCAGCGGCACATCGGCGGTCCAGGTCAGAGCCTGGCGCCCGGCGCGATCGGCAAACACCATGTATCGGCTTGCCAGCCGGGCCACGGCCCGCTCATGGGAGGCCGTTGACACCCGCAGCCAGGTCAGCGAGCCATGGGGACGCGGGCTGCAATCACGCAACAGCAGGACCAGGGCATCCTCGACATCTTCCGGCCAGCCTCCGGGCGGCGCCGGCCTGGGGCCGTGCGAGCCAGTGACCAGCGCCCGCGGCGCGACCCAGGGCTTGGCCTTGCCCGGCCGCAGCCACACCGGGGCAACGTATAACGGCGCCATGTGGCCATCGGATCCGTCACCGCTGCCAAGCAGATCGTAGTCCTCTTCCGCCAGGCCGGAAACAAACAGGGCAAAGGCATGATCGCCGCCGGCGACCCGGGACGCCGGCGGCAAATGTTCGGCGTATTCGGTCTGGCCCAGCTCGCGCAGCCAGGCACGCCAGAACCCCCGTTCTGCATTATTGCCAGCGGGGTTTTGCCCGACAGATGCTGGCGCCGGCACGGAGGCATCGGCCCAGCTTGATGCCGGCATCTGGCTGGCCACGATCAGGGCCGCTGCCATGTGTTTGCAATTGACGCCGACAGGGCAGTCGCAACGGCCGCCGATCAGTACCTGGCCGCCGTCGCTGCGAAAGCCGATGAGGCACTGGTAGGGCTGGCGCGGTTGGCCGCGCACCTGCGCCACCAGCAACACGCCGTCGGCACTGGCCAGCTCCAGGCTGACCCCGATCACCCGCTGACTGGCGGCGTAATCGGTGCCGCGGCGCAGGGTCGCGCTGTCGAACAGGGAACGCCAGGATTGCGCAGCCAGGGTGCCGGCGATGTCGATTTTGCTCATGGGGGATCACGTAACCACAACGGCCTGGTGAAGGGTGGGCTTTGGGTCGGCATGCCGATGCACTGCAGGGCATCGCTGCAGGATGCGCAGCCGCCACAAGCGCCGCGATGCCGGTGCATCCACGGCCGCCGTTGGCCGAATGGCATCAGCCACAAAAGCCCTGCCAGAATGCAGCGCGGCAGCCTAGCATGCGTTGCCCGGGGTCATCATCGTGCCGGCGCAGCCTTGCCAAGAGCGCCTATGCCCTGACTTGCCACCGGCGACGCAAGCGCGCGCGGCGGGCCGGTATCATCGCCGCCATGAGCAACCGGTTCGTCCACCTGCATGCCCACAGCGAATTTTCGCTGGTGGATTCCACCCTCCGCCTGCCCGGCGGGCCCGGCGACGGCCTGCCCCGGGAGGGCGCGCTTGCCAATCTGGTCAGCCGCTGTGTCGAGCTGGGCCAGCCGGCAGTGGCCCTGACCGACGCCAGCAATATGTTCGGCCTGGTCAAGTTCTACCGCGCCGCCGAGGCCGCCGGAATCCAGCCGATCGCCGGCTGCGACCTGCTGCTGGCACCGCGCCGGGACCATGAGCCGCCAACCCGGGTGACCGTGCTGTGTCAGAACCAGGACGGCTACCGCTCGCTGTGCCGGCTGCTCAGCCGCGGCTGGATGCAGGCGCCGCGGGTCGATCATCTGCCGGTGCTGCCGGCGCAATGGCTGCAGGAACACAACCACGGTTTGATCGCCCTGTTCGGCGCCCGCAGCGAGCTGGCACTGCCACTGGCCGCCGGCGATGAGCAGGCCGCCCGGCAGTTGTTGGAACCCTGGCTGGCCTGTTTCGACCAGGACCGGCTGTATCTGGAACTGACCCGCTGCGGCCGCCCGGCCGATGCCGCGTTCGAGCCCGGTGCCCTGTGGCTGGCACGCAGCGCCGGCCTGCCGGTGATGGCCAGCAACGATGTCCGCTTCCTGGCCCGCGACGACTTCGATGCCCATGAGGCGCGGGTGTGCATCGCCAGCGGCCGGGTGCTGGATGACCCGCGCCGGCCGCGCGACTACAGCGCCGAGCAGTACCTGAAATCCAGCCAGGAGATGGCCGAGCTGTTCGCCGACCTGCCCGAGGTGCTCGACAACACCGTCGAGCTGGCGCGGCGCTGCACCCTGGAGCTGTCGCTGGGCACGTACGTTCTGCCCGAGTTTCCGGTGCCCGAAGCCGAGAGCCTGGCCAGCTGGATCCGCAAGGAGGCCCACACCGGCCTGGAGCGGCGCCTGGCCCGGCAGGCCCCGGCACCCGGCCATGACCTGGACGACTACCGCCGGCGCCTGGACCGGGAAGTGGATGTCATCGTCGAGATGGGTTTCCCGGGCTATTTCCTGATCGTCGCCGACTTCATCAACTGGGCCAAGGCCAATGCCATCCCGGTCGGGCCCGGACGCGGCTCGGGTGCCGGCTCGCTGGTTGCCTGGTCGCTGGGCATCACCGATCTGGACCCGATTCCCTACGACCTGTTGTTCGAGCGCTTTCTCAATCCCGAGCGGGTGTCAATGCCCGACTTCGACATCGACTTCTGCATGGATCGGCGCGACCGGGTGATCGACTACGTGGCCGACAAATACGGCCGCGACCAGGTCAGCCAGATCATCACCTACGGCACCATGGCGGCCAAGGCCGTGGTGCGCGATTGCGGTCGCGTGCTCGGCCATCCCTACGGCTTCGTCGACGGCATCGCCAAGCTGATCCCGATGACCCTGGGGGTGACCCTGGACGATGCCCTGGCCCGATCGGCCAAGGCCCAGGCCAGCCCCGAGCTGGCATCGGCCGAGCTGATCCAGCGCTACAACGACGAAGAGGAAGTACGCGACCTTCTCGACCTGGCCTTGAAGCTGGAAGGTCTGGCCCGCAACGCCGGCAAGCACGCCGGCGGCGTGGTCATCGCGCCCAAGGCCCTGAGCGAGTACTGCCCGATGTACGCCGAACCGGACGGCGACAATCCGGTCACCCAGTTCGACAAGGACGATGTCGAAGCGATCGGCCTGGTCAAGTTCGACTTCCTGGGCCTGCGTACCCTGACCATCATCGATTGGGCCGTGGCCTCGATCAATGCCCGCCGGCGCGAGGCCGGCGAGCCGGAGATCGACCCGGCCGACCTGCCCTTGGACGACCGCAAGGTCTACGAGCTGTTCTGCCGCGGCGACACGGTGGCGGTATTCCAGTTCGAATCCACCGGCATGCGCAAGATGATCAAGCAGGCGCTGCCGGACCGGTTCGAGGACCTGATCGCCCTGGTCTCGCTGTACCGGCCCGGGCCGATGGACCTGATCCCGGACTTTGTCGAGCGCAAGCACGGTCGCCAGCAGTTCGACTATCCCGACCCGCGGATGGAACCGATCCTGGCCCAGACCTACGGCATCATGGTCTACCAGGAACAGGTGATGCAGATCGCCCAGACCCTGGGCGGCTACAGCCTGGGCGGCGCCGACCTGCTGCGCCGGGCGATGGGCAAGAAGAAGCCCGAGGAGATGGCGGTCCAGCGCGAGATCTTCCGCGCCGGCGCGCAGGACAACGGCATCAAGCAGGCCGTGGCCGACACCGTCTTCGACCAGATGGAGAAGTTCGCCGGCTACGGATTCAACAAGTCGCACGCCGCCGCCTATGCCCTGGTCGCCTACCAGACCGCCTGGTTGAAAGCGCACTACCCGGCCGACTTCATCGCCGCCGTGCTGTCGGCCGACATGGACCGCACCGACAAGGTGGTCGGCTTCATCGCGGAAGCCCGGGCCTTGCAACTCAGCGTCCAGCCGCCGCATATCAACCATTCCAGCTACCGCTTCCAGCCCGGCCCGGGCAACACCATCACCTATGGCCTGGGCGCGATCCGCGGGGTCGGCGCCGGTGCCGTCGACGCCCTCATCCAGGGGCGGCAGGCCGGCCCGTACACCAGCCTGGCCGACCTGTGCCAGCGTGCCGGCACCGCCCGGCTCAACCGGCGCGTGCTGGAAACCCTGATCCTGGCCGGCGCTTGCGACGGCCTGGCGGCCAACCGCGCCACCTTGATGGCACAGGTACCCGAGGCGATGCGCCTGGCCGAACAGCAACAGGCCAACCAGGCCGCCGGCCAGCACGACATGTTCGGGATGGACAGCGGCAGCGAGGACACGCTGGCGGTACTGCGCACCCCCGAGCAGCCGGACTGGCCGGTGCGCCAGCGCCTGGCCGGCGAGCGCGACACCCTGGGCTGGTATCTGAGTGGGCACCCCACCGAAGAAGACCGGCCGGTCCTGGAGCAACTGGTCGGCACGCCCCTGGGCGCCGCCGACAGCCTGCTGCGGGCCGGCGACCAGCGCGGCGTCAGCGTGGTGCTGGCCGGGATGGTCACCGACATCCGCAAGCGGGGCGACAACAGCCAGGGCTTCGTGTCACTGGAAGACTGGAGTGGCCGCCTGGAGGTCAGCTTCTACCGTGAGCACTGGCTGGAGAATGCGCCGTTGCTGGCGCGCGACCAGGTCGTGCTGATCGAGGGCCAACTGAGCATCGACCGCTTCAGCAATGACGGCGGCCTGCAGTTGCGCGGTCGCCAGGTGCTGGATCTTGAACAGGCCATGGCCCGCGCGGCCGAAGCCCTGGTGCTGGAGGTCGACACCGGTCCGGGCTTCGATGCCGTGATCGAAGCGCTGCGATCGGCACCGCCCGGCCAATGCAGCCTGCGCCTGCAGCTGCGCACGCCGACTGCGCAAGGTGTGCTGGTCGCTGGACCCGATCGACGCCTGGCCGTTGAGCCGGCGCTGGTCGAACACCTGGGCGCCCTGCCATCAGTGACCTCGGTGGACCTGCGCCTGCGCCGGTTGACCAGCCTGGCCGGCAGCCACGGCGGCAATGGCGGAGCTGGTGGCAACGGCGGCCATGGTTCCAATGCCGGCAACGCCGGTTCTGGTGCGCAGATGGCGGACAGCCGGGCCGGCCGGCGACACCGGCCCCAGCCCGATTACGAATCCGAAGACGCCCTGGCCGCGCGCCTGGCCGACCAGGACTGACGACTGCAGGCCGGGCAGACCGGGTCGCCGCCGATGGCCTGGCGGCAACCCGATGCCCGATCAGGCCAGCCGTGGCCGCGCGCATCCGGCCTCAGACGGCGCCTTGACCAACACTCAGAACGGCCACAGATCCCAGAACCAGCCGAACAGCGCCAGGCTGACCGAGGCCAGGCCGATCAATACGAAACCGATGCGGCTGGCGCGCGGCAACGATGACACGCTGGCCAGGACCAGGGTCACCAGGCCCAGTACACCGCTGACCGGACCCAGCCAGGCCAGCCACCGCGCCCACTCGGGCAAGCCGAACAGCAGCAGCGCCGGAGTCAGCTTGAAGGCCATGCCGGCAGCCGTGCCCAGGCCGGTGGCATAAGCCACCGCAGTCAGTGCCGACAGGCCGGCGAAGACCCGCGTCAGGCTGCCCGGCAGCCGTTCCCGGCGATCAAGCCTGCGTGCCAACCAGGCGATGACCAGGACCAGCACGCCGATGCCACTGATCGCCAACGAAACGCCGCCCCAGGCACCGTGTGCCGCCAGCCGTTTTTTGCTTTCCGCCTGGCTGATGGCCAGCCTGGGCAGTGTGTCGGCCTGGAAATAAGGCGCCAGATATTCGGCCGCCTGCTCGCCGTCGTTGACGCAGTCCATGTCCAGTTCGGCGGCCGGGTCATCGAAGAACCGGTTCAGGAATTGGCCGCCGCATTGCAGCGAACGGGTCGGGCCATGGCCGGCATGCGGAAATTCGACCAGGCGGCCGTGGGCCAGGCCCGGCATGACGTATTGCGCCAGCGGCGTTGGCGTGATCGGATCCCAGGCGCCGTTGGCGACGACGATCGGAATCTCGCTGCTGACCGGGGCATACAGGGCCGGATCGCGGTCGGCCATGCCCAGCTCGGCGCAGGCCTGGGCCATGCCGGCGACCGCGTCCAGGTCGCCCAAAAAGGTCTGGGCCAGCACCGGGTGTTTGGCATGTTCATCGGCGGCGACCCGGACCATCTGTCCGACATAGCCATCCTGGCAACGAATGGCCATGGCCATGCCGGCACCGAACTGGTCGGTACCCGGGGTTTCCATCGCCATCGCCGAGGCGATGCCCTTGAACAGGGTCTGGTCGCGGGTTTCAACTGCGCGCGTCAGGCCGGCGATGATGGCCGGAATGGCCGGGTGCGCGGATTGCTCATAGAACAGGCTGAACGGCAGTCCAGCCACGACATCGGCAAACACATACGCCTTGCCGTCCGGATACATCTCGCCCGGCTCGACGTCCAGGGCGAAAGGTTCGTCCAGCACCGCCTGGATCGCCGCCAGGTAGCGCGGCACCAGGTCCGGCCAGGCCTGGTGGCAGGCCGGCTGGCTGGCGCAGGCGTCGGCGAGCCGGTCCAGGTCGCGCTGGTACCAGCTGGGCATGCGCATCAGATCGCCAATATCCAGCGGCACGATCGCGTCGATGACCATCGCGCTGACACCCTCGGGGTCGATCCGGGCCACCGCCTGGCCGAGCGCCGAACCATAGGAAATGCCCCAGACATTCCACTGCGCAAAGCCCAGCGCCTGGCGCAGCGCACGCACATCGCGGGCATTTTCAATGGTGTTGTAACCGCGCAGGTCGACGCCCTGGGCGCTGGCGCGACGGGCGCAATCGATGGCCTGCTCGACCCGGACACGCTGGTGGTCGGCGAAGTTGTCGCGGACCTGCCCGGCGCGGTTGCGGCTGCCGAAGAACGGGCAGAACGGGCTGGAATGGCCGATGCCGCGCTGCTCCAGGATGTACAGGTCGCGCTGTTCGAGGACCCGGTGGTCCTTGAGCTTGCCCACGTAGTAGCTGACGGCAACGCCGGGGCCGCCGGTGAGATAAATCACCGGATCGGGCCGGGTCTCGACATCTTTGCCGCGCTGATCTTTGCCGGTCGCCAGCAGGCGCACGTAGTGCAGCTCGATGCTGCGGCTGCCGGCGACCTCGCGGTTTTCCGGCACCTGGATCAGGCCGCATTCGATCTCGCCCGCTTCGTAATCGATCTGGCCGCGGAATGGGCAGACCACGGTGTCGGCGTTGGCCTGGCGTAACCATTCCATCGGGTGGGCGGTCGGACCGATGGCCGCAGCCACCGGCACTTCGCCGGGGTCGGTGAGGGCGGCATCCGGCAACAGGGCTGGATCGGCGTCGCCCGGATCACTGCCGGTCTGGCCCGGATCCGGATCCGTATCCGTATCCATGTCCATATACGAGCCGATGGCGGTTGTTGCCGGTGTGCTTGGCCGGGCGTAAGCATCGACATCGACTTCGGCGTCCGGTCCGGCTTCGACGGGTTCGACAGCCTCCGTTCGCTCCGGTGTCCGCGCCGGCGTGTCCGCCGTCTGCGCCACAATGGGCAGCGGCGACAGCAGCAGGACGGCAGCCAGCAACAGGATCAGGCGGTGGCGCATGGATCAGATCTCCCCGGAAAAATGGCGGTTGCGATTGCGATGGCGCGGTCGGCGATGCGAACCCGCCTGGCCGGCAGTCTGGGCATATGCCCAGGCTGCATGGTAGCGGTGCCGGGCCGGCCATGCGCTTGCGCATGAGCACGATGCGGCCGTCGGCCCGGTGCTGGTGCCGACGATTGGCGGCGCATCACCGCCGCCGTGCGTGCCGACAGCTCAGCCGCCAGACCAGCCGCCGATCAATCCCCAATCAAGCCCCAATCAAGCGCTGGGCAGCCGCCGCAGGCGCACCCGCAGGTCATACCAGGCGGCCTGGCCGGTGACCGGGTCGGCATGGGCATAGCCGTCGCTGCGCCGGTCGGGAATCAGGTCGTTGAGCAGGAAGCCGCGCGTGAACTCCGGAGCATCGGCGGCCAGCTTCCAGGCACCGGTCTTCTTGCCGATGGCATTCCAGGTCCATACCGTGCCCGGCTCGACGCCACCGTGCAGGCCGATCTCGACCTGGATGCTGGCATGGGCGCTGTCCACGGCCACCTGGTCACCCTCGGCCAGACCATGCGCGGCGGCGGTATCCGGATGCAGGTAGAGCACATTGCGCGCGGCGATCTGCCGCAGCCAGCGGTTCTGCGAGCCCCAGGCGTGGTACATGAACATCGGCCGCTGGGTGATCGCCGCCAGCGGGTAACCGGGGTCGCCGGTGCCGGCATCAGCGCCGTTGGCGCCGTCGTTAGTGGCGGCGGCATCGGCATCGACATGCTCGAAAGGCGGATACCAGAACGGCAGTGGATCGAAATAGCGCTCGACCCGCTCGCGCTCCTCGGCCGGCGGCAGCACTTCGCCATGGCCGCGCGCGGCCAGACGAAAGGTCTGCAGGGTCTCGCTGTAAAGCTGGAACACCAGCGGCTCGCGGTTGCCGCCGCTGGCCCAGTCGGCCGGCAGAAATCCCAGTTCAGCCGCCCAGGCCAGGTAATCGGCATTGGCCATCTTGTTGTAGCGGCCGGCGGCCGGCACCGGCGTGCTGAAGAAACTGTCGTTGCCGATGTAGGCCTGCACCTGATCCGGGTTGGCCGCACCCTGGCCGGTGGATTCGCCGCCGGCACCACGAAAGCCCATCAGCAGGCCAACGCCGGGCGCGCGCTCGTGATTGGCCATGTAGTCGGCATAACCGCCGGGATAGCGCGCCTTGCCGTCGGCATCGACCATGCCGGGCAGGCCCAGGCGCACGCCCAGTTCCAGCAGCACATCCTGGAACGGGCGCACGTCGCGATCCGGCTGCACCAGCGGATGGCGGATGGCATCGACGGCGGCATCGGCCTCGGAGATCGGCCGGTCCAGCATCGAGATGCAATCGTGCCGCTCCAGATAGGTGGTATCGGGCAGCACCAGATCGGCGAAGGCGACGGTTTCCGAATCGTAGGCATCGACATAGATGATGCGCGGAATCCGGTACTCGCCCGTGTCCGGATCGCGGTCGGTGAGCATCTTGCGCGTCTGGCGCGTGTTCATCGCCGAGTTCCAGGCCATGTTCGCCATGAACATGAACAGGGTGTCGATCGGGTACGGATCGCCGGCCCAGGCATTGCCGATGGCGGTGTGCATCATGCCGTGCACAGCCAGCGGGTACTGCCAGGAGAAGGCGTGGTCCAGGCGTCGTGGCGCGCCGTCGGTATCCACCAGCAGGTCGGCCGGCGATTGCGGATAGCCCAGCGGTCCGGCATCCAGGCTGCCATCGGCGCGGCGGCTCTTGCCGGGGCGGTTGCCCGGCGGCGTGCCCTTGGGATACGGCGGCTGGAAGCGGTGCCCGCCCGGCACATCGATGGCGCCGAGCAGCATCTGCAGCACATGCAGGGCGCGACAGGTATGGAAGCCGTTGGCGTGGGCGGCGATGCCGCGCATGGCGTGCATGCTGACCGGCCGGGCGGTGAAGCCCTCATGGCGCCGGCCGTGGACATCGGTCCAGGGCTGGGGCAGCACGAAGCTCTGCTCGAAGGCGGCGTGGGCAAGTTCGGCGGCAATGCGCCGGATGTCGGCAGCCGGCACGCCGCAGCGTTCGGCCACGGCCTCGGGCGCGTACTGGGGATCCAGATAGCGTTGCGCCAGCAACTGGAACGCGGGCACCGCGCGGCGGCCGTCGGCGAGCGTGTAGTCGCCGACGATGGCCGGGTGCAGGTCGGCCTGAAGAGCATTGCACAGCGCGCCGCTGCCGGACGGGTTGCGGTTTGGCGTCCTCACCCCCGGCCCCTCTCCCGGGGCGAGAGGGGAGTTTTGTTCAGGCGCTGAATTGAACGACCAGCACAGCGGATGACCGTCGCCATCGCGGGCGAACAGGCCGTCATCGGGCGCGCCGGGGTCGTCGATCACCAGCCAGTGGGCGTTGGTATGGGCGACCAGGTAGTCCAGGTCGATGCGGTCGGCGCGCAGCAGTTCGTGGATCAGGGCCATGGCGAACAGGCCGTCGGTGCCCGGCCGGATGCCGATCCACTCGTCGGCGACGGCGCCATAGCCGCTGCGCACCGGGTTGACCACGACAATCTTGGCGCCCCGCGCCTTGAGCCGGCCCAGGCCGAGCTTGATCGGGTTGGAATCGTGGTCCTCGGCGACACCCCACATCATCAGGTAGCGGCTGTGCTGCCAGTCCGGCTCACCGAACTCCCAGAACGAACCGCCGAAGCTGTACATGCCGGCGGCGGCCATGTTGACCGAGCAAAACCCGCCGTGGGC
>CAZUZT010000028.1:11260-20095 GCA_964624575.1 uncultured Rhodanobacteraceae bacterium | reverse complement strand
ACGAAAAAGGCCCGCACGAGGCGGGCCTTGATCTGTGTGCCAGTGGCTCCCGAGGTCAGACTCGAACTGACGACCCCCTGATTAACAGTCAGGTGCTCTAACCGGCTGAGCTACTCGGGAGTGCTGTCTGGCAGGGCGGCAATTCTGCGGCCTGGAATCGGTTACGTCAAGATGGTGTCGAGGTGGAGTCGACAGGCCTTGACGAATGTAGGTTCAGTCTGGATACTATGCGGCTCAGCGCCCGTAGCTCAGCTGGATAGAGTACCTGGCTACGAACCAGGCGGTCGGAGGTTCGAATCCTTCCGGGCGCGCCATCTGCAAGACAACGGCCCCTGCAACGGGGCCGTTGTTCTTTGCGAGGCAGGCAGGCCACCTGCCGGAGGACATGGGGCTTTCGGAAAGTTGCATTGCGCCGTCCCCACCGGCTGCGTACCATGGCCGCGCAGCGCGGAAGATTGCATTGATCCGGATACGTATCGGAGCATAGCTCAGCCTGGTAGAGCGCCAGCTTTGGGAGCTGGATGTCGGGGGTTCGAATCCCTCTGCTCCGACCATCCGTTGTCAATGGCGCAGTCATGCAGTGACTGTCGTCCTTGGGCTATTCGCGCCCGGTTTGCGTCGCCCAGCGTGCGCCCGTAGCTCAATCGGATAGAGCACCGGCCTTCTAAGCCGGTGGTTGCAGGTTCGATTCCTGCCGGGCGCGCCAATAAAATCAAAGGCTTGATCCCCGTCGGCCGCGGCCCCGCAAAGCTCTTGGTAAAACTCCGGGCAGTATCCTGCGCTGCCGCCAACCCCATGCACGGTCGGGTCCGGGGCCACCGTCCGACGTCGAATCGGAATTTCCCGATGAAGGATCGCGCTGCATACCGACGCATCCGGCCTGGTCATGGCGCATGCTCGCGCAATGGACACGTTCCCGTATCTGTTCAAGGTTCGCGCCGCGCGGAGGCGCTGGCTTGATTCGGGCCAAGGGGAAGATCTGCAGGCCTGGTTCAAGGCCTGCCAGGCCCTGGAGAAGGCCCGCGCCGTTGCCCACAGCCAGCGCGTGACTGCCGGCGGCGCACGGGGCCGAAAGACCGGCCAGGCCAGTGCTTGCGACACTCCGGACGGAACGGAGGGTACGTCCCGGGCAACGTTCGGCGGTGGCTTGGCCAAGGTGCAAGCGCCTGCGCGATAGAAGCCGTCCGGGCTGCAAAGCGTCCAGACGCGGTCCGTGCGTGAGTCTCTTCTCCCATAGCGCATTCATGTAGCGCTTTCATGGCGCTTCCATGCCGTGTCGAACCTGCGAATTTCTGTCCTTGCACCAGCGACCTCCCGCCTCGAGAGTTTCTGCCCCGCAAGCTGCTGGCCGTCACCGGAGCCATCGGTCATCGACTGGCCATGGGCTGAACCTGCCGCGTTGAACTCCGGACCCGAACAGCGCAGGGCTTGGCAGCGGGCGATCGGGCCGGCTAGAATCCCCGGCCGACGTGGTGGATGTAGCTCAGTGGTAGAGCACTGGATTGTGGCTCCAGATGTCGCGGGTTCGATCCCCGTCTTCCACCCCACGTTTTCCCCGCTTCCCGGACTGCAGGAGCCGGGTGGTGCCAAGGCCCTATGGCCGCGCGCACGATGCAGCCGGCGTTCTGCAAACGGTTGCCAAGCCGGAGCGGACCGGTCACAATTCCGCACTTGCTGACCCAGGTTCCGGGCTGTTAGCTCAATGGTAGAGCAGCTGACTCTTAATCAGTTGGTTCGGGGTTCGAGTCCCTGACAGCCCACCACTCCTGAAGTCACAAAGACCCGCTAGCGAGAGTGGCGGAATTGGTAGACGCGCTGGATTTAGGTTCCAGTGGGGCAACCCGTGAGAGTTCGAGTCTCTCCTTTCGCACCATCTCCGCCATTTGCAACCAACTTGACCGCAACGCCGACTGCGTCGGCATTGCGGCATTGCCGCAGGACTATCCATGCAGATTTCGCTTGAGAACACCGGCGCCCTGGAGCGCAAGCTCACGGTCACCCTGCCCGCCTCCCGTCTGGAGGATGAGATCAAATCACGCCTTCAGCGGCTCAGCCGCGAAGTGCGGTTGAACGGCTTTCGACCTGGCAAGGTCCCCATGTCGGTGATTTCGAAGCGCTTTGGCTCCCAGGTTCGCGACGAGGTATTTGAAGAACTGGTCCGCGACAGTTTCGGTGAAGCCCTGCGCAAGGAAAAGCTGCGCCCGGCGATGTCGCCGAGGATCACACCGGTCAAGGACGCCGGCGAAGACCAACTGGCGTTCACCGCCGAGTTCGAGGTCCTGCCCGAGTTGGACACCATCGACGTTTCCGGTCTGAGCGTGGCCCGCACCGAGGCCGAGGTCCAGGACGGTGATATCGACAACATGATCGAAACACTGCGCCAGCAGCGCAAGGGCTGGGACAGCGTTGAGCGGCCGGCCGCCGAAGGCGACCTGGTGCTGTTCGAGCACAGTGCGCAGAGCGCCGACGTGCGCTTCCCGGCCGAGGGCATCGAGCGCGCCGGCACGGTGATCGGCTCGGCGGCCCTGCCGACCGAATTCGAGGCCGCGCTGGTGGGCATGGCCGCCGGCCAGGACAAGACCTTCGATATCGACTTCCCCGAGACCTGGCCGGAGCCCGGCCTGGCAGGCAAGGGCGCCAAGGTCACCGTCTCCGTGACCCAGGTGAAGGCCGGCAGACTGCCCGATGTCGATGCCGCATTCATCGAGAGCTTTGGTATCGAAAACGGCGATGTCGAGCAGTTCCGCAGCGATATCCGCGCCAATCTCGAGCGCGAGCTGGGCACCGCCGTGGGCGCACGGCTCAAGGACGAGGTGATCAAGCAGCTGTTGGCCGCCCATGCCGACCTGGATGTTCCGGCCGCGCTGGTCGACCAGGAAACCCAGGCCCTGCGTGGCGAAGCCGAGCGGCGCCAGCAGCAATCCGGCGAGGCTGCCGGTACGGCGCTGCCGGCCGCTGAAAGCTTCCGCGACCAGGCCGTCGACAGCATCCGTGCGATGATCCTGATCAGCGAACTGGCCCGGCAGAACAACATCCAGATGGATGACAATCGTCTTCGTGACCGTCTGTTGGCCATCGCGGCCACCTACGAACAGCCCGAAGAGCTGATCCGCATGTACACCAGCAACGAGTCCATGATGCAGCGCCTGCAGCAGAGCGTGCTCGAACAGCAGGTGGTCGAATGGGTGGCCGACAAGGCTCCCGGTCCGGTGACCAAGCTCAGCTTTGACCAGCTGATGAAGCGTGGGACCCAGGCCGACGCCTCGGGCGAGGCTTGATCCAAGGCGAACACGGCCCCATCCGGGGAGTACACATGCAAAAGCCGGAGCCTGATCACGGGCTCCGGATCCACCCATTGACCTCGGAGTCGTCCATGGATCGCACGGTTACCCCCCAAAGCCTGAACCTGGTTCCGGTTGTCGTCGAGCAGACCGCACGTGGCGAGCGCGCCTACGACATCTATTCACGCCTGCTCAAGGAGCGCGTGATCTTCCTGGTGGGCCCGGTCGACGACTTCATGGCCAACGTCGTGGTCGCCCAGCTGCTGTTCCTGGAGTCGGAGAATCCGGACAAGGACATCTCCGTGTACATCAACTCCCCCGGCGGGTCGGTCAGTGCCGGCCTTGCGATCTACGACACCATGCAGTTCCTCAAGCCCGATGTCAGCACCATGTGCATTGGCCAGGCTGCCAGCATGGGCGCGCTGCTGCTCGCCGCCGGTGCCAAGGGCAAGCGCTATTCGCTGCCGCACTCGCGGATCATGATCCACCAGCCCTGGGCCGGCGGCATCTCCGGCCAGGCCAGCGACATCAGCATCCATGCCCAGGAAATCCTGTATACGCGCGAGCGCCTGAACCACATCCTGGCGCGCCATACCGGCCAGGACGTGGCGACCATCGAGCGCGACACCGACCGCGACCGGTTCATGAGTGCGGCTGCCGCCAGCGAATATGGCCTGATCGACAAGGTCCTGGAGCGGCGCAGCGACGATCCCGCAGCCACTGTCTGAGCTTGCCGCCACCGGCCCGGGTAACCGATCATGGCAAACACGCCGGTGATCGCCACCCCGGTTCCGGCCCGATTCTTGCCCCAATTCTGGCTGGCAACGGCCAGGCGCCTTCGGACCACGCCTTTGGGAGTGCCGTGTTGAATGCGACGCTGAAGAAGGCCGGCCGGACATGGTTGCCGCTGATGGTGCTGGCAGTGGTCGGCACCGGCCCGGTCCTGGCCGATGATCGGCCACCCAGCTGCCATGACAGCGGTGCCCGTGACGGCTCGCCGCCGGTGCTCGAGTTGCGCGTCGACAACGACCTGTTCGCAGATCAGGACCAGGGCTACACCAGCGGCGTGGCGCTGTCGCTGATCTCCCCCAACCTGGCCAACTACCGCCATGACCAATGCCTGCCGGCACCGGCCCGCTGGCTCAACCGCTACCTGGAATGGCTGCAGCCCCAGGGCTTTGACCAGCAGAACATGGTCGTGCGCCTGGATCATCGCCTGTACACGCCGAGCGATCCGAAACCGACCGAACTGATCGAATCCGACCGCCCCTATGCCGGCATCTTCACCGTCAGCCTCGGGTACAACGCCCGCGAGCGCAACAACCTGCGCAGCAGCCTGTTGACCCTGGGCATGGTCGGACCATCGACCCATCCTGAATCGATCCAGGATTTCATCCACGACATCACCGGCAGCGATCATTTCCAGGGCTGGGACAACCAGCTGCGCGACGAGCTGGTATTCATGTTCGGCCATGAGCGCTCACAGCGCCTGCCGGTGGAGGGGGTGTGGGGCGATGAAGACGGTTTCGGCGCCGATGCCATCCGCAGCTTCGGCCTGGGTGTGGGTTCGCTGGCGACCTATGGCAGCATCGGTGGCGAACTCCGGTTTGGCTGGAAGCTGCCCGATGACTTCGGTACCAGTCCGCTGCGTCCGTCCGGTGAGAACAGTGCCCCGAACGTGCGCCAGCGCCATGCCCGCGGCTGGTCGGTGCACGGTTTTGCTTCCGTCGAAGGGCGCTGGATGCTGCGCGACATCAGCCTGGATGGCAACACCTGGAAGAACAGCCATTCGGTGGACCGCGAACCGCTGGTTGCCGAAGGGGCGGTCGGCTTGTCGGTGCGCTACAGCCGGGTGAAGTTTTCCTTTGCCCGCTATTACCGCAGCAAGGAGTTCCGTGGTCAGGGCGATCGCCCGTCCTACGGTTCGTTCACGATCAGCGCCGCGTTCTGACCACAGCCGCCGGCCGGGAGGTCGCTGGCAGGGGCTCAGGAATCATCGCCCACCGATCACGATCACGCGACCGGTGTCGATTGATGCCAGCCAGGGCCTCCATGATGCCTCTGTTTTTCTCCAGGCACGGCGCTTGCCGACGGCGGGACGGACCCTGGATCCGGGTAGACTTGCCCGGTGAACAGCCCGTCCGAGCCGGTCGTCCTGATCGAAAACCTGCGTTTTGCCTGGCCCGGCCAGCCCTGCCTGATCGCGCTTGACCGGTTGCGGATAGCTGCCGGCGAGCACATTTTTCTGGAAGGCGCCTCGGGCAGCGGAAAAAGTACGCTGTTGGGCCTGCTCGGCGGGGTGCTGGCGCCGCAATCGGGCAGCCTCCACGTGCTCGGTCGTGACCTGGCCAGCCTGCGTCCGGCTGCACGCGACCGTTTTCGCGCCGACCACATCGGCTTCATCTTCCAGCAATTCAACCTCCTGCCCTATCTGGGGCTGGTCGGCAATGTCACCCTGGGCTGCCGCTTCTCGGCCCGTCGCCGACAGCACCTGGGCGATACCACCGCCATTGCGGCCGAAGCCGAACGGCTGCTGGCAGCCCTGGGCCTGGATGTGGCGCAGACGCGGGACCGGCCGGTCACCGGGCTGAGCGTCGGACAGCAGCAACGGGTCGCCGCCGCGCGTGCCCTGATCGGCGCGCCCGAGTTGGTCATCGCCGACGAGCCGACCTCGGCTCTGGATGCCCGCACCCGCGGCGCGTTCGTCGATCTGCTGTTCGAACAATGCCAGCGTGCCGGCAGCACCCTGGTGATGGTCAGCCATGATCCGGCGCTGGCTCCGATGTTCCCGCGCAGCCTGGAACTGGCCCGGATCAATCAGGCTCCCCCGCCCGACCATGCCGGCGTAGCCGCAACCCCGGTCCGGGCGGCCTGATTGCCATGCTGCGCCTGGCCCTGCTCAGCCTGCTCAACCGGCGTGGCACCGTCCTGCTGACCGTGTTCACCATTGCCATCAGCACTGCACTGCTGGTCGGCGTCGAGCGCCTGCGCGGTGAAACCCGGACCAGTTTCACCAGCACCCTTTCCGGCACCGACCTGATTGTCGGCGCCCGTTCCGGCTCGGTGCAGCTGTTGCTGTATTCGGTGTTCCGCATTGGCGAACCGACCGGCAATGTCTCTTGGCAGAGCTTTCAGGAAATCGCCGCCGCACCGCCGGTGGCGTGGACCGTGCCCCTGTCACTGGGTGACTCGCATCGAGGTCATCGGGTACTGGGAACCACCGGCGATTATTTCGAGCACTACCGCTACGGCCGCCGCCGGGCCCTGGAACTGGCCCAGGGCGAGATCTTCGCCAGCAGCCGTGATGCCGTCCTCGGCAGCCAGGCGGCCGCGAGCCTGGGCTATGGCCTGGGCGACCGGTTCGTCATCGCACACGGCATCGGCCGTGCCGACATAAGCACACACGATGAACACCCGTTCCAGGTCACCGGCATCCTGGCGGCCACCGGCACGCCGGTGGACCGCACCATCCATGTTTCCCTGGCCGGCATCGATGCGATTCATGCCGACTGGCAAAGCGGCACATTCCGGCCCGGCGTCAGGCGAGCTCCCCAGGCCGGCCACGCCGATGACCAGACCTCTGCCGGCACATCCGAACATGATGATCACCATGAGCACAAGCCGGGCTCGATCACGGCCTTCCTGGTCGGCCTGGACAACCGCGCCGCCGCCTTCGGCCTGCAGCGTCAGATCAACGAATTCCGCACCGAGCCACTGACTGCGATCATGCCGGGCATGGCCCTGCAGCAGCTGTGGAGCCTGACCGGCGTGGCCGAGAATGCCTTGCGCATCGTCGCCGCCTGCGTGGTCGTGGTCGGCCTGCTCGGCATGCTCACCGCTCTGCTGACGACCCTGAACGAACGGCGCCGGGAAATGGCCATTCTGCGTTCGGTGGGTGCGCGGCCGCGGACAGTGCTCGGTCTGCTGGTGTTGGAAGCGGCGAGCCTCACCATGGCCGGCGCCATGCTCGGCATGGCACTGCTGTATGCCGCGATTGCCGCCCTGCGCGATCTGGCCGCCAGCCGCCATGGTCTCCATCTGGGGATGGCGCCGCCGGGTGCGGCGGAACTGCTTGCCCTCGGCGCCATCGTCAGCGCCGGTCTGCTGATTGGCGCCCTGCCCGCCTGCCTGGCCTATCGCCGCTCGCTGGCCGATGGTCTGACCCTGCGCACCTGATGTCTTTTTTCGTTCGAGCCCGTACCGCCATGACCCGAATTCTTGCTGCACTCACCCTGTGCCTGGTTGCCACCCTTGCCTGGGCCGACTCGACCGGCCCCAGGGAACTTGACTGGCTGGAGCTGCTGCCCGAAGACGAGGTGCAGACGCTGATGGATGCGCCACCGGTCGACCACAGCGGCCAGTTCAAGATGGAACAGCAGGGCTCGTTCCGCGCCATCGCGGAACTGGATGGCCAGCTGGTGAAATTGCCCGGCTACATCGTGCCGCTGGATATCGACGACGACCAGCAGATGTCGGCATTCTTTCTGGTGCCCTACTTCGGCGCCTGCATCCATGTCCCGCCGCCACCACCGAACCAGATCATCCTGGTCACGCTCGGCCAGCCGATTCCGGTGACCGACATCTACGATGCCTTCTGGATCGAAGGCACGATCAGGGTCGCCACCAACCGGCGGGAAATCGCCGATTCGGCCTACCACCTGGACGCTGACAAGGTCACGTTGTACTGAGCTTTCCCGGGCCGGCGCGCCGGCGCGCCCGGTGCGGTCGGGTTGGCATCCGGGCACTGCCGGGCCATTGGCGCGCGGAACCTTGCCCCGAGTTGACGGCATCGACCGTCGCGGGACCTGGGCGTGCATGAACAGCTGCCATCCCTCGGCTTCAACAATGAGCCCGGCAAAACGGTGGGTCGCGGTCACGAACGTTATAATGTAACGCTCACAGACCCGGACCCTTCCATGCGCCTACACCTCATCAGCGCTGCGGTAGCGCTCGGCCTGGGCCTGGGCCTGGGCCCTGTCGTGGCCGCCGCCAGTGACCACGCCGCCATTACCGCTGCAGCACCCGATACCACGCGGTCTCCGCCTGATCCGCCGGCAACCGGCGATGCCCCCGAGCACGAGCACCGGCTTGAGGAGGTGGTGGTGACCGCATCGCCGCTGCGCCACGATCCGGACGGCCTGGCCCGCCCGGTCGAGGTCATGGCCGGGACTGGCCTGGATGACCTGCGCGCGACCACCCTTGGCGAAACCGTGTCCCGGCTGCCCGGTGTCCAGACCAGCTTCTTCGGCACGGCGGTGGGTCGTCCGATCATCCGCGGTCTGGAAGGCAGCCGGGTCCAGGTGCTGTCGGAAGGGTTGGGCACGATGGATGCCTCCACCAACAGCGCCGACCATGCGGTCACCATCGATCCATTCCTGGCCGACCAGATCGAGGTGCTCAAGGGTCCGGCCACCCTGTTGTTCGGCCCCGGTGCAGTCGGCGGCGCGGTCAATGTCGTTGACGGCCGCATCCATGAGCAGGCGATGACCGGCCTGTCGGGACGGGCCGAGCTGCGCGGCAATACCGTGGCTGATCAGCGTGCCGGGGCCTTCCG
>CAZUZT010000028.1:5251-11160 GCA_964624575.1 uncultured Rhodanobacteraceae bacterium | reverse complement strand
GACGGGCCGAGCTGCGCGGCAATACCGTGGCTGATCAGCGTGCCGGGGCCTTCCGAATCGATGCTGGCAATGGCCGGCTGGTGCTCCATGCCGATGCTTATCACCGCCACAGCGAGGACTACCGCATCCCGGGCCGGGCCGAGCATCCGCACGCCGACGACCACCACGACGATGGCCATGGTCACAGCCATGACCATGACACCAGCGCTGAGCATGATCACGGCTACGGCACGGTTGAAAGCAGCCACATCCGCACCCGTGGCGGCGCCCTGGGCATCAGCGCCACCGGGGCGCGCGGCTTCATCGGCGCCTCGGTCAGCCGTCACGAAAGCCGCTATGGCGTGCCCGGTCACAGCCATCCGCACGATCATGACCACCCTTCCGGTCACGGCCTCATTCATGGCATCGCTTCGGCGCTGCCGGGGTCCATGCATGGCCATGACCACGACCATAGCCACGATCACGACGTCCACATCGACATGGCACAGACCCGTGCCGATCTGAAGGCGCGCCTGGATGAACCTTTGCCCGGCCACGAATCCGTGCGCTTGCGCATGGCCCATACCGACTACCGTCACTTCGAGATCGAGGATGCCATTCCAGCGACCCGGTTCGACAACCACGGAACCGAGGGCCGGCTGGAACTAGTGCACCGGCCCTGGGCCGGCTGGCGTGGCGCCTATGGCCTGCAATACGGCCGTCGTGATTTTTCCGCGGTCGGCGCAGAAGCCTTCGTGCCGCCGAACTCGGGCTCGGAGCTTGGATTGTTCCTGATCGAACGGCGCCAGTGGCAGCAACTCGGCCTGGAGTTGGGCCTGCGTCATGACCGGCACCGGATCGACCCGCAAGGCGACCTTCCCGGCCGCCGTTTCAATGCCTTCAGCGCCTCGGTTGCCAGTCAATGGCAGTTGGATCAGCGTTGGCATCTGCGTCTGGGCCTGGACCGGGCGCAGCGCACGCCCGCCGCCGAGGAGTTGTACTCCGATGGCATGCACCTGGCCACCGGCGGCTATGAGATCGGTGATGCCGGACTTGACCGGGAGACCGCCAACCAGATCGAGTTGGCCCTGCATTACCACGGCCCGGCGCTGGAAATGCGTGCCGCGCTGTTCAACAACCGGTTCGACGATTTCATCTATCTGGCCGCTACCGGCGAACACGATCATGGCCTGCCGGTGCGGCAGTGGCAGCAGCACGATGCCCGCTTCCGCGGTGCCGAGGCCGAGCTGCGCTTCGCCCTGGCCGACAATGCCAGTGGCCGCTGGCAGCTGCGCCTGCAGGCTGACCGCGTCCGTGGCCAGCTGCGCGGCAGCGGCGATCACCTGCCCCGGATCATGCCGGACCGTTACGGTGCCGGCATTGCCTGGTCCCATGGCGGCTGGCGCGGTGACCTGTCGGCGATGCGTTACCGGTCCCAGAATCAGGTCGCCGAACGGGAGTCCGCCACGCCCGGCTACACGATGCTCGATGCCGACCTGGTGCATGCGCTGGATGTCGGCATTTCCGGGGAGGTCGAGATTTTCCTCCAGGGTCGCAACCTGGCCGACCGCCAGGCGCGTGTGCACACATCCTTTCTCAAGGACAAGGCGCCGCTGCCCGGCCGTTCGCTGGGCTTTGGCATACGCACGTTCTTCTGATCAGGGCCGCCAGCAGCAGCACGCCGACCGCCGGACCAGACAGCCGGACACGGGCGGCCTGCCAGTCATTGCGTCGATTCGGGTTCGCGTCTGGTTGCGGGACGAAGACCCGCGGGCGCGGGACATCAGGCGCGCGTATTGCGGCAGCAGCCGGATCGGATCCAAGCCGATCCGGCCACATTTTCGGACAGCCTCAGGGCCGGCGGGCGAGCTCGGTCTCGTCGCGCATCTTCGGCATCAGGTCCTGCTTGGTGACACCGATCCGGCCCAGTACCGGGGCGGCGAAGAACACCGAGGAGTACATGCCGACGATGATGCCGAAAATCAGGGTCACCGAGAAGCTGCGCAGTGCTTCGCCGCCGAACAGGTACAGCGCGCCCACCGCCAGCAGCGTGGTGACGCCGGTGATCACGGTCCGGGACAGGGTGTTGCTGCAGGCGATATCGATGGTGTCTTCAGGCGACAGCTTGCGCGAGGTCCGGAACATTTCCCGGATCCGGTCGAAGATGACGATCTTGTCGTTGATCGAGTAACCGGCCACCGCCAGCACCGCCGCCATCGCCGGCAGATCGAACTCGCTGCCGATCAGGGCCAAAAAGCCCAGGGTCAGCAGCACGTCGTGGATTTCACCGGCCACCGAAGCCAGGCCAAAACGCCACTCAAAGCGCGCAGCGACATAGATCATCATGCCGGCGATGACGAAGATCGCAGCGATCACGCCGTCCTCGGCCAGTTCCTGACCGATCTGCGGGCCCACGTACTCGTTGCGTCGCAGTTCCGACTCCATGCCGGCATTGGCCAGTGCGGTCTGGATCAGCTCGCCGGCACTCTGGCGCAGGCCACCGGTAGCGACGGCCTGTTCCCCGTCATCGGTCTGCTCCAGCTCCTGCTCGGGGCGGATCCGGATCAGCACATCACGCGCGGTACCGAACGATTGCACCTGTGCGCCTTCATAGCCCGCCTCCTGCAAGACGGCGCGGATGGCGCCGGGATCGGCGGGCTCCTCGAAGTGCAGTTCGACCACCGAGCCGCCGGTAAAGTCCAGGGCAAAGTTCAGGCCCGGGCGCACCAGCAGCGCCACCGACAGGACCATGGCGATGGCCGACAGAACCAGGGTCACCCGGCTCAGCTTCATGAACGGCACGCGCCAGTTCGGGTTGAAAATCTCAAACATTGAATTCAGTCTCCGCGACTGGCGGGGTTCAGATGGGCAGGGTCTGCAGCTTGCGCGCCTTCTTGCCGCCATAGATCAGCGAGGTCACGGCATAGGACTGGGTCACGGCGGTGAACATCGAGGTCAGGATGCCCACGCACAACACGATGGCGAAGCCCCGGATCGGGCCGGAGCCGAAGGCCAGCAGGCCGACGCCGCAGATCAGTGAGGTCAGGTTGGCATCAAGAATGGTTGCCCAGGCCTTGTCGTAACCGGCAACGATAGCGTTCACGGCATTGCTGCCGCCGCGCAGTTCCTCGCGGATGCGTTCGCAGATCAGCACGTTGGCGTCGATCGCCATGCCGATGGTCAGCACGATGCCGGCGATGCCGGGCATGGTCAGGGTGACACCGATGATCGACAGAAGGCCGATGATCATCACCACGTTGGCCATCAGGGCCAGGACGGCGATCACCCCGAACAGGCGATAGTAGACGGCCATGAACAGGATGATGGCGACGAACCCGACGATGATCGCCTTGACGCCGGCGTCGATGTTGTCCTGGCCCAGTGACGGTCCGATGACCCGTTCTTCGACGATGTCCATCGGCGCAGCCAGGGAACCGGCGCGCAGCAGCAGCGCCAGCTGGCTGGCTTCCTGGCTGCTTTCCAGGCCGCTGGTCTGGAACCGCTTGCCGAACGGTTCGCGGATGTTGGCCACCGAGATCACTTCCTCACGGATGCGCGAGGTGCGGATCTCTTCACCATCCGGTCCAATGCGGACATCGGGGATGCGCTCGACGAACACGATGCCCATGCCCTTGCCGACGTTGTTGTTGGTGAAATCCTGCATCCGGCGGGCACCGGGATTGTTCAGCGTGACGTTGACCATGGCCGAGCCGTCACGCGAATCGAAGCCACTGGCGGCGGTGACCAGCTGGTCGCCGGATACGATCAGGCGCTTGCTCAGCACCACCGGCCGGCCATCGCGCATGTGATACAGGCGCGACTCGGGCGGTACGCGGCCGGTCTGCTGCGCCTCGAACGGATCAATGGAATCGTCGACGGCACGGTATTCCAGGGTCGCCTGGGCGCCGATCACGCGCTTGGCGGCGGCGGTGTCCTGCACGCCCGGCAACTGCACCACGATACGGGATTCGCCCTGGCGCTGGATGATCGGTTCGGCGACACCCAGTTCATTGACCCGGTTGCGCAGGGTCTCGACGTTCTTTTCGATCGCCGACAGCGCGATCTCGCGCAATTTCGCTTCGCCGATCTGGCCGTTGATCACCCAGCTGTCGCCGCTGCCGGCGCCCATGCGCAAGGTCAGCTCATCCTGCAGATCGCTGGCGATCAGGCTCTGGGCGCGGCTGCGGTCTTCCTCGCTGCGCAGCGTGACCACGATGCCATTGCTGCTGCGGGCCACGTTCTGGTAGCGGATGCGGTTTTCCCGCAACAGCACCCGGATGTCCTCGGTCAGGCGGGTTTCCTGCTGCTCGATGCTGGCGCGCTGGTCCACTTCCATGGTGAAGTGCACGCCACCTTGCAGGTCCAGACCCAGCACCATCGGGCTGGCGCCCAGCCGGGACAGCCAGTTGGGCACCGTCGGCGCCAGATTCAGGGCCACGACATAGCCCTCGCCCAGTTCCGAGCGCAGGGTATCGGCCGCCGGCAGCTGGATCTCCGGCGAACTGAACCGGACCAGGAGCATGCTCTCGTCCAGCTCGACGCCATTGAAGGCGTGGTCATGGCGTTCCAGGATGCCCTGGACCCGCTCGCTCAGCGCCTCGTCCACGGTACTGCCGCGGTTGGCGGAAATCTGGATAGCGGCGTCCTGTGGGAACAGGTTGGGCAGCGCATACAGCCCGAGCACCAGGAGTACGGCCACTACCAAGGCGTACTTCCACTTGGGATAGTCGATCATCGGCTCTCAACGCCTCGTGGCGTCAGCGTGGGAAGGTCCGCTTATGCGGGTGGATCAGGCGTCTTTCAAGGTGCCCTTGGGCAACACGTTGGCGACCTGGCTCTTCTGCACCTTGACCTTGACCTCGGGCGCGATCTCCAGGGTGATGAAGCTGTCGCCCAGATGGTCGATGCGGCCGGCGATGCCGCCGGTGGTGATGACCTCGTCGCCCTTGGCCAACTGCGAAACCATGCTCCGGTGTTCCTTGGCCCGCTTCATCTGCGGCCGGATCAGCAGGAAATAGAACACGGCGACGAAGATGATCATCATCAGCAACGGCTGCATTGCGCTGGGTGCAGTGTCCGCTGCCTGGGCGTAGGCGCTGTTGATCAGGAAATCCATGGTGACGGGTCTCGTTCCGAAAGGACGCGGCTGGCCGCAAAGCAGCGCATTATGCCACGACTGCCGATGCCGTCGCGGCTCGCCGTGAGCCAGGTTTCACTCGACTTGCGCTGGCGGGTGATCGACTCCGCGGGCCCGGTCGGCATGGAAACCGGCGACGAAATCGTCCAGCCGCCCGGCCTCGATCGCCGCCCGCAGGCCGGCCATCAGCCGCTGGTAATAACGCAGGTTGTGCAGCGTGCCCAACACCGAACCGAGGATCTCGTTGCAGCGGTTCAGGTGCCGCAGGTAGGCGCGGCTGAAACCGCCGGCGCAGGCCGGGCAATCACAGCCCGGTTCGATCGGGCGCAGGTCGCGGGCATGGCGGGCATTGCGGATGCGCAGGTCGCCGAAGCGGGTGAAGTAATGGCCGTTGCGGGCGTTCCGCGTCGGCAGCACGCAGTCGAACATGTCCACGCCCCGGCACACGGCGGCGACGATGTCCTCGGGCAGGCCGACCCCCATCAGGTAGCGCGGGCGATCTGCCGGCAGGCAGGGCACGGTGGCATCGAGCATCTGCTCGCGTTCGGCGGCCGGTTCGCCCACCGACAGGCCGCCAATGGCATAGCCATCGAAACCCAGTTCGCACAGGGCGGCGGCCGAGGCTTCGCGCAGCCGCGCATGCATGCCGCCCTGGACGATGCCGAACAGCGCGTTGGCATTGCCCTCGTGGGCACGCTTGCTGCGCTCGGCCCAGCGCAGGGACAGCTCCATCGAGGTCCGTGCCTGCCCTTCGCTGGCCGGGTACGGCGTGCACTCGTCGAAGATCATCACG
>CAZUZT010000028.1:0-5151 GCA_964624575.1 uncultured Rhodanobacteraceae bacterium | reverse complement strand
CCGTGCCTGCCCTTCGCTGGCCGGGTACGGCGTGCACTCGTCGAAGATCATCACGATGTCGGAGTTCAGCGCCCGCTGGATGCGCATGGACTCCTCCGGCGACAGGAACACCTTCGAGCCATCCACCGGTGAGGCGAAGTGGACGCCGTCCTCGCTGATCTTGCGCCGCTGCGCCAGGCTGAAGACCTGGAAGCCGCCCGAATCGGTCAGGATCGGACCGTCCCAGCCCATGAAGTCATGCAGGCCGCCGTGGTCTTCAATGACCTCCAGGCCCGGTCGCAGGAACAGGTGGAAGGTGTTGCCGAGTACGACCTCGGCGCCGGAATCGCGCACCTGGGCCGGCAGCACGGCCTTGACCGTGCCGTAGGTGCCCACCGGCATGAAGGCCGGGGTCTGGACCTGGCCGTGTGGTAGGTCAAGTTGGCCGCGTCGCGCTGCGCCGTCGGTGGCCAGAAGCTGGAATTGCATGGTTGTCGGTAACGCCTGTCGGTGGAGAAACACGGCGCCGGAGGCGGCCGGTACCGGGGAGTTTACGTAAGCCCTTGGCTGCGGAAGCTAAGGCACGTGGCGCCGGTGGCCGGCATTGAAAGCGCCTGCCACGGTCAGCGTGGCCACTGCCACGCCGGGGTGGGCGCGATGATCTGCGCAATCAGGGTTCGTCTTCGGCCCAGATCGCGGTGCGCACCGTGCCGGCGGCATCGATGCTGCCGCGGAACATGCTGATGCTGCTGTAGGGCATCGCCAAGTTGACCTGGTTGTCGATGGCGATAACGCCACCGCTGCCGCCCAGGGCCGGAATATCATCCATGACCACGCCGTTCGCGGCCTGGTCCAGGTCCTGTCCGGCCAGGCGGACACGGCTGCAGATCTCGTGCGCGGCCGCGGTGCGGATGAAGAACTCGCCCCAGCCGGTGGCCGACACCGCACAACCGGGTTCAGCCCAGGTGCCGGCGCCGATGACCGGGACATCGCCAACCCGGCCATACCGCTTCATGGTCATGCCGCCAGTGGAAGTGGCGGCGGCGACCTGGCCGTGCTGGTCCAGTGCCACCGCGCCGACCGTTCCGTACTGGGCCTCGTCGGGCAAGGAACCGCCGGTCGCGGTCTGCTGCCGCTTGGCGTCCTGGTAGGCGCGCCAGGAATGCTCGGTACGAAACCAGTCCGGTTCGACCAGCTCCAGCCCCTGTTCGCGGGCGAAGCGCTCGGCGCCGTCGCCGATCATGAACACATGTTGTGACTTGTCCATCACCGCCCGCGCCAGCAACACCGGGTTGCGCACCCGGCGCAGGGCGGCGACCGCGCCGGCATTGCGGCTGGCGCCATCCATGATCGCCGCATCCAGCTCATTGATGCCATCGGCGTTGAACACCGCGCCCTTGCCGGCGTTGAAATACGGTGACTCTTCCAGCACCACCACGGCCGCGGCGACGGCATCCAGGCTGCTGCCGCCGGCGGCGAGCAGATCGTGGCCGGCGGCCAAGGCCTGGCGCATGGCCGCGTTCACGCCTGCGCGGCGTTCGTCGCTGAGCGCCTGGCGGGCGACACCACCGGCACCGCCATGCACGGCGATGGCGAATGGTTGCCCGGCCGTTGCGCCAGCGCCGATCGTTGCTTCCTGGGGTGGAGCATCTGCCGGGTCATCTACGGGGTCAGGGACCGGCGCAGCGGCGATGGCCATACCGGCCAGCACCATCATCAGGCAGGCGGCCATCGTCGCCAGGCTGGTGCGGCGTGTGCTGGCCAGTGTCGGGTGGCTTGTCATCGTCTCATCTCCGGCGATCAGGTCGGGTCGGCGCCGCCCAGGCGCCTGGCCAGGTCGGCATGCAGCGCTGGGGTCGCGGCGGCCAGCACCGAGGTGGTCTGAAGGCCAATCGGGCGACCGGCCAGGTCGGTGAAGACACCGCCGGCCTCGCTCACCAGCAGGCACAAGGCGGCAATATCCAGGATGCCGACATCGGATTCGATCACCGCATCGACGCCTCCCCGGGCCAGCAGATGGTAATGCAGATAATCGCCGTAGCCGCGCAGGCGCCAGGCACTCCCGGCGATGCCGGCCAGACCGTCCCAGGCAGGAGCATTGGCGGCCAGCCTGCCGACATTTCCGATCGACACCGCCGCCTGGGCCAGCGCTACGTCGGCGCGGGTTGCCACCGGTTGCCCGTCGATGAAGGCGCCGCGGCCACGGATGGCCCAGGCACATTCCCCGCCGATCGGGACGTGCGACAAGCCCAGCACCGGCCGGCCGTCATGCCACAGCGCGATCTGGATCGAGAACACCGGGTTGCCGCGCACGAAACTCTTGGTGCCATCCAGCGGGTCGATCAGCCATTGCCAGCCTTCGGCAGAGGGCTCACCGCCAAACTCCTCGCCCCAGATCCGGTGATCGGGAAAGGCCTGGCCGATGTGTCGCCGGATGATCGCCTCGGCGTTGCGATCAGCGATCGTCACCGGTGAATCGTCAGCCTTGTGTTCGACTTGCAGGTCCTGGGCGCGGAACAGCGGCACGATCGCCGCTGCCGCCTCGTCGGCGGCGGCGCGGGCGACGGCCAGCGCCTGTTCGGCAAGGTCTTCGGCCGGATGGTTGCCGCGGGTAGCGCCGGCGCCGGCACCGTTCATTGGCCGGCGGCCGTTTCGGCCTGGTTGCGCAGTTGCCCGGAGACGATCAGCAGCGAGCCGCCATCGGGCAGGGACTGGCCGACATAGTGGAGCATGCGCGCCACCGGGTCGGCCGGATCGCGGGCATGCAGGATGGCTTCGGCGTGATAGCGCAGCCCATCCAGTTCGAACTGACCGTCAACGACCAGGGCGCCGGCCACATCCTGGATCTCGCCGATCACGCCGCCGGGCCGGGTGCTGGCGAAATGAGCATGGATCGGGCCGAAGCGTGCCTGCGCCGCGCCGGCCGATCCGGCATCGACCCAGCGTGCCCGGCCGCGGGTTTCCTCGATGATGCGCCCGCGCAGGCGCAGATGGTCCAGTTCAACCTGGATGGTGCCCAGAAAATCCAGCCCCTGGATGTCCAGCACCGGTTTGAGCAGCAGGGCCGGCAACTCCATGGTCATGTCATCGACCCGCAGCAGTCGGTCGTGGTCGACCGTGGTGCGGCCCTGCGCCCACCAGGCGCTCTCCTCGACCCGCCAGGTGGCGCTGATCCCGCCGCGCAACAGTTGGCCCAGGTGCAGGCGCCAGTCCAGATGCCCCAGCGGGAAGCCGTTTACGGTCAGTTGGCCGGCCTGGCCGTCCAGCAGGGTGCCGGAAACATCGTGCAGGCGGATCGCCGGATCCAGATGCGGTTCGGCCATGCGGTAGATGAATGACATCGGCGTCAGCAGGACGGCAAACACCGCCAGCACCGCCAGGGCCAGCAACAGCAGCAACAGCCGCCGGATCGCCTTCAGCATGGCTCAGCGCTCCTCGATCAACATCTGGATATCGACCTGGCCGGCATGATCGGCCCGGCTGGCGGCGATCTCCGCCAAGTGCACGTCCTGGCCCGCAGCCAGGCTTTCCAGCCAGGTCACCAGCGGGTCGAACGGCACCGCCTCCAGGCGGACCCGCACCCGGCCTTCGCCGGCGGGTTCGATCCGGCGCAATGACCCGCCCAGGCCCAATTCACGCAAGCCGCCGTCGACCACGGCAAGCAGGGATTGGCCGGCGACACGCGGCTGGCTCGACGCGCCTGACATTGCCACACCCTGATGGCGGTGGGCGATCTGGCGCATCTGGGCCAGATCGGCGGCGAGCCGGGCATTGCCCTGGACCAGACCCGTGCGGGCGTCGACCAGCGGCTTGTGCACGAAGACCCAGGCCAGCATCAGCACGCAGACCACGGCACCGGCGGCCAACACCCGCCGCTCCCGCAGATCGCGGCCCTGCCACCAGGCCTGCCAGGTCGCCCTCATGTCCGGTCCGAGCCCAGGCGCATCCGGCCACGAACGCCGCCATCGCCGGGATCGACCCCGGTCAGTTCCACGGCCAGGCCATGGGCGGCGAGCCGTTCACGCAGCGCATCCAGGCTGGCGACATCGCTGCCGGCGACATCGATTTCCAGCACGCCAAGGCGAAAATCCACTGCCATCAAGCGATAGCCGGAACTGTGTGCCAGGGCCGGGGCGGCGCGGCCGAGCAGGTCGAAGAACTCGCCGCTGGCAGCGCGCTGGCCACTGCCGAACTCGGCCATCAACTGTGCCGCCGGATCGGCGGTCATCCGCGCCTCGGGCAGGACCTGGCGGAACACCTGCGCCATCTGCGCCCGCAGGGCATCGCGGCGTTTTTGTTCGGTGATCACTCCGGCTGCGGCATCGGCCAGGGCCAGGACCAGGGCCAGGCCGGCCAGCAGTGCCGCCCAGCGGCCCAGGCGAAGCCGGTCGGCCTGGTCCCGTGCCGGGGCAAAGTCGCCCTGCAGCAGATTGATCGCGCCCGGATCGGCCAGCCGGCCGTGGGCCCAGCGCAGCAGGTCGTGGCCGGTCAATGCCGGTGGCAGTCCGTCGGTCTCGCTGAAGCGTCCGCGTTCGTCCAGGGCCAGCAGCTTTTGCCCGGCCATGCGCTCGCGCCAAAGGTTCCAGCCCGCTTCGGGCAGCGCCCAGGCGCCCTGCCCGGTGGCGACCAGGAGCCGCTCGCCAATCCGCGCCAGATATGCGCGGTCATCGCCCGATGCGGCCCGCGGCAGCAGTTGCGCATCGACATAAAGCCGGCCCGGCACCAGGCCGATGCCGGCCAGCGACTGCAGCCAACCGGACAGGGCGGCACGGGAAATCACGGCGGCTTCGACCTGGTCGCCGTCGCGCCGGCCCAGTGCGAAGTGCAAGCGCTCGACCGGCTCGGCCAGGTGCTCTTCCAGGGCATAGGGCAGCGCCTGCCGCAGTTCCGTCCGGCGCCGGGCCGGTATCGATACCGTGTGCAGGGTCGCCGCCTCGGCCGGCGCAATGGCCACGATCGCGGTCTGGGGCGGCAGGTTTTGCCCGGGCTGCCAGGGTGTGCCCGAGCCATCGCGCAGCAGCCAGCCGGCCTGGTCCACCGGGTCGATCAGGAGCATCGCACTCATGGCCAAAGCATAGCCCGGAAGCCCCGGGACGGTGGCGAAAAAAGTGCCCGGAAGGATCCGGGCACGGGAAGGGTGTGTCTGCCTGCGGCGGCTCAGCGGCCGGCTTC
>CAZUZT010000027.1:18511-20110 GCA_964624575.1 uncultured Rhodanobacteraceae bacterium | reverse complement strand
GCCCGGCGCGGCCGGTGCGGCCGATCCGGTGCACGTAGCTTTCGGTGTCGTAGGGAATGTCGTAGTTGAGCACGTGGCTGATGCGCTCGACGTCCAGGCCGCGGGCGGCGACATCGGTCGCCACAAGGATGTCGATCTGGCCCTGACGCAGCCGTTCGATGGTGCGCTCGCGCTGCACCTGGGCCAGGTCGCCATTGATCGCCGCGGCGGCAAAGCCCCGCGCTTCCAGACGGTCGGCCAGTTCCTCGGTGGCCTGCTTGGTGCGCACGAACACGATCATCGCGTCGAACGGCTCGGCTTCCAGGATCCGGGTCAACGCATCCAGCTTGTGCATGCCGCCAACCCACCAGCAACGCTGGTTGATGCCGGTGGCGGTGCTGGTGCGGGCGGTGATGGTGACCGTGGCCGGATCGCGCAGGTGGCGGTCGGCGATGCGCCGGATCTGCGGCGGCATGGTGGCCGAAAACAGCGCCGTCTGGCGCCCGGCCGGAGTCAGTTCCAAAATCTTCTCGACATCGTCGACGAAGCCCATGCGCAGCATTTCGTCGGCCTCGTCCAGGACGATGGTGGTTACGGCATCGAGCTTGATCGAGCCGCGGTCCAGATGGTCGATCAGCCGGCCTGGTGTTGCCACCAGCACATGCACGCCGCGGCGCAACGCTGCAAGCTGCGGACCGTAACCCTGGCCGCCATAGACGGGCAGGATGCGGAAGCCGGGCATGTGCGTGGCGTAGCGCTGGAACGCCTCGGCGACCTGGATCGCCAGCTCGCGGGTGGGCGTGAGTACGAGCACCTGCGGCTTTGCTTGACTGAGGTCCAGGTGCGCCAGGGCGGGCAGCGCGAAGGCGGCGGTCTTGCCGGTGCCGGTCTGGGCCTGGCCGATCAGGTCGCGCCCGGCCAGCAGCGGTGGAATGGTTGCCTGCTGGATCGGTGAGGGGGTTTCATAGCCGACATCGGCAAGCGCCTTGAGCAGCGGCTCGGGCAATTGCAGCTCGGTGAAGCTGGATACGGTGGCCGACAACGGCTTGCTCCCGGGAAAAAGACCGCCAGTCTAACGGTTGCGCGTCAAGACCACGCGCAGGGGGTTCATGCCAGCGACAGGCGGGGCGCGCCGGCTTGCCCAATGGCCGCGGCACACGGCATGCTGCCCGGTGCCCTTACGCTGTCGCCGGAGCCTTCATGTACCTGTTCACCAAGTCCCTGCACCTGGTCTTCGTCATCGCCTGGATGGCGGCGGTGTTCTATCTGCCGCGGATCCTGGTCAATGTGGTCGAGGCCGGCGAGGTGCCGCCGGTGCGCGAGCGGCTGGCGCTGATGGGCCGGCGCCTGTACCGCTTCGGCCACATCATGTTCGGCCTGGCACTGCTGACCGGGCTGGCGCTGTGGCTGCACTTCGGGATCGCCGGCGGCTGGCTGCACGCCAAGCTGACCCTGGTGGCGCTGCTGTTCGCCTTCTATCTGTGGACTGGCCGCCAGTTGCGTGGTGTGACCCCGGCCGGCCACAGCCTGCCGTCGACGCGCATGCTGCGCCTGGGCAACGAATTGCCGGTGCTGCTGCTGCTGGCGGTGGTCTGGCTGGTGCTGGCCAAGCCGTTCTGA
>CAZUZT010000027.1:0-18411 GCA_964624575.1 uncultured Rhodanobacteraceae bacterium | reverse complement strand
CCGGCTGGCTGATGGGGCCGGCGGCGGCGACCTGGTTCCAGCCGCTGGGCACGATCTACATCACCCTGATCCGGATGATCGCAGTGCCGCTGGTGTTCTTTGCGGTGATGAATGCCGTCGCCAGCCTGCATGGCCAGCGCAGCATCGCCGCCCTGGCCGGGCGTACCTTCGTCTGGTTCGCGATCACCGCGGTGCTGGCGGTGCTGGTCGGCCTGGGCGTGGCCTGGTTGACCAACCCGGGACTGGGCGTGGGCGAGTTGCCGATCGCCACCGATTATGTGCCGCGCGATGTGCCCGGGCCGGTACAAGTGCTGCTGGACGTGGTGCCGTCCAATCCGTTTGCCGCGCTGGCCGAAGGCCACATCCTGCAGGTGATCTTCTTCGCCGGCCTGGTCGGCTTCGCCCTGGTGCGCCTGGGCGAGCGCACGCGCAACCTGCGCCGCCTGGTCGACGAGGCCAGCCAGGTGATGTTCCAGGTGACCCGCTTCGTGCTTGAGTTCACGCCGATCGGCACCTTCGGCCTGATCGCCGCCCTGGTCGGCAGCTATGGTTTCGAACGGCTGTTGCCACTGGCCGACTTCATCTTCGCCATCTACCTGGCCTGCGCCCTGCATATCGTCTTCGTCTATGGCGGCCTGTTGCTGGCTCATGGCCTGAATCCGCTGAAGTTCCTGCGCGGGGCCGCGGCGGGCATGCAGGTGGCGTTCGTGTCCTCGTCCAGCTTCGCCTCACTGCCGGTGGCGCTGCGCTGCGTCACCCATAACCTCGGCGTGGACCGCGATTACGCGGCGTTCGCCGTGCCCTTGGGGGCGACGATCAAGATGGATGGCTGTGGCGCAATCTACCCGGCCCTGGCGTCGGTGTTCATCGCCCAGTACTACGGCATCGAGCTGTCAGTGGCGCAGTACTTTGTGATCATGCTGGCCTCGGTGCTGGGCAGTTTCGGAACCGCCGGCGTGCCCGGCACGGCCGTGGTCATGGCCACTGTGGTGCTGGCCGCGGCCGGGTTGCCGTTGGAGGGGCTGGGCCTGCTGCTGGCCATCGACCGCATCCTGGACATGATGCGGACGATGACCAATGTCACCGGCCAGATGCTGGTGCCGGTGCTGGTCGCGCGCCAGACCGGCCTGCTCGACAAGGAAATGTACGAACTGGCGCGCAGCAATGTCGGCATCGAGCGCGATGGCAGTGACGACGGGGCATTGCCCGATCGCGCCAGCGGCTGAGCGGGACGGTTCGGCCGTCAGGGCGCCGCGTCGCCAGCCGGCGCGGGAGCCGCATCGGTGATCCAGACCTCGACCCGGCGGTTGCGTTGCCGGCCCCAGGCATTGGCATCGCTGGCCACCGGCAGCTGCGCTCCCAGACCGCGGCCGTGCTGGATGTGGATGCCGTGGCGGGCCAGCATGTTGGCGACATATTCCACGCGTTCGTGGGCCAGGCTCACCGACATGAACGGCATCACTTCGCTGCTGTCGGCAAAGCCGAACAGGCGCAGGTTGCGGCCGCTGCCACCCTGGCTGCGCATGTAGCGCAGCAGCCGGTCCAGGTCGCGCATGGCCTTGTTGTCAAAACCGCTGGCGCCGGCATCGAAGCGGAAATTCAGCGGCAGGCGTTGCGCGCCGGCGGTCAGGCGCCGGTACTCGGCCGGTGCCGACTGCGGGCTGGCGACGGCCAGCGGCGTCATGGTCTGGGCGACGAAGCCGGTTTCCTCGACGATCACCTGGCCGGCATCACCGATGGCGAATTGCGCCAGCGCCCGGGCCATCGGTGTCGCGGTGGCCGGCAGATACAGGTACAGCCGGCGCGAGAGCAGGTAATCCTCCAGGGCCACCAGCATCGGCTGCGGCGGTAGTGAGCGGCTGCTGCCGTCGCGGATCGACAGTGCCCGGGCGCGGCCGATGCCGCCCAGGCCGACGAAGCCGATCGCCGTGCGGTCATTGGCCACGGTGTCGGCCAGGGCCCGGGTCGATTCGAAACGTTCGGCGCCGGGCGCCAGCGCCGTGCCCTGCAGCACCAGGCTGGCGAAGGTGTCGTAGGTGCCGGAGTTGTCATCGCGGGCCAGTACGCGGATCGGTGCCGGGGCGCCGCCCAGGTCATGCCAGTTGCCGATGCGGCCGGAGAAGATGTCGCGCAGCGTGGCCAGGTCGGTGCTGGCCAGCGGGCTGTCCGGGTGCACGATCACCGCCACGCCGTCCAGGGCAATGATGAATTCCTGGGCCGGTGAATCCAGCCGGCCCAGACCGGCCTGTTCCGCCAGCGCCCGTTCACCGGCCGAGACCGGCCGCGATGACATCGCCAGATCGGCGCGGCCGTCGAGCAGGGCCTGGAAACCGGTGCCCGAGCCGTGGCTCTGCAGCTGGATGTCGATGGCCGCGATGCGCCCGTGCTGTTCGCCGGCGGCCACGGTTTCCAGCGGCTGGAAATCCAGGCCGCCGCTTTGCGCCAGGCCGGCAAGCAGGGCCGGGGCGAGCTGTTCGCCGATGGTGTTGGAGCCGTGGATGGCCAGACGGGCGCGGCTGCCGCCGGTATCGTCGGCCAGGGTGGGTTGAGCGGTGGCAGTGGCCAGGATCAGGGCGGACACCGTGCACAGGGCACGCCAGGCGGATGCAGTCATACAGGCAGGTGCGGTTAACCGGGGGCGGACAGTGTCGCCGCCGGTGGTGACGCGGCGATGACATGGCCGCCTGCAGCGGCAAGCGCCGCGTCGGCACCCGGCCGGTGCCGTCAGCGCTGTCAGGTGCCGGTGCGCTGCGGCTGCGATACCGGCCTGGGCGCCGACGCCAATGCCAGCGGCTGCCGGCCTGCCGTTGGCGAAAGGCCGGGCCGGCCTACAGGCGGCTGTAGGTCCAGGATTGAGGCCGGCCGTTGTGGTACGGCATTACGCCGTGGAACGGCCGCGGATCATCGTCGAACAGCAGCGGCAGGAAATGGCGGTCGCCTTCCCACATCGGCAGCTCCATCAGGCGCTCGCGCGGCACCCATTCCAGGGTGCCTTCGGGATTGCTGGTCATCACCGTGCCGCGGTAGCGGCTGACCAGGAACACAAAGCCCAGCCAGTCCTCGCCATTGCGGCCGAAGCCGGGCCAGCTGATGGTGGCGCGCAGGGCCAGTTCCTCGCACTCGATGCCGGCTTCTTCGCGGATCTCGCGCCGGAAACCGGCGACCACGTCCTCGTCGCGGTCCAGCTTGCCGCCCAGGCCGTTGTACTTGCCCAGGTGCTCGTCATCGGCACGGGCATTGCGGTGGATCATCAGCACCTGCCGGCCGTCGGGCGACAGGATGTAACCCAGGGTGGCGACTATCGGGGTGTAGACCATGGCTGCCTCATCGGGCCTTGCGGAAGCGGTCCATTATCGCCCAGGGCGGCCCCGGGTTCGGGCGGCTGGTGATCGCCGTTGCCGCCCGGTGCCGGCCTGTGTCGGACCACGCCAGGTTCAGAGCATCGGCGAAAGCATGTTGGCGGCTCGGCACAGCAGACGGCGCGCCATGCCGGCATCGTGGAACTGCTGGATGCTGGCCTGGCGGGCGCGGGCGAAATCCACTTCCAGCATGTCGACCACCTGGTTGACGAAATCCGGTGCCACCAGCAGGGCGCTGATCTCGAAGTTGATGAAGATCGAGCGGTTGTCCAGGTTGGTCGAGCCGATCATCGCCAGATCATCGTCGATCAGACAGGTCTTCTGGTGCATGAAGCCGTCGTGCCATTCGTAGACGGCGGCGCCGGTGCGGATCATGTCGGCCAGATAGGTCTGGCTGGCCAGTTGCACCAGCAGGTTGTCACTGCGTGCCGGCACCAGCAGCCGCACTTCCACACCGCGTACCAGGGCCAGGCGCAGCGCCTGCAGGATCGGTTCGGGCGGCACGAAGTAGGGGTTGGCGATCCAGATCCGCTCGCGCGCGGCATTGATCAGGGCGAGCCACTGCAGCAGGGCCTCGGGCTGGACATCGGCCGGCCCGGTGTGCCAGACCAAGGCGTGGTCGTCCTCGCCGGTCGTCACCGGGTGCAGGTGGAAGGCGGCGCGTGGCAACTCTTCGGTGGCCCAGTACCAGTCCTTGAAAAAGGCGATCTGGGCCTGTGATGCGGCCGGACCTTCCAGGCTCATGTGGGTGTCGCGCCAGGGGCCGATCTTTTCGTACTTGCCCAGGTAGTCATCACCGATGTTGATGCCGCCCAGGAAGGCCCGGCGGCCATCGACAACCAGCACCTTGCGATGGTTGCGGAAGTTGAACTGGAAGCGGTAGCCGCGCCGGTTGGGGTTGAACAGGTGGCACTGCACGCCGGCCTCGGCCAGCTCATCAAGGAATTTGCGCGCCGGCCGCGAGCCGACCTCGTCGTAGAGCATGCACACGCAGACGCCGGCGCGGGCCCGTTCCATCAGCGCCTGCTGGATGCGCCGGCCGATGCCGTCGTCGCGGAAGATGTAGAACTGGATCAGTACCGAATCCTGCGCCTTGGCAATGGCCGCCAGCATGGCTTCGAAGGTGGCTTCGCCATCGATCAGCAGTTGCAGGCGGTTGCCGCGGGTGAAACCGCCGGCACCCAGGCGCCGGGCCAGGGTATGCAACTGTTCATGGCGGCCCTCGGGAGGCAGCAGCACCTGGTCCAGCTGCTCGCGCTGGGCCAGAACCTCGTCGGCATGCAGCATCCGGCGCTGGCGCCGGGTGACATAGCCATGGAACCGGGTGTGGCCGAAGATCCAGTACGCCGGCAGGGTCAGCACCGGCATCAGCAACAGGGCCAGCGTCCAGGCCGCGGCGCCCTGGGCGGTGCGGGTATACAGGATTGCGCGGATGGCGCTGTAGATGGCCAGCAGCCAAACCAGGACGAGGCCTGTGCCGACGGCGTGCTGCTGCAACCAGGCGATCATGCAGATCGGTCTCCAATGTGTCCGGGCAGGGCGCGGTCCGGTATCCCGGGGCCGGCCCGAACCCGTGCCACTGTGCCGCAGCGACTGTATCGGATCTGTGGACGGGCCGGCGGCGGTGGCCGACACTGCCGCCTGGCCGGCGCCCTCCTGCGCGCCGGGGAAACCGCACAATGACCGCATCCAACGCGACGCCGCGTGCGCCGCTGCGCCGCAGCCATCCAGCCCACGTGCCCCCGGTCCAGCGCCGTGAGCTGCTGGCCTGGGCCAGTTACGACTTTGCCAATTCCGGTTACACCACGGTGGTGATCACCGCGGTCTTCAATGCCTGGTTCGTGGCCGTGATCGCCGGTGGCGCCGACTGGGCGACCCTGGCCTGGACCCTGGCGCTGTCGGCGTCCTACCTGCTGGTGATCGTGATCTCGCCGGTCCTGGGCGTGCACGCCGACCGCCACGCGGCCAAGAAGCGCTGGCTGGTGCTGATCACAGCCGTTTGCGTGCTGGCCACGGCGGCACTGGCGCTGTGCGGTCCGGGCATGATCGGCCTGGCCGTGGTCCTGGTGATCGTCTCCAATGTCGCCTACAGCCTGGGCGAGAACCTGATCGCCGCCTTCCTGCCGGAGCTGGCCGCAGATGAAGCGATGGGCCGGTTGTCCGGCTATGGCTGGGCGCTGGGCTATGTCGGCGGCCTGGTGGTGCTGGCGCTGTGCCTGGGCTGGATCATGACCGCACCGGCACGTGGTACCAGCGAGGCCACGGCGGTGCCGCAGACGATGTTGATCACCGCGTTCGTGTTCGCGCTGGCGGCGGCGCCGGCATTGCTGGTGTTGCGCGAGCGGGCGCAACCGCAGGAGGACGCTTCGACGACGGCGGCCGTGGCCGGCGCTGGCCGTTTCCGTGCGGCCGGCGCGTGGCTCCCGGCCTGGGCGCGCCTGCGTCAGGCCATGGCCAGTGCCCGTGACCTCACAGACCTGCGCCGCCTGCTGGCCTGCATCGTCTGCTACCAGTCCGGCGTTGCCACCGTGATCACCGTGGCGGCGATCTTCACCACCCAGGCGCTGGGTTTCAGCCAGCAGGAAAGCATCCTCCTGATCCTCGTGGTCAACATCACCGCCGCCATCGGCGCCTTCGGCTTCGGCCGGTTCCAGGACCGGCTCGGGCATCGCCGTACCCTGGCGCTGACCCTGGCCGGCTGGCTGTTGGCGATCATCGTGTTCTACCTGGCCGGGCCCGGTGCCGGTGTCTGGCTGGCGGCGAACCTGGCCGGCCTGTGCCTGGGCGCATCGCAATCGGCCGGACGGGCGCTGGTCGCCTATCTGTGCCCGCCCGCGCGCAAGGCGGAAATCTTCGGCCTGTGGGGCGTGGCGGTGCGTCTGGCGATGATCATCGGGCCGCTCAGCTACGGCCTGATCAGCTGGCTGAGCGCCGGCAACCATCGCGCCGCGCTGCTGGCCACGGCGGTGTTCTTCATCGGTGGCCTGGTCTTGCTGATGCGCGTGGATGTCGAGCGCGGGCATCGTCAGGCCCGGACGCTCGCCGCTGCCGATCCCGTCTTGGCAGTCGGCCAGGACACGGCGCCGCCGCCGTTATCATCGGCGCCATGACCGCACCCCTGTTCCTTGCCTCCCGCTCACCGCGCCGGGTCCAGCTTTTGGACCAGCTTGGTGTCGCCTGCCAGGCGCTGGCCGTGGACGTGGTCGAGCAGCCGGCGCCGGACGAGGCGCCGGCCGACTATGTCTGCCGCCTGGCGTTGGCCAAGGCCCGTGCCGGCCTGGCCCAGGTCGCCGATGTGCCCGGCGCCCGCGTCATCGGTGCCGATACCGAGGTGGTGCTTGACGGGCACATCTTCGGCAAACCGGCCGATGCCGGCCAGGCGCAGGCGATGCTGGCCGAGCTGTCCGGGCGCAGCCATCAGGTGTTCACGGCCGTGGCCGTGGTCGGCGTCGATATCGGCCAGGCGCACACGGCGCTGTGTGTATCCCGCGTGCATTTCGCGCCACTGGACCGGGCCGCCATCGATACCTACATTGCCACCGGCGAGCCCTTCGGCAAGGCCGGCGGCTACGCCATCCAGGGCCGTGCCGCCGCCTTCATCCGCCATCTGGAGGGCAGCTTTTCCGGGGTCATGGGACTGCCGCTGTTCGAGACCGCGCAGTTGCTGGCGGCCGCCGGCCGCAGGTGACCGGGCTTGCCGGCCGTGGGCGTTCGGCCAGGCCGGCGGGCCAGGCGCAGGTGGCCGCGGGATGAATGGTGCCGCCCGACGGCGGCGTGCGCACGGCGGAATCGGGCACAATCGCGCTGAACCCCGGGAGCCGTTGTGTCCGAAGAACTGCTGATCAATGTCACCCCGCGCGAGACGCGGGTCGCTGCCGTGGAGAACGGCATGCTGCAGGAAGTCCATATCGAGCGGGCGGCCCGGCGCGGCTATTACGGCAATGTCTATCGCGGCAAGGTGGTGCGCGTGCTGCCCGGCATGCAGGCGGCTTTCGTCGAGATCGGCCTGGCGCGGACCGCCTTCCTGCATGGCTCCGATATCGTCCGGCCGTTGCCGGTGGAAACCGAGGATTCCGAGGGCGGTCAAGCAGCCACGGCGGCGACAGCGCCGCCGATCACAGAGCTGGTGCGCGAGGGCCAGGAGATCGTCGTCCAGGTGGTCAAGGAGCCGATTGGCAGCAAGGGTGCACGCCTGACCACGCAGATCAGCATTCCCTCGCGCTACCTGGTGCTGCTGCCCGATTCGACCATGCTCGGCGTCTCCTCCCGGATCGAGGACGAAGCCGAACGCGCGCGCCTGAAGGGCATCGTCCAGTCACTGAGCCAGGGCAGCGGTTGCGGCTACATCGTGCGCACCAATGCCGAAGGCCAGCCGGACGAAGCTCTGGCCGAGGATGTCGCCTATCTGGAAAAGGTCTGGAACCGGCTCCGCCAGGCCCTGCCCACGGCCAAGGTCGGCCAGCGCCTGTACGAGGACCTGAGCCTGCCGCTGCGCTCGGTTCGCGATCTGATGCGTTCGCACGTGGAAAAGGTGCGCATCGATTCGCGCGAAACCTGGGAGCGCACGGTCGAGTTCGCGCGCACCTTCATGCCCGATCTGGCCGAGCGCATCGAGCACTATCCCGGCGAGCGGCCGCTGTTCGATCTGTACGGGGTCGAGGACGAGATCCACAAGGCGCTCAGGCCCGAGGTGCCGCTGAAATCCGGCGGCTACCTGATCATCGACCAGACCGAAGCGATGACTACGGTCGACGTCAACACCGGTGGCTACCTGGGCCACCGCAACCTGGAAGAAACCGTCTACCGGACCAACCTGGAGGCATCCCAGGCGCTGGCCCGGCAGCTTCGGCTGCGCAACCTGGGCGGCATCATCATCATCGATTTCATCGACATGCAGGACGACGAGCACAAGCGGCAGGTGCTGCGGACGCTGGAAAAATCCCTGGCCAATGACCACGCCAAGACCACCGTCTATGCGATGAGTCCGCTGGGTCTGGTCGAGATGACGCGCAAACGCACCGCCGAGAGCCTGGCCCGGCAACTGACCGAGCCCTGTCGCACCTGCTCGGGTCTGGGCCTGGTCAAGACCACCGAGACCGTCTGCTACGAGATCTTCCGCGAGATCACCCGCGCAGTGCGCCAGTTCGAGGCCCGCACCCTGCTGGTGCTGGCGTCGGTGCAGGTCGTCAACCGGATCACCGAAGAGGAATCGGCGGCCGTGGTCGAGCTGGAAGAATTCCTGGGCAAGACCATCCGCTTCCAGGCCGAGGAGCAGTACGGCCAGGAGCAATACGATGTTGTCCTGCTGTGACCGGCGCCGACATCTGAGCGGTGACCAGGCCGACAGCGGCGGCACGACCGGCCGCCGGGCAGGCACCGCCGTGACCGGGACGCCATGGCGGCCGCAGTGACCAGGTCGCGCCTGCGCTGGCGCCAGTTGCTGGTCCTGGCCACGGCGGTGATTGCGATCACCCTGGCGGTGCTGCTGGGCCTGCTGCAACTGGCCCTGCCCTGGTGGGCGTCGGATACCGGCCGGGTGGCCGACCTGATCGCGCGCCAGATCGGTGCGCCGGTCGCGATCGACACCGCGCGTCCGTACTGGACGGTGCGCGGTCCGCTGATCGAACTGGAGGGCGTGCATTTCGGCGCTGACCAGGATGGCCGTATCGGGCAGGCGGCACTGGCCATCGACTTGTCCGGCCTGGTGCGCAGCGACCGGCCCCTGTACGAATTCCGCCTCCATGATCTGGACCTGACCCTGTTGCGCGGTGACGATGACCGCTGGCAACTGCTCGGCCTGCCCGGCCTGATGGCCGGCGGTGGCGGCCAGCCGGTAACGCGCATGTTGCGCGGCCTGCCATCGGTGGCTCTGCGCGACAGCCGGCTGCACCTGCGCCTGGCGCCGGAGGCCGAGTCCTGGACCCTGCACCTGCCGGAGATCCGCCGTTTCAGCCAGGGCGGCGTAGCCCGTTGGCGCGGCCGTCTGGCCAACCCTTCCGGCAGCGGCGGCGAGCTGTTGCTGGCGATGGATTCGGGCAGCGATGACTGGGCCCGGATCCACCTGCGCGGCGAAGGCCTGGCGATGGCCCAGTGGTTGGGCGGCCAGGCGCCGGCCGGAATCAGGCTGCTCGACGGTGATCTGGCCCTGAGCGCCTGGCTGGAACTGGATCGCGGGGGGATCATCGATGCGCAACTGCAATGGCGCCAGGGCGACAGCCGCTGGCAGTCGGTGGCGGCCACCGACGAGATGCATGACGCACCCGGTTCCGTGGTGATGGACGGCCGCGGGCAGGTGGATGATCCGGCCAGCGCCGGCGCGAGTACCGACGCCAGCGTCAGCGCCGGCACCGGTCCGGTGCAGATCGAACTGCCGCCGCTGTCGGCGCTGGCGCGCTGGCAGCGGGACGGTGACAGTGGCCGCCTGCTGGTCGAGCAGCTGCACTTTGGCTCGGCGCCCGAGATGGGCGGATCACCGGAGACCGGCGCCGCCGGCCTGATCACCGGCCTGTGGCACGAGGGCAGGGTGCAGTTGCAGGCCAGCGACATCGACCTGTCGCCATTGCTGCCACTGCTGGCGCTGGCGCAGCCAGTTCCCGACCGGGCCCGGCACTGGCTGCTGGAAGCCGGCGCCCGCGTTCCTGTCCAGTGGGCCAGGGTGGATTTTGATCGCGCCGGCCTGCGCCAGTACCAGGTGCGGCTGGCCTCGGTCGACAGCCAGCCGGTGGCGCCGGTTCCCGGCTTGCAGTTGCCGGCAATCGACCTGGCCGGCGACCGGCAGGGGCTGGTGTTGACCCCGGCGCCGGCAGCGCTGCGCCTGGACTTTCCCGGGGTCTTCGCCAAGCCGCTGCAGGCGCAGGTCATCGCCGGCGGCATCGCCGCCTGGGCCACCGCCGACGGCTGGCGGATCGACAGTGATGGCCTGCATCTGGCCGGCGTGGACTATCAGGGCCGGGTGGCCGGTGGTATTGAACTGCGTCGTCAGCCGGCCGCGTCCCCGACAGACGGGAACGCGGCTGGGCGTGATGGCACAAGCGCTGCTGGTCGGAACGCTTCTCGCCTGTGGCTGGATCTGGGTGTGCAGGCCAGTGGCCAGGTCCTCGCCGCCAACGCCTTCTGGCCGCGCAACAAAATCGCCCGCACCGCCGACTGGCTGGAGCGCGCCCTGGCCGGCGGTGATCTGGTCTCCGGCCGGGCCTGGTTGCGCGGTCCGGCCGGACCGTTCCCCTTCCCGGACCACAGTGGCCATTTCGAGGCCGTCGCCGAGGTCGCGGACGCCGGTCTGGATTTCCATCCGGATTGGCCGGCCCTGGACCGGATTCACGCCACGGTGCTGTTTGAAAACGGCAGCCTGCAGATCGACGCCGACCAGGCGCGCATCGGCGGCCTGGATGTAGCCGGTGCCAGCGCCGGCATCGACAATCTCAAGGAACCGATCCTGCACGCCCGCGGCCGAGGTCGGGACAGTGGCGAGCAGCTTTTGGCCTTTCTGGCACAAACGCCGATCCAGGCCACCATCGGCCGGCATCTTCAGGGTCGCTCGATCCAGGGCCGGCCGCAGGTGGCGGTGGAGCTGCGCCTGCCGTTGAAGCGCGAGCTGGGCGAGCCCGCGGTCGATGGCCGGATCCATTTCGACGGCCAGAGCTACCGTGACAGCCAGCACAACCTGGTGCTGGATGATCTGAACGGTGAGCTGGTGTTCGACCGCCACGGACTCGCCGCCAGCAACCTGGAGCTGCGCCTGGGCGGCGAGCCGGCCAGGCTGGACCTGCGCATTGCCGACGCCACCGACGATCCGGCGATGGCCCTGGAAGCCCGCCTGGCCGGGCGGCTGAGCACCGCCGCGCTGCTGGCCAGCCTGGACTGGGCCGCGCCGCTGGCCTTGCGCAGCCCAGGCCGCGCCGATTGGCTGGTCCAATTGCAGGTGCCCGAGCAGGCCAATCACGATCAGGCGCCCACCGGTCGCGGCAGTGTTCCCGCTTCGGCGACTCCCGCTGTCACCGGCCGCCTGCAGGTGAGCAGCGATCTGGTCGGCATCAGCCTGCAGTTGCCGGCGCCATTGCAGAAAGACGCCGGGCAGGCCCTGCCGCTGACCCTGGTGCTCGGCACCGGTGCCGACACTGGCGCTGACATCGGCACCGGCGCTGGCACGTCCGCCGGGCGGCCGCTGCAACTGAGCCTGGGCGACAAGGTTGCGATGGATCTGCGGCTGCCCGCCGGCATCTTGCCGGGCGGCGCGGAGACGGCCGCTGCCGGCGATGCTTCGGCGACAGCCAGCCACTGGCTGCGCGGTTCGGTGGTGCTGGGGGCAGCGCATGCCGGCACCGTGGCGGCCAGCGGTATTCAAATCATTGGCCAGACGCCGGCGCTGGACCTGGGTGGCTGGCTGGCCCTGGGGGCCGGCATGGGTCCAGGCGGTATCGGCGCCGCGGGTGGCTGGCCGCAGGTGGATCTGGACGTCGGCGAGCTGACTGTGTTCGGTCGCCATCTGCGCCAGGTCGAACTGGAGGTGCTGCCGCAAAACGGGCAGGTCCAGATGCGGCTGGCCGGTCCGGATGCCGAAGGCCAGGTGCTGTGGACCTCCGCCACCGGTTCGGAGGCCTCGGTGCGGGCCCGGCTGGAGCGCCTGCATGTTTCCGAAACCGATGAGTCAGCGGGCAGTGCCTCCCAGGGCGGTATTGATCCGGCCCTGCTGCCAGTGCTGGATGTGGATATCGGCTCGCTGCGGCTGGGCGCGATCGATCTGGGCCGGGTGCAACTGCAGGGACAGCGGCAAGGCCGGGTCTATCAAATCTCCCAGTTCGACACCGACAGCCCGCTGATGGCGCTGCAGGCGCACGGTGAATGGTGGCGCAGCCGCGGCGAGGAGCGCTCGCAATTCAGCATCCTGCTGCAGACCGAAGACCTGGGCGCCATGTTGACCGGCTTCGGATTCCAGGGCGCTGTCGACGGCGGCCGTACCCGGGCGCAGATCGATGGCGGCTGGATCGGGCCGCCGGCCGCGTTTGCCCTGGCCGCCATCGACGGCACCCTGACCGTGGATGTCGGCGATGGCCGCATCCGCGAGGTCGACCCCGGCGTGGGCCGGCTGTTCGGCCTGCTCAACCTGCGCGAGATCCCGCGCCGGCTGATGCTCGATTTCCGTGACTTCTATGGCCAGGGCCTGCGTTTTTCCTCGATCCAGGGCAGTTTCCGCCTGAACACCGGCAATGCCTTCACCGATGGCATCGAGGTGAAATCGCCGTCCGCCGACATCCTGCTCACCGGCCGCACCGGCCTGGCCGGCCGTGACTATGACCAGACCGTGCAGGTGCGGCCACGTGTCGGCGGCACCTTCCCGGTGGTCGGCGCGATCGCCGGCGGTCCGGCCGGAGCCGCAGCCGGGCTGGTGGTGCAGAGCCTGCTGCGCATCGACGACGCCTCGCGCATCGTCTACCGTGTCACCGGCCCGTGGGAAGAGCCGGTCATCGTGCGCCAGGACCCGGCCCGTTCCGGTGCCGCGGCGCAGCCGGCCGGCGAGTGATCTGCACGCTTGCAGATGTTGGCTTCATCGCCCCGCGATGGACTGCGCCGCCTGATGACGGCGCCTGAAGCGGGCGCTTGAAGCGGCTGATCCGGCGCCCACATGACAACCATGGCCTGCCGCTACCGCGTAGCGGCCGCCGATCAATGCACAGGAAACCAAGGCAACCATGAGTGGAATCATCGAACAGGTGCAGCAGTCGCTGCTGGCCCCTGGCGGGCTGTCCGACACCGAGCTGGAGCAGGTCTTCAACATCATCATGGCGCCGGGCATCGATGCCGCCGACCTGTATTTCCAGCACGGCCACAGTGAGCGCTGGCTGCTGGAGGATGGCCGGGTGAAGAGCGGCAGCCACGCCATCGAGCAGGGCGTGGGCATCCGCGCACTCAGCGGCGAGCGCACCGGCTTTGCCTATTCCGACCAGATCGACCTGCCGGCCCTGGTCTCGGCCTCGAAGGCCGCGCGCGCCATCGCCCGTCATGGCCAATCAGTACCCGGGCAGGCGCTGAAAGTCAGCCGCGGCCACCAGCTGTATTCACCACGCGATCCGATCGACAGCCTGGACAGTGAAGCCAAGGTAGCCCTGCTGCGCGAGGTCGATGCCTATGCCCGCGGCCTGGATCCGCGCGTCGACCAGGTCATCGTCAGCATGGCGGCCAGCCTGGATACCATCCTGGTGGCCGCCGCCGACGGCACCCTGGCTGCCGATGTCCGGCCGCTGGTGCGGTTCAATGTCCAGGTGATCGTCGAATCCGGCGGCCGCCGTGAGCAGGGTTCGGCCGGCGGTGGCGGCCGCCATGACTACGGCCTGCTGGTGAACGGGAAACTGCCATTCGCCTGGGCCCGGGAGGCGGTGCGTCAGGCCCTGCTCAATCTGGAAGCAGTCGACGCGCCGGCCGGCGAGATGCCGGTGGTGCTCGGCCCCGGCTGGCCCGGGGTGCTGCTGCACGAGGCGGTGGGTCACGGCCTGGAAGGCGACTTCAACCGCAAGGGCACCTCGGTCTACAGCGGCCGCATCGGCGAGCAGGTGGCGTCACCGCTGTGCACCATCGTCGATGACGGCAGCCTGCCTGGCCGCCGCGGCTCGCTCAATGTCGACGACGAGGGCGTGCCGACCCGATGCACGACACTGATCGAGAACGGCATCCTGGTCGGCTACCTGCAGGACAAGCACAACGCGCGCCTGATGGGCATGACGCCGACCGGCAACGGCCGCCGCGAATCGTTCGCGCACCTGCCGATGCCGCGCATGACCAACACCCTGATGCTCGCCGGCGACAGCGACCCGGGCGAGATCATCGCCTCGGTCGAGCGCGGCCTGTACGCGGTCAACTTCGGTGGCGGCCAGGTCGACATCACCTCGGGAAAGTTCGTGTTCTCGGCCTCCGAGGCCTACCTGATCGAGAACGGCAAGGTCACCGCGCCGGTCAAGGGCGCGACCCTGATCGGCAACGGGCCGGAGGCGATGACCCGCATCAGCATGGTCGGCAATGATCTGGAACTGGATGCCGGTGTCGGCGTCTGCGGCAAGGCCGGCCAGAGTGTGCCTGTGGGCGTCGGCCAGCCGACCCTGAAGATCGATCGCATGACCGTGGGCGGCACCAGTACCTGAGGTGGGTTGTTGGGTTCGGGTTTCAGGCTAAAACCCTGCAGTGCTTCTGTTGTTCACCAGGTACAAGACATGCGAGCCGGCACGCCGGATCTTTGTCCGAGGCCGGTGCGCCGTCGCCGCTGCCGCTATTCGAACGGCGATTTCAGCAGGGTATCGAAGCGGACCTCGAAGTAGTTCTCGTACAGGTTTTGCACCAGTACGTCATAGCCGTCCGGGGTCAGGTGGAAGCAGTCGCGGCCCAGGGCGTCGTGACTGCGCATCGCCGCCACCGGGCTGGGCAGGGCCGGATCGCCCGGCGGCAGCAGCTGCCCCGGCGCGTTGCCGTCAATGCCGAAGCTGTATTGCATCTGCCCGGCGTGGCCGACCAGGCTGACCCGCGGATGGCTGGCCAGGCTGTCGGCCAGCATCGCTTCGAAGGACATCATCGCCGTGTTCAGTTGCAATGGCGTTGGCTCGCCCAGGTCCTGGTGCAGCGGCCGACAAACGAAAATACCCGCCAGGCTGGTCAGCGTGTCGCGGAAGTTGGGGTAGTCATACAGGCTGATCACGATATCCATGTCCGGCCGATGCGCCAGCAGGTGATCGATGACCGTGCGCAAGTCGTCACGGATGATTTCCTGCAGAGCCAGTTCCTGCGCCGGTGACAGGGCAGTTGACCAGGCATCCAGGAAATCATTGCCACCGATGGTGACCTGGGCGGTGTCGATCTGCGGATGCCCGGCCAGCGCCTGGCTGATGATCGCCAAGCGGTCCGGATGTGCCCATTCCCAGGCCTTTGAACCGCTCTCGGTGGTGGTCGAACCGACGACCAGATGCTGTGCTGCGCCATTGGCTGCGAACACCGCGGCATGGGAATCGTCCTGCCATTGCTGTTCCGCCCAACTGTCACCGATCAGCAGCACCTTGGGCGCCTGCGCCAGCGCAACGGCCGGAAGGGCCAATGCCAGCAGGCAAGCCGCCAGCAGTCTGCCGACCTGACATCCCGCCGTGGGTGTCTGAGCCATCGTCGAATACGGATATCGCATCTCGTTCTTCCTCCCCGAAAGTGGCGGTCATGATACGTCTCGCGGCCTCGTCCGGGGGAAGTGATCGATCCGACTGTCTTCAACCACGCGCGGAACGCCGGGATCAGTCGCAGACACCGCCGGCATCAATCCGGCAAGACCGTAACGTCAGACAAAAAAAGGGGGCCCTGGACAGGCCCCCTGTAAAAGCACCGCAGCCGTGACCCGCTGAGGCAACATGCTGCTGGTGCTGAGGGAAGGTATCGAAGGCGTCGGTTCCGGCCCTTCAGGGCGCGAAGCTGGACAGTGTGTCGCCTCCGACGGTGAGACGGTCGCGATTGGCGTCGACCGTTTTCTGGCCGATGCCGCGCACCTTGCCAAGTTCGTCGATAGCCACGAAGGGGCCGTTCTGACGCCGGTAATCGACGATGGCTTCGGCCTTGACCTGGCCGACGCCGTTCAAGCCGGTCAGTTCGGCCATGTCGGCGGTATTGATGTTCACCGGCGCTTGCGCCGCCACCGGCAGGGCGAAGGCGAACATCAGGCCGGCAAGAAGCAGGATCAGGGATTTCAGCGTCATGGGAATTTGAAAAGGGGCGGGAAGGTGTGTTGTGGGCACCGGTGGCGACGTTTTCGCCGACACCGGCTCAGGTGCTGCCCAAGATACGTATCGGTCGTCGCCCAGGCGTGCGAATCCGGCCCGGAAGCGTCTGGGAAAATTCCGATGGAACCGGTGACTGCGGCATTTCCGGCTTACCTGACCTCACGGCTGCGCAACCCGCCGCGCAGTAGACTGGCCCGCTTTTCCGATCCCCCCCACAGGAGCACGCCATGGATCTTCAATCCGCACGCGATTTCACCGCCGCTCTCTGGGATGACGACATCGTTGCCCAACTCACCGAGTACATCCGCATCCCCGCCAAATCACCCATGTTCGACACGGACTGGGCCGCGCACGGCTACATCGATGACGCCGTGCGCCTGATGGAGACCTGGTGCAAGGCGCAGAACGTGCCCGGCATGAGCGTGGAAGTGGTGCGCCTGCCCGGCCGCACGCCGCTGCTGCTGCTGGAAGTGGCGGGGCAGGGTGATGACACCGTGCTGCTGTACGGCCATCTGGACAAGCAGCCGGAGATGAGCGGCTGGTCCGAAGGCATGGGCCCGTGGATTCCGGTGCTCAAGGACGACCGCCTGTATGGCCGCGGTGGCGCTGACGATGGCTACGCCTGTTTTGCCGCCGTCGCCGCGATCCGCGCGCTGAAGGAACAGGGTGTGCCACACGCGCGCTGCGTGGTGCTGATCGAGGCCTGCGAGGAATCGGGTTCCTACGATCTGCCGTACTACGTTGACCACCTGGCCGAACGCATCGGCAAACCGTCGCTGGTGGTCTGCCTGGATTCGGGCTGCGGCAACTACGACCAGCTCTGGCTGACCACCAGCCTGCGTGGCCTGACCGGCGGCGATCTGACCGTGGAGGTGCTCGATGAGGGCGTGCACTCCGGGGATGCCTCCGGCATCGTCGCCTCCAGCTTCCGCATCCTGCGCCAGCTGCTCTCGCGTCTGGAAGACGAAACCACCGGCACGATCAGGCTGGATGCGCTGCACGTTGAGATTCCCGGCGAGCGCCTGGAGCAGGCGCGCATCGCCGCCGGTTTCCTGGGCGAGGAGGTCTGGCGCAAGTTCCCGTTCGTGCCCGGCATGGAACCGGTGCGTGATGACCTGGCCGAGCTGATCCTCAACCGCACCTGGCGGCCGGGGCTGTCGGTGACCGGTGTCGATGGCCTGCCGTCACTGGCCGATGCCGGCAACGTGCTGCGGCCGAAGACGGCAGTGAAGCTGTCGCTGCGCCTGCCGCCAACGCTGGATCCCGAACAGGCCGGGCAGGTGGTCAAGCAATTGCTGGAAGCCGATCCACCCTACGGCGCCAAGGTCCACTTCGAGCTGGAAGAGGCCGGTGCCGGCTGGAACGCACCGGCGCTGTCGCCGTGGCTGTCGCAATCACTGGCCGAAGCGTCGAAGGTGCTGTTCAATGCCCCGCCGGCGTACATGGGCGAAGGCGGCTCGATCCCGTTCATGGGCATGCTCGGCGAAAAGTTTCCCGGTGCCCAGTTCGTCATCACCGGCGTGCTCGGCCCGCACTCCAATGCCCATGGCCCGAACGAGTTCCTGCACATCCCGATGGCCAAGCAGGTCACCGCCGCCGTTGCCAAGGTGCTGGCCGATCACTTCCATTCCGGCCAGCCGGCCTGATTGCGTAATTCGGGACGCGAACGCCGCTTCCTGATCCCGGCCTCGGAGTCCGGCTGCCGCTGAGTCATGGGGCAGTCGGCACCCGGGCCGACGCCTGAGCCGATGCCGCACATACGGCCACCGGCAGCATCGTCGTGGCGGGCGCTGGGCATCCTGAGCGCCGGTTGCGGGCCGGAAGGGCACCGGAAGTGACACCCGCCCAGGCCACAATCGCCGATCGCCGGGTACGTGGCCTTGGGGTGGGGCCGTGGTGTTGTCGCTGTGCCGTCTGACGTATCATGCCGGCTCCTGCCCGACGTGGGCACAGGTGAACAGGGAGATTGATATGAATCAGAACCACAACGACCAAGACCCGAAGAACACCGGCGCCATCCCACCCGCGGGCCCCGGTGCTCCCGCGCCTGGCGTCACTCCCGAACCTGGTCCCGGGCCGGCTCCCGGCGTTGACCCGGCCACCGGCCAGCGCACCCAGGACAGCGCCTATGCGCGCCACGCCCAGGTTGCCGCCGACCGTGCCCGCGCGGCTGCCCAGGATGCCCTGACCGCATCACGGCGCCTGTTCACCAACCCGGCCGCCGGCATCGGCGAGGCCCACGTTTCCATCGGCCAGCAGCGCATCCTTGGCGTCGCTATCGTCTTCGCCCTGGTCGCCGCCATCGGCCTGGC
>CAZUZT010000026.1:18684-21461 GCA_964624575.1 uncultured Rhodanobacteraceae bacterium | reverse complement strand
TTGCCGGTGACGAACAGGCGCTCGCCCTGCGCATCCCAGGCGATGCCATTGAGGACATCGACGCGGCCGCGCTCGGAATCGGGCAGCAGGCCGGTCAGGTCGACGCGGCCGGTGACCAGGCCGCTGTCCGGCTCGATCATCACTACGGTCTGGGTCGGGAAGACATTGGCGTAGACCTGGCCGTCGATGAACTCAAGTTCGTTCAAGCCACGCAGCGGCTGACCCTGGTAGGTCACCGTCACCCGGCCGGTTTCGGCCAGGGTGTCCGGGTCCAGGAAGCGCAGGTGCGGCGTGCCGTCGCTCATGATCAGACGGGTGTCGTCGGCAGTCAGGCCCCAGCCCTCGCCCGGGTACTGGAAGCGGCGCTGTTCCTGGAAGGTGTCCAGGTCGTAGACGAAACCGGTGCCGGCCTGCCAGGAAAGCTGGATCAGCCGGTCCTCCCAGTCGGCCAGGCCCTCGCCGAAATATTTCCTGTCCAGGCGGTGGCTTTGCACCACGGTGCCGGTTTCCAGAACCACCTTGCGCAGGCTGGAGCGGCCGTTCAGCCCGGTGCTCTCGTACAGGAAGCCGTCGCGGTAGAGCAGGCCCTGGGTGAAGGCGCCGCGGTCGTGCGGGTAGCGGTTGACGACCTGGTAGTCGTACAGCTGCACCGGCCGGGCCAGGCTGGGCGGCACTGCCGACCGGGCTTGCGGCGCGGCGGTCGTCGCCGGTGTCGGTGGCGCTGTTGCCGAGGGGCTGGCCGGTACCGGTTCCCGCGCCGCCAGCGCACTGCTTGCCAGCAACAGCAGGCCGGCCAGCAGGTGGCCGCAATGGGAACGGATGGTCACCACTTGAACAGCACCAGGCTCAGGGCCAGCACGGCCATGCCGCTGACCAGGCCGTAGACGGTTTCGTGGCCCTTGGCATAGCGCTTGGCGGTAGGCAGCAGCTCGTCCAGGGCCAGGAACACCATGATGCCGGCGATCACGCCGAATACGGCGCCGAATACCGGCTCGGACAGGTAGGGCAGCAAAAGCAGATAGCCGATGATCGCGCCGGCCGGTTCGGCCAGCCCGGACAGCACGCTGGCCGCAAACGCCTTGCCGCGGCTGCCGGTGGCGTAATACACGGGCAGGGCGATCGAGATGCCTTCGGGAATGTTGTGGATGGCGATGGCGAAGGCCAGCGACAGGCCCACGGCCGGGTTGTCGAGCATGGCGAAGAAGGTCGCCAGCCCTTCCGGGAAATTGTGCGCGGTGATCGCGGCGGCGGCGAGGATCGCCACGCGCATGACCTGCTGCTGGGCCCGTTCCTTGAACAGCGGATCGTTGGCATGCAGGCCTTCATGCGGGTTCGGGATCAACCGATCGATCAGTACGATCAGCAGCACGCCGGCCAGGAAGGAGAAGGTGCCGTAGGAAAAGCCGACGCGTTCACCGTAGGCCTGGGAGAACGACAGGATCGACTTGTTGAGGATTTCCGACAGCGAGACATAGACCATCGCGCCGCCGGCAAACGCCAGCCCAAAGGCGAGCAGGCGGGTGCTGGGCTGGCCACGTGCGGCCAGTACCAGCAGGCCGCCGACTCCGGTGGCCAGCCCGGCACCGGTGGTCACCAGCAGGGCGAAGATGACATTGGCGGTGCTGAAATCGGGCATCGGGCGGACGGCTGGGAGAGAAGCGGCGACGCGGTGGCGGATCGGCCACGGCAGGCGGAATGGATCTGGCGTGGCCCGGCCCGGCCCCGTCGGCTGACGGATTGCGCAGGCGGGTGACGGCGCCAAGGATTCTAGCCCGGATGGTGGCTGTGTGTGGTTGTCGGAAGGCCGCTGCCGGGTCGGAAGTTCGACCGGCCGCCACGGCTGATGATCGGTATTTTCCGAGCCGTCGGCGGTGCCCCGCCTGAAGCGGTGATCGTCCCGGCCCGGCCACCATGATGGCCATGGACATGATGATGAAAGCGCCCGCCAACAGGCCGGCACGACCGAAATCGCTGCCGGTTGTGTACCGCCACGGCAACGCAGGCAACTGCCATCACGACGCCGATGTTGAAGCGTCCGCGCGCCTGCGGGCGGAAATCGGCGCGCAGCAGCTTGCCGCCGCCAGGCAGGTGCACAAGGCAGCCGTGCTGCGCTGGCTGGTGCGGCGCGATCAGGTGGCGGCGGCAGCGCTGTGTCGGGCGATCGAGATCGAGCACCGGTGCCGGCAACGGGTGGCGCGCGCCCTGATCCAGCATTCACGCCCGTCGACACGCTGACCTGGGGGAAGCAGGCAGTCCGATGCCGGCCAGTCCGCGTGTACGTGGCTGGCGTTACCATACGCCGATGACACGCAAATACTTTGGCACCGACGGCATCCGCGGCCGGGTCGGGCAGTGGCCGATCACGGCCGAATTCATGCTCAAGCTGGGCTGGGCGGCGGGCCGGGTCCTGGGCAATGGCGAGCGCGCGCCGGTGATCGTGATCGGCAAGGACACACGCATTTCCGGCTACATGTTCGAGTCCGCGCTGCAGGCCGGGCTGCTCGCCGCCGGCGCCGATGTGCGCCTGCTCGGGCCGATGCCCACGCCCGGCGTGGCCTACCTCACGCAGTCGCTGCGCGCCTCGGCCGGCATCGTGATTTCCGCCTCGCACAACCCGTACTGGGACAACGGCATCAAGTTTTTTTCCGGTGCCGGTGAAAAGCTCGATGACGCGGTGGAAGCGGCGATCGAGGCGGCACTGGAGCAGTCGCTGACCACGGTTGAATCCGACCGCCTGGGCAAGGCGGTGCGCGTGGATGATGCGGTCAGCCGCTACA
>CAZUZT010000026.1:16770-18584 GCA_964624575.1 uncultured Rhodanobacteraceae bacterium | reverse complement strand
ACTTCCGGCCACATCCTGTGCCTGGACCGGGCCAGCTCCGGTGATGGCCTGGTCGCGGCGCTGGCAGTGCTGGAGGCGTTGCACGGGCAGGGCCTGGACCTGGCCGAGGCCGCCGCCGGCTGGCACCGCTATCCGCAGACCACGGTGAATGTGCCGGTGACGGGCAGGGCCAAGGCGGTGCTCGACAGCGCCGATGTGCAGGCCGCGCACGCATCGGTGTCGGCCCAGCTGCAGGGCCGAGGCCGCGTTGTGCTGCGGGCTTCGGGCACCGAGCCGGTGATCCGCGTCACGGTCGAGGCCGAGGATGCCGACGAGGTCCGCGAACTGGTCGCCCGTCTGGCGGCGGCGGTAGAATCGGCGGCATGACTACGCCCACCGTTCCGACCCTGGATATCGGCCGGTTCGAGCACGACCGCGACAACTTCGTCCGCGAGCTTGGCCAGGCCTACGAGCAATTCGGTTTTTGCAGCATCAGCGGCCATGGCCTTGATCCGGAGCTGCTGGCTGGCGCCTACCGGGTTTTCGAGCAGTTTTTCGCCCTGCCTGACCCGGTCAAGCGCGCCTACCATGTGCCCGGCACCGGCGGTGCCCGCGGCTACACGCCATTCAAGGTCGAGACCGCCAAGGATTCCAGCCACCCGGACCTGAAGGAGTTCTGGCATATCGGCCGCGAGATCCCGCGTGATTCCAGGTATGCCGAGTTCATGCCGGCCAACCTGTGGCCGGCCGAAGTGCCCGGGTTTCGGGAGTATGGCTACGGCCTGTACCAGGCACTGGAAAGGCTGGGGCAGCGGGTGCTGGCTGCCCTGGCTCTGTACATCGACCTGCCCGAAGACTGGTTCAACGACACGATCGACAGCGGCAATTCAATCCTTCGGCCGATCCATTACCCGCCGATCGAACACGGCGAGATTCCCAATGTCCGCGCCGGTGCCCACGAGGACATCAACCTGATCACCCTGCTGGTCGGCGCCAGTGCCGCCGGCCTGGAGCTGCTGGACAAGGATGGCAACTGGTTGCCGGTGATCACGCAGGGCGATGCCATCGTGGTCAACATCGGCGACATGCTGCAGCGGCTGAGCAATCACGTGTATCCGTCGACTACCCATCGCGTGGTAAATCCGCAGGGCGAGGACGCGCGCAAACCGCGTTACTCGGTGCCGTTCTTCCTGCACCTGAATCCGGATTTTGTAATCCGGACCCTGCCCAGCTGCATCACGCCGGAAAATCCGGACCGCTATCCCGAGCCGATCACGGCCAATGACTACCTGCTGCAGAGGCTGCGCGAAATCCGGCTGATGTAGCGGTTGGACCAGGCGCCGCCGGTTGTGGCGTGGCTGTGCTCCGGCTGCAAACCCGCCGCGCTCGGCTCCGGAGTGCGACCGGCCAGGCAGCAGGGCGCTGAAACGCCCGTTTGCCTGGCCGACAGATGGTCAAACGACCGGGTGGACGCCTGCGGCCTGATCCCCCTTGGGGCCCTGGACGACGTCAAAAGTGACCTTCTGGCCTTCCTGCAAGGATCGGAAGCCCTGGGCCTCGATTGCGGAATAGTGGACAAAGACATCGTCACCGCCGTCTTCCGGTGCGATGAAGCCAAATCCCTTGGCGTCGTTGAACCACTTGACAGTACCCGTACGCATGAAGCTGTACCCCTTTTAGATAATGGAACGTTTGCGTCGCCGAGCGGTCCCGGATGGGTGGGCCCGGGCCGTTTTCACGACGCCTGCTGATTCTTGCACAAATTTTCGCTTGCGTGAATAGCCGATAAATCACTGCGCGGGCCGGCGTGGCCAAGCACTTGCGGGTGTGCTTCG
>CAZUZT010000026.1:14285-16670 GCA_964624575.1 uncultured Rhodanobacteraceae bacterium | reverse complement strand
TAGGGCAATACCCGGATGGTGGCCGTGGCGTGGCTGCCGCTGCGGTCCAGGGCAACGATCCGGTAGCTGCCGGGTCGGGCAAACACCAGCCGTTGCCGGCCACCGTCAGCGGTGCTGCCGACCAGGCGGTCATCGACCAGCCACCAGATCTCACCGCTGCCGCCGTGCGCCGAGGCGACCAGCCACGCATCTTCGTGTTCATGGCCGGGCGGTGTCTTCAGCCGGATGCCATCGTGCAGGCCGTTCAAGCGCAGGCCACGCACCGGCTCGCGTGCCAGGGACCGGCAAGGTTCGGCCCATGGCGGCAACCGGGCCAGCTCACGGTTGCGCGCATCCAGCCACGGCCCGGCCAGCAGCGGCCAGCGCGCCATCTGCACCGGCACCAGGGCTTGATCCTGGGCACAGGCAGGAACCCGGCGCAGGCCGTTGCCATCGCGCCACCAGGTCAGGATCTGGCCGGCGCTGGCGGCGCCACGCTCGGGCAGAGTGGCCGGCACGACGCCGGTGATGTTCCAGGCCTGGCGTTGCTGCTGGCACAGGCCGGGCTGCTCCGGGTCCGGAGCCGTGCCCAGCGGCCAACAGATGGTTTGTCGGGTGACACCGACGGGCGTGCTGAAACCGGCGGCCGGTTTGGGCAGCGCCGCGGCCAGTGCCTGCAGCAGGGGCAGGGCGGTGACGGCGCCATATTGCCCCGGGGAAGGTGTGCCATCAGGCCGTCCGATCCACACCCCCAGCGTCCAGCCGGGCTGCACGCCGATCGCCCAGGCGTCGCGATAGCCCCAGCTGGTGCCGGTCTTGGCGACCAGCGGCGATGGCCGGGCCAGGGCGCCGGTGAGGGATCCGGGGCTGGACGGTTCGGTCAGCATCTGGCGCACGATGAAGGCGGCTTCGGCGCTCATCAGGCGTCGTTCCCGCAACGGATCATCCGGGCGATAGCGCAGGCGGCCGGATCGGCCGTCCCGGTCCAGGGCGCTGAATGCCGCCACCAGCTCCTCCAGCGTGGTGGCGGTGCCACCCAGGATCATCGCCAGGTTCGGCTTGGCGCCGCGCGGCAACTGCAGGTCGATACCGGCATGGGCCAGGCGGGCACTGAAACGGCCCGGACCCAGACGATCAAGCAGCTCGACCGCCGGCACATTCAGTGACAGGCGCAATGCATCGGCGGCGCTGACCGGGCCGCGGAAACCACTGTCGAAATTCGCCGGCCGGTAGCCATCGAAGGATTGCGGCGCGTCCACCAGCAGGCTTTCGGAATGGATCAAGCCATCATCCACGGCCAGACCATAGAGCAGTGGCTTGAGCGCAGAGCCCGGCGAGCGCCGAGCCTGGATCATGTCGACATGGCCGGCGCTGGCGGCATCGCCATAGTTGCCCGAGCCGACATAGGCGCGCACCGCCATGCTCCGGTTGTCGACGATCAGCACGGCGGCCGAAGTCGCTGGCGGCAGGCGGGCCAGCCAGGCGCTGACGCGGGCTTCGGCCTGGGCCTGCAGGTCGGCATCGATCAGGCTGGCGATACGGCTCTGGCGCGGTGTTTCCCGGCGCAGGCGTTCGGCCAGCAGGGCGGCCTGCATGGGCGGCTGCAACTGGCGGCTGACCACCGGCTCCTGCAGCGCAGCCGCGACCACCTCCGGCGGCCAGACGCCCAGGTCACGCAGGCGCAACAGCACCTTGTCGCGCGCCGCCTGCGCCCGCTGCGGATGGCGATCGGGACGGTTGCGGCTGGGCGCCTGCGGCAGCACCGCGAGCAAGGCGGCCTCGGCGTGGCTGAGCTGCTGCGGCGACTTGCCCAGCCAGGCCCAACTGGCCGCGGCCACGCCCTCGACGGTGCCGCCGAACGGTGCGTGATCCAGATACAGGCCAAGGATCTGGCTTTTGTCCAGGCGCCACTCCAGTTGCAGGGCACGCACCATCTGGCGGAGCTTGGCGGCCGGGCTGTATCGGCGCGCCGGCGGCTCCAGTATCCGCGCCACCTGCATGGTCAGGGTGGAACCGCCCGAGACGATGCCGCCATGGCGCACGGCTTGCCAGGCTGCCCGGACCAGGGCCAGGGGATCAACGCCCGGATGGTGATGGAAGCGGCGGTCCTCGTAGGCGAGTAGCGCTTGCAGGTACAGCGGCGAAACCTGGTCGGGCGTGGTGGGTGTGCGCCAGACCCCGTCCGGGCCGGCAAAGGCACGCAGCGGGCGGCCATCGTCGGCCAGTACCACGCTGCCCTGGCCGGTGCCATCGGTGGCGGGTAACGGCGGCGGCCACAGGCGGTCGGCAATCAGCAGCGATACCGGCAGCAACAGGACGAACAGGATCAGCAGCGCCGATCTTCGTCGCCAAAGCCGTGTTGCCGAGACGTTCCAGGACATGGCCGCGATGGTATCGATTCGGGCC
>CAZUZT010000026.1:10443-14185 GCA_964624575.1 uncultured Rhodanobacteraceae bacterium | reverse complement strand
GCAAACAGGCCGAAGCACAGGATCAAGCCGAGCAGCGGCACCACGATCGTCATCATCGCCATCGGCCCATAGGCGGCGCGGTGGCTTTCGCCGCAGATGGCACGGATAGTAGTCACGACATAGCCGTTGTGCGGCAGGGAATCGAGCACGCCGGAGGAAATGGCCACCACGCGATGCAATTGGTCGGGATTGACGCCCTCGGCCAGAAAGTGCGGCGCCAGGATCGGCAGGGCGATGACCTGGCCACCGGAGGCCGATCCGGTCATGCCGGCAATCACGCTGACCGCGATGGCCGCGGCCAGCAGCCCGCCGCCGGGCATATTGGTCAGCGCCTGGACCACGATGTCGAAGCCGGGAACGGCCTGGGCGACGGCGCCGAAGCCGACCACGGCCGCCGTGTTGCCGATCGCCACCAGTGCGCCGATGCTGCCCGCGGCGAAGGCACCGCCGGAGTGGCCAAGCTGGCGCCATTGCAGCAGCCAGGCGGCCAGGCAGCCGCCCGACAGGGCCAGGATCAGGGCCGAGGTGCCCAGGCTGTCGTGCCACAGGAAGGCCACGACCAGCACGATGACCAGCGGCAGCGCCGCCAGGCCGGGATGAGGCAGCCGGCGCTCGACCAGTTCGGGGTCGTCGCCGCGGGCCTGGAAGCGCTCGCCGCGCGCGACCGCGCGGCCGATCAGCCAGGACAGCAGGAAATGGCCGAGCACTGCCATGAAGATCGCCACCACCAGGCTCGCCTGCCAGGCGGCCAGGTGGCTGGTGCCCAGATAAGGAATCGGAATCCAGTTCTGGATCTCCGGCGAGCCGGCCGAGGTCATGGTGAAGGTGACCGAACCAAAGGCCAGGGTGGCCGGGATGAAGCGCCGCGGCAGGTCGGCCTGACGGAACAGGCTCAAGGCCATCGGATAGACCGAGAAGGCGACCACGAACAGGCTGACGCCGCCATAGGTGAGCACGGCGCAGGCGGCGACCACGGCCAGGGCGGCCCGTCGCATGCCCAGGTGACTGATGATCCAGTGGCTGACGCTGTCGGCGGCGCCGGAGTCCTCCATCAGCTTGCCGAACACCGAGCCGAGCAGGAACATGAAGAACCAGTTGGCGATGAAGCCGGAGAACCCGCGCATGTAAGCACTGAGGGCATCCGCCTGGCCTTCGGCGGCAATCTGGGGTGCCAGGGAGAGGCCACCGGTGACTGCCACCAGCAGGGCGCACAGGGCGCTGGCCAGGAACAGGTTCATGCCGCGCATGGCCAGCACCATCAGCAGGATCAGGCCGATCAACAGACCGGACAGGCTCAGCACATCGTTACTCCCGTGGCTGCGGACAAAAAAAGGAGCGCCGATTGTCCCGCCCGGCCCGGCCGCGCGGCACTGTACCAAGGTCCAAGTGCCTGTCCGTTGCCGGCTGGCTAGGCTGCTGGCATCGATATCACCCAGCCTGGGAGGGCGCCCCCGTCATGTCCACACCCCGTCTCAATCGCCTGTCTGCCGCCCTCATCCTCGCCCTGGTGGCGATGCCCCCGGCCGTCATGGCCCAGGGTACGCAGGATAGCGACCGCCACACTGGCGCCCAGGCCGGCGACGCCGAACTGGAGACGATCACCGTCACCGCCAGGCGCCGGGCCGAAAGCATCCAGGAGGTGCCGGTCGCGGTCAGCGCCTTTGATCTTGACGACCTGCGCGACATGCAGGCGCGCAACATCGACGGCCTGCAGGGCGCGGTGCCCAATGCCAACATCGTGCAGGGCCGCGGCTCGGCCTCCAGCGTCAACGCCTTCATCCGCGGCATCGGCCAGCCCGACGCGCTGCAGACCTTCGATCCGGGTGTCGGCATCTATGTCGATGACGTTTACTTCTCGCGCATCCAGGGCGCCCTGTTCAGTCTCTACGACATCGAGCGCATCGAGGTCCTGCGTGGCCCGCAGGGCACGCTGTATGGCAAGAACTCGACCGGTGGTGCGATCAAGCTGATCACCCGCCGGCCTGATGGCGATCCGGTCGCCGATGTCGAGTTCACCATTGGCGACCATGGCCGGCTGGAAGGGCGTTTCTACGGCGCCATGCCGTTCAGTGACACGGTGGGTGCCAGCATTGCCGTGGTCGAGTCAAGCAACGACGGCTATGTCCGCGATCCGGATTCGGGCCGCCGCTTCAACGATGACGACAACCGCGCCCTGCGTTTGAAGATCTCCGGCGATCCGTCCGACCGGGTCAGCTGGGACTTCAGCATGGACTACACCCGCCAGGACAACGAGCTCTCCATGGGCCGGCCGGTGGCGCCGCTGGTCCAGACCGATGTCGTCACCGGCGCCCAGGTGCTGCTGATGCCGGAGACCGGCACCTACGATTTCCGCTCGCGCACCTCGTTCGCGCCCGACCAGGGCCAGGAGCTCAAGCACTGGGGCCTGCGCCTGGGCTTTGACGTGGATCTCAACGATGCCTGGACGTTCAAGAGCATCACCGCTCGGCGCGACCTGGAGACCCGTTTCTTCATCGATATCGATGCCTCCGAATACGAGCTGGGCGATGTCCTGGTGGCCCTGGACCAGGACCAGACCAGCCAGGAATTCCAGTTCCAGTACGACAACGGGGCCGACCTGCAGGGCGTGCTCGGCCTGTATTATCTCAAGGAGAACGTGCCGTCCTACCAGGAAGCCTACGCCGACGACCTGTTTGCGATGATGGGCGCGCCGATCAGCTTCCTGCGCACCATCGACGACGACCTGAGCACCACCAGCTACGCCGCCTTCATCCATGGCAGCTGGCAGTTTTCGCCGGACTGGACGGTCTCCGCCGGCCTGCGCTACACCAGCGAGGAAAAGGATTACTGGCGCACCACCAGCACTTTCTGGGGCTCGCCGTTCGAAGCCCTGGATGAAACGGTGGCCTTCACCGACCGCAAGACCTGGAATGCCTGGACGCCGTCGCTGAGCCTTGAAAAGGCTTTCAGCGACCAGGTGCTGGGCTATGTCTCGGCCAACCGCGGCTTCAAGTCCGGCGGCTTCAACGGCCGCGCCAACACAGCGCTTGAAACCACCGCGGCGCAGTTCGACCCCGAATACGTGTGGACCTACGAGCTGGGGCTGAAGATGAGCTCGGCCGATCGGCGCCTGACCGGCAATCTGGCCGCCTTCCACAGCGACTACAAGGATTTCCAGGCCCGCGTCTCCGAGGTGCTGGATCCGGATTCACCGACGCCAACGTTCAGCTTCCCGGTGCTCAATGCCGCCAGCATGACCATCCAGGGCGTGGAATTCGAAGGCGTGGCCCTGGTCGGCTCGGGCACCCGCCTGAGCGCCCAGATCGGCTGGATGGATGCCAAGTACGACGAGTTCGAGGACCTGCGCACCACCGATCCGGCCAACCCGGCCTACGATCCGGGCCTGCATGCCCATGTGCCGTTCTCGCCGGACTGGAGCGTGCGCCTGGCGGCCAGCCAGAGCTTCTACACGCCAGCCGGCGCCGCCTTTACCCTGGGCGGTGATCTGTCCTACCGCGGTGACACCTGGCTGAGCGTGGACAACCGCGATGTTCTCAGCCAGGACGCCTACAGTGTCGTCGGCCTGTTCGGCGTGTTCGATTCGGCCGATGCAAAATGGCAGTTGCGCGCCGGCGTGCGCAACCTCACCGACAAGGTCTACAAGGTCGACGGCCAGGAGTTCTCCAGCGTCGGCAACATCCAGACCGCCTACTACGGCTGGCCGCGGCACTACTACGCCTCGGTGCGCTACAGCTTCTTCTGA
>CAZUZT010000026.1:1336-10343 GCA_964624575.1 uncultured Rhodanobacteraceae bacterium | reverse complement strand
CTACTACGGCTGGCCGCGGCACTACTACGCCTCGGTGCGCTACAGCTTCTTCTGATGGTCACCATCCCCCCGCGCGAAAAGGCGCCGGGGACCGGAACATCGGGCGCCCCGCACTGCGGGGCGTTTGTCGTCTGCGGACGGCTGTCAGGGATGTGCCGGCGCGGGCTGCCATGGTGAAGATGGCATGTTCCGGTGGCGCTGATATCCGCCCCAAAAGAGAATGTCCCGCCCGACAAAACAGAACGCCCCACGTCAGTGCGGGGCGTTCGTCGTTTCCGGCGCTGACGGCCCAGGGCTTGGGGCGCCTGGGCCGCCTGCGAGACGGCCTGCGGGTGCCGGGATCAGGCGCTGCCGGCCCCGTCCAGGCGTGGCCCTTCCAGCAGGGCCTGCCGGACACTGGCCACCAACAGGTCGACCTCGGCGCTGGTCATGGCGAAGTGCGGTGTGAAGCGCAGCGAATTGGCACCGCCATGGATCACGCCCAGGCCCTGTTCACGCAGGTATTCTTCGGTGCTGCCGGCGCCATAGCACTTGAACTGATTGGACAGTTCGCAGGAGAACAGCAGGCCGGTGCCCTGGACGCGGGTGATCAGGCCGCCCAGTTCGTCGGCCAGGGCCTGAAGCTTTTCGACGCACTCGCGGCCACGCTCGCGGATGTTGGTGCGCAGCTCCGGATCGACCTGGCCCAGCACCGTGGTGGCGACATCCAGTGCCCGCGGGTTTGCGGTCATCGTGTTGCCGTAGATGCCCTTGCGATACAGCTCGCCAGCCGGCGCCGTCACCGCCAGCACCGACATCGGATACTGGCCGGCATTGAGCGCCTTGGAGAAGGTCTCCATGTCCGGCGGCGGCAGCTGCTCGAAACCGGGGTAGTCAACGATCGAGAGCACGCCGTGGACGCGCAGGCCGGCCTGGATCGAGTCCACCAGCAGCAGGGTGCCGTGCTCGCGGGTGAGCTCGCGTGCCAGCGCGTAGAACTGCGGCGGCACCGCCTTGCCCGGATCGCCTTCGCCCATCACCGGCTCGATGAACATGGCCTCGATGAAGAAGCCCTGGCTGTCGGCGTCGGCAAAGACCTGGCGCAACTGCTGCGTGTCATAGGGATCGATGGTGATCAGATCCTGCTCCTGGCCCTGCCAGCTGGCCAGGTGCTGCAGATAGGCCTTGCGGGTGGAATCCGAGTAGCGCGAGGGCAGGTCGGTACGGCCGTGGAAACCGCCCTTGATCGCCAGCCGGCGAATCGGCTTGCCAGCATGGCGACCGCCGTCACCGGTCTGGATGCGGGCGTTGACGTCGGCGATCCGGGCCGCCAGGGTCACCGATTCCGAACCCGAATTCAGGCACAGGAACTGCGGGTACGGGCATTCGTCGCGAGTGTGGCCGATCTCGGCCTGCATGGCTTCGAAGAAGCGAAGCTGCGAGAACGCCGGGGTCATGATGTTGGCCATTGCCTGCGGCCGGGACATGGCCTCGACCACGCGGTCGGGCGAATGGCCCAGGCCGAGCATGCCGTAACCGCCGGCGTCGTAGATCACCGCGCCCTTGACGCTGATCACCCAGGGCCCGTCGGCGGCAATCGCCAGATACGGGTTGACGGCATCGTCGGGATAGAAGTTGACGAAGCCGGCACTGGCCTGCTGCAGCTGTTCGGCCTCGCTCAGGGCGATGAAATCCGGGCGCTCATCGCGCAGGGCGATGAAGGCATCGTGGGCGCGGTCGACTGCGCGGCGCAGGGCGGCATCATCGGCAAAACCGGCCAGTGCCTGGTCGGACAGGCCAGTGGTCCGGGCCGGGCCACCGGCGTTGCGCAGGGTTTCAAGCTTGCCGGTCAACGACATCGGGAACTCCAATAGCAAGGGCGCGGATGCGTGCATCGGCGCAGGATAAAAAAGGGGGGCGGTTTGTTGCCTGCGAAACTCGCGGTCCGGGGCCGGTGTAACCGGGACCGGGCGGGAAGCCTGAACCAGGCCTTCAACCGCAGCCGCCGCCGCAGGATATCAGCGTGCTGACAGGGTGGGCAGCATACCACGGGCGCTGTTTCCAGCCGCCGCCGGGGCCTTCATCAGGCTCGCGGAATTCGCCAGCGTTGTAACTGCAGGTGACAGAAAATCAGGCTGAGCAGACCGACCAGCAGCCAGCTGGCGAACTGCTTGGCGTAGACCAGTGCGTGCGTGGCGACGCCGGCGAACTGCGTGATCCGAGGGTTGCCGCCGGCCTGCTGCAACCGGTCCAGCCAGTAGCCGGGCAGTTCGGCTGCGGCCACGATCACGAACAGCACGATCAGGGCGGTAGCGAGCCGTTGCCAGTTACGGCTGACCGGCGCACCGGCCCGGCGCAGCGCCATCGGCAGGGCCAGGCAGGGCAGCCACAGCACCAGCCGGTAGTCGTAGCTGTCCTTGAGCAGGAACAGCGGCACGGCGGTCAGGAAGGCGATCTGGAACACGGCGGCGCGTTGCGGCCAACAACCAAAGTCCGGTCGTTGTCGACGCACCTGCCAGGCCATAACCGCCGTGCCGACGAGGGCAACGACGAGCGCGGCGACCGCGGCCATCGTGCCCCGGTGCAGATACAACCAGCGGGCACCGGTCGAGAAACGCGTGGCACCTTCCGGCGCGCCGTGGCGCAGGACCAGCAACTCCATCGGCCCGACCACCAGCACGGCAGCGGCCACGGCCAGCAACGACAGCGGCAGCATCCAGCGCAGCGGTGCCCGCGCTACGGTCCAGGCCAGGGCAGTGGCGGCGCCGGTATAGAGCTTGAGCATGGTCGCGAGCGACAGCACGGCACTGCCGGCTACACCCGGCCAGCGTCCGCGCTGCGCCAGGGCCGCACCTGCCAGGCAGATCAACGCCATCATCAGCAGATCGAAATTTCCGCGTTCCACCGCCAGTTGCACCGCGCTGGTGGCAAACAGCCCCAGGCCAAGCAGGGCCTCGCGCCAATTCACCGGGCGCAGGGTCAGCGCCAAGGCCGCGCAGAACGCCAGCAGCAGCAACACGGCCAACGGCGTGGCGATGTCGATGCTGTCCAGGCCCCAGCGATGAAAGCTCAGCCAGGGCTCATAGGCCTGCATGCGCGGTACGGTTTCGATATCGGGCACGAAGCAGACCCGGCCATGCCACTGGCCGAACCCGTGCGCGCAATTGATCGCCGATGCCAGCTGGGCGATCGTGTCGGAGAACGGCGTGCGTTCGGCATTGATCGGCGGCACGCCCAGCCAGATCCATGCCCGACCCAGCCACAGGACCAGAATCAGCAGCAGGCACGCGGTGAGCAGGGCGGCTGGCCAGAACCAGCGTCGTCGCGAGGCAGTGAGGGCAGGCATCGGGCGGCATTGTAGGCGCCCCACGGCGCCCGGAACAGCGCCCGTCACAGCCGCCACTGACCGGCTCAGCCGGCGTGGCCGTTGTTGGTGCTCATCTTCTTGTCGGCCGAACCTGGATCGCTGCCATTGCCGCTGTCATTGTCATGGCCATTGCGGCGATTTCGCCGCCGCCGGCGGCGCAGGCGCGACGCCCGCAGGTTGCGCCAGGCAACGCCTACCGCCAGCACCAGCGGCCCAACGACCAGCCAGGAACTGACCAGCAACAGACCGTCGCGCTCGATCAGGGCAATGGCGATGGCCAGCAGGATCAGCCCGAACAGATAGTTGGTGAACGGAATCGGCAGCGACAGCAACAGGCCGTACACCACCAGGACCAGCCCGGTTGCGCGGTTGCCGGCATTGTCGAACAGCCAGCTGACCCGGGGCCGGCAGAAGCGCTCCAGCACTTTCAGCACCTTGGCCATGCGCACGGTGAACCTCTCGAACGAGGCCTTGCGGATCTGCTTGCGCCGCGCCGGACGCGGCAGCCACGGTCGGCGCAGGCCGATGATCATCTGCAGGCCGAGCAGGGCAATCGCTGGCCCGGTGATGCCGGCAACGCCGGGAATGGGGATGAATGCCGGCAGCGACAGGAACAGGATGAGCACGCCAAAGCCGCGCTGCTCGAGCCGGTCGACCAGGTCGCCCAGGGCAATGCTCTCGCCCTCGATCTCGTCGAGGGTCTGGCTGATCAGCGCGGTCACGCGGATGTGGTCGGTGGTGGGCACGTGGTGTCGGAAAAACGAAAGATCCAGGAGGCGGCAGTGGCTGGGGCCGGTGGTGGGCTGGACCAACCGGCGCCGGTGCGGTGACAGGGCAACAGGCCGTTGCGCCCGGCCAGGGTGGTGATGGCGGCGCCTGCTTCCCGGCGCCCGGAAGCAGGCGTGGGCACGGTCCAGGGCGGCGAGCATGCCTGCCGGCGATTGTCCCGGCGCTGAACGTGGCAGCGATGGCCGGCAATGGACGCAGCCGTCACCGCCGATCATTGCCCCGGCGGCCGGGATTGTGCCGCCGCGCGGATGACCGCTGGCTTACAGGATCAGCCGCAATATGACGAACAGCACGATCGACAGCATCGCACCGATCGGGATCGTGATCACCCAGGAAACGAAGATGTTGCGCACCACGCTGAGGTTGATCGCGGCGATGCCCCGGGCAAAACCCACGCCCAGGACCGCGCCGACCAGGGTGTGCGTGGTCGAGATCGGCATGCCGGTGCCCGAAGCGACGACGGTGGTGACGGCGGCAGCCATTTCGGCAGCGAAGCCGCGGCTGGGGGTCAGGGCGGTGATCTGCTCGCCGACGGTGCGCATCACCTTGCGGCCGAAGGTGGCCAGGCCCAGGACGATGCCGACGCCGCCCAGCAGCAGCACCCAGGGCGAGAGCGGGGCACTCTGGCCGACCTGGCCCGTGGTCGCCACCGAGATTACCGCCGCCACCGGACCAACGGCATTGGACACGTCGTTGGAACCGTGGGCAAACGCCATTGCGCAGGCGGTGACGATCATCAGCACGCCGAACAGCCGCTCCACGGTCACGAACTGGCTTTGCCGGTCGGCACCCGGAACGGCCCGGATCCGGCGCACACCCCACACTCCCAGTCCGGCCACCAGCACGCCGATGGCGGTGGCAAGCAGGTAGGTGGTGGGCAGGTCCAGGTCCAGGCCGACGTGGGTCAGGCCCTTGAGCATGGTCACCAATGCGATATTGAACGCGGCGAAGAACATATAGATGGGCACCCAGCGCCGGGCCTGCGCCACCGGGTCGTCGCGTTCCAGAATCAGGAACTGCACGCTGCGGAACAACAGGTAGGCCAGGGCACCGGCCACCACCGGGGCAATCACCCAGCTGGTGGCGATGGTGGCGACCTTGTTCCAGTGCACCGCTTCAAGCCCGATGCCGATCGCACCGAAGCCGACGATGGCGCCGATCAGGGTGTGCGTGGTCGACACCGGCCAGCCCTTGTACGAGGCGATCGTCAGCCAGATCGCGGCGGCCAGCAGCGACGACAGCATGCCGTAGATCAGCAGCGTCGGATCGTGCGCCATCACGCCCGAATCGATGATGCCGCTGCGGATGGTCGAGGTCACCTGGCCACCGGCCAGCACGGCACCGGCAAACTCGAACACCGCGGCGATCATGAACGCCTGCTTCATGGTGATCGCTTTGGCACCGGTCGAGGTGGCCATGGCATTGGCGACATCGTTGGCACCGATGCCCCAGGCCATGTAAAGGCCGAACACGGCCGCCAAGGCGATATACAGCGTCATGCCGTCCATGGAATTGTCCCCTGCAGGCCGGGTTGCCGGTTGCGAGCGTGCTACGGAATCAGCGCGCGATCAGGCGCTGCAGAAGGCCGCCGATACGGTGGCCGATGTCGCCCAGGCCGCCCAGCCATTCGATCACCCGGTACAGGAACATGACGCTGACCGGGGGCAGTTCATTCTCCAGCTCGAACACGCGCGAGAGCAGCTCGGACACCAGACGGTCGGTGTCGTCTTCGATCTCGCTGAGCTTGGTGATCATGCGGTCGATGAGCTGGACCTCGGCGCCACGGAAGCCGACGGTATACAACTCTTCCAGCTCGTTGACGCTGCGTTCGGCCTGGTCGATGGCATCGATGCTGCGCGCGGCCAGCTCGCGGAACAGGGTGGCCACCGAAGCCGGCGGCGTCAGCCGACGGTGGTACATCATGCCGGCGATGTCCTTGGCTCGATTGGCGATCTTGTCCTGCTGCGCGATCAGGTCGAGCAGGTCACCGCGGTCGACCGGCATCAGCAGGGTGCTGGGCATGCGCTTGCGCAGGCTGGACTTGAGGTCATCGGCCTCGTGTTCCAGCCGGGAGATCTCCTTGCGCACCTGGCCGGCGGTGTCCCAGTCACCGGCCAGCGCGGCATCGATGAACACCATCAGCCGGCGCCCCGCCTCGGCCGATTTGGCCATGTGCTGGATCAGGGGCTCAACCGGTGAACGGCCGAAGATTCCGGCAAGGAAACTGCTGCGCATCGCGATGATTCCAATGGGTCTGGCGGGTCTGGAATGGAGCGGCGCCGCAACCCCCGCGCCTGGCTCGACCCGGGCATGGGCTCCGGGTGCCGGCAATGATACCCGCAACCGTTGCCGACAGTAATGAGATCGTCACATCACGCCCGGCCGTGCCCGGCCGTGCCCGGTCAGCCATGCCTGACATACTGCCATGGCGCGGCGGAGGGTTGAGGCGGTGATCTGGTCATGTGATCGGGTTATCGATTGCCCGTTGACCGCGACCGGGCCGGCTCCGGGCGCGGCTGCCATGCCACAGGAAGCCGCCGGCAGATTGCGGCGGCTTCGGTGTTCGTTACCGGCAGGGACGGGGTCTGCCGGTGGCTGCCTGACCGGTCAGACAGCCTTACCGGTCAGGCAACCCTGAAGATCGCGCGGCGGCGGAGCAGGGGTGCGTAGGAACGGATCCGGTAACTGCCGTTGGCATAACTGAACGCGTCAGTGTGGCGGGGCCGGGCCGGGATCGCGAAGGGCTGGGCCATGGTGGCGACCGGGCTGAGATTGTGGCCGTCTCCAGACGGATTGGCCGGGGTAGTGCGCTGGCGCTGCTGCTCAAGGGCAGTGCGGTGGGGGCTGCGGTGGGATTGTGCTGAGCGGGAATGGGCTTGCTGGCTTATCGTGGGTTCCTCCTGCGGGATCGATGAAGATAATGCTGTGAATACAGTGAATTACAGCGCATACTATAGCAGATTTCGAGTCTGAACTCCAAGCTGGCAGGGCATCGAAACTGAACAGACGCACAGGTTCGGCATGCGCCCCAGCCGAACCCGCGCAGCCATCAACTGGTCGCCGCGGAATGGGTTGTCGGGTTCACTCACCAGCGCCTGCTGGCGTCATCGAGAACATCCCTGGCCAAAGCCGAAGCCGCAGGCCGCCTGCTACCGGCAGACCCGACAACTGGCCAGGTCGTCAGAGACTGTCGATGACCTGGCGCAAACGGGCCGCCAGTTGCTGGTGGTCGGCGTCGGAGAGGCCGGACAGCGCCGACCATTGCCCGAGCAGGCGTTCTAGAACCGCCTGGCGATCGTGCGCTTCGGCCGCCAGTTCGCCGCTCATATGGGCCTGCAGGCGCGCCAGTTGCCAGCGTTGCCGTGCCTCTCGCTGGTCCTCGGGCGCGGCGATATCGCACAGCGCTTCGGCTTCGAATACCAGCGAGCTGGCCTGGGCCAGTATGTCCGGCTGCGACGTCGCGGCCCCGGTTGGCGGGGCACTGTCAAGCAACCGGTGCAGCTGCTGGCGCGTGCGCTCCCGGGCCAGGTCCTGCACCGCCAGCCGGTGGCGGGTCAGGGCATTGTCATAGCGATCGGCCAGCGCACGGTCGGCAACCGCCAGCTTCTGCCAGCGTTCGCGCCGTTGCCGCACGGCGGCGGCACTGGCCTGCAAGGCCTCGCCGGTGAGGTCGGCCAGTTGTTCAAGCTCGCCGACCACGTCGTCTGCTTCCTGCCGGCGCTGGTCCTGCTCCGCCTGGTGCTCGGCGCGCTGCTGGTCCAGGCGGCTGAAGGCCTGGTCGATGGCGGCACGGAATTGCCGCCACTGCTGCTGATCGCGGCTGCGCCGGCCCATGCCGATCGCCTGCCAGCGCTCCTGCAATTGCCGCGCCTGCCGTGCCAGTTGCCGGCCGTCATTTTCCTGGCTCAATTGTCCGGCGGCTTCGATCAAGGCGCTGCGGGCGTTTTCAGCCTGCTCGAAAGCCGCTTCCAGGCGTGGCTTGATCGCGTCCAGCAGGCCACGCAGCCGGGCGGCCAGGCGCTTGCGCTGGTGCGGTGCCAACGGGTCCAGGTTGCGCAGGTGGCCAATGGCGGCCTTCTGCAAGGCCATCAGCCGGACCACGGGGTCGACGTGCGCGGGCTGCGCGTCGGCTGTTTGACCGGCTGACTGGCCGCCTGTTTGGCCGGTCGGGTTGGCCGTGTCGGCTGCATTGTCGACCACGGCATCCCCGGTATCGGCGTTGGCCTGCGCTGCATCGACATCACCGTCAATCAACTCAGGGTGTTTTTCGCTGTCGGCCAGGAACGCCAGCACGGTCTGGCTCAGTTCATCGCGCAGGCTCTGGCGCTTGTCGAAGAATTCCCTGGCCGGCTTCAGGGCGCGGGCGCAGGCGGCGCGCAGGCGCCGGTCCAGCCCGGTCGGCGGGCTGTCATCATCGCGGCCTTCCAGTTGATCCAGCTGACGCCACTGATCGCGGATTTCACCGATCCGGTGGCTGATGGCATCCGGATGCAGGCCGCTGCCGACCAGACGCTCGATCTCGCCACACAGGCGCGTGCGGACCTTGTTGTTGGCCCAGGACTGCCAGCCCTGCAGCTCACGCAGCCGCGGCTGCAACGATTGCCAGTGCCGTAGCGCGGCCCCGGTGAATGTTGCCGGCTGCAGCTGCGCGAGATGCGCCCGCGACGTGGCCAGGTCGCCGGCTTCCAGGCTGTGTGCCAGTTGCTCAAGCCCTTGCGCCTGCTGCTGCCGCTGCTGACGCTCCTCAAGCTCCCGTTGCGCGGTCAGTTCCCGTTCGCGGGCGATCTCGGCGGCATTGCGCGCCAGGGTGGCTTCCAGCTGGACCTGGGCCGCGATTTCTTCCGGGCTGGGGATGGTTGGCGCAGGAGCGGC
>CAZUZT010000026.1:0-1236 GCA_964624575.1 uncultured Rhodanobacteraceae bacterium | reverse complement strand
GCGGCAACGGCCAGCTGCTCCAGCTCGGCCTTGTCCAGGCTGGCCGGATCCGGCGCAGCGACCGCGCCGGTGCCGACCGCGGCAAGCCATTGCTGGCGCGCCCAGGCTCGAACCTGCGGGTCCGGTTCGGCGCGCATCGCCTTTGCGTATAGCGCCGGATCGGCGCAACGGCGCAGTGCCTGGCGTCGGACCTGGGCATCGGCATCTTCCAGCGCCAGCGCGGGCAGCCGCGCCAGCAGTGCCGGATCCGGGTCATTGGCCACGGCATCGGCACGGATGCCGGCATCACTGGATTGCCAGTCGGGCTTGCGGAATGCGGAGAACAGTTTCATGTGCGGATCAGGGCCTGAAAGACGCGGACTCCGGTCAGCCAGACGCCGATACCGGTGCCAAGGCTGGTCAGGAAGAAGTTGAGCAGGATGCGGGCCACGCCATTGCGCCACCATCCACGCCAGTTGTCCAGATCGGTGCGCAACGCGGCGAAGTCGCGCACGGTGGGTTTGCGCAGCCAAAGCTCAACGGCGGCGCTGACCGTGCCCGAGGCCAGGGCCGGGTGCAGCGGCGTGATCGGGGATGCCAGGAAAGCGGCACCGATGCTGGCCGGATGGCCGCCGGCCAGGGCGCAGCCCAGCGCGCCGAGCAAACCGGTGGCCAGGATGTAGACCACCAGCAATTCCAGGCCGACCTCGCCGCCCTGGGCAAAGGCCCAGACGAAACCGCCGACAATCAGCGTGATCAGGGCATAGCCGAGCCAGCGCGGCCAGCGGGCCGGCGGCGGTGGCTGGCGCAGTTCTTCCAGCACCCCGGCCGGCTCCCGGCCCTGTTCCTGCAGGGCCGTGGCCAGCCCTTGCAGGTGGCCGGCACCGACCACGGCCAGCACTTCGCGGATTTCCGGGCTTGCGCCGGCCTGTTCACGCAGGCTGGCGGCCATGTAGCTGTCGCGTTCGGCGATCAGGGTCTGGTAGAGCGGTTCGGACTGGCTGGCGAATTCGCGGAAGGCGCTGTCCAGGACATCGCCCTGCTTGAGGTTCTCGATGGCTTCGGCGTCGATCTGCTCGCGGCTGAGGATGCTGCCCAGCAGGCCGCCCATCAGGGTCAGGCGTTGCCAGAAGCCGACGGCGCGGTAGGCGCGGCCGACGGTGATGCCGACATCGCGGTCGACCAGCCATACCGGCAGGCCACGCTCCTGGCCACCGAGAAGCGCCGCCTTCATTTCGCCGCCGACAGTGACGCCCA
>CAZUZT010000025.1:16046-21474 GCA_964624575.1 uncultured Rhodanobacteraceae bacterium | reverse complement strand
CCCAGCGAGCCCATGCCGCGGTAGATCTTGTAGGAGCGGCCCTGGTACAGCTCGATCTCACCGGGCGCCTCGTCGGTACCGGCGAACAGGCCGCCGATCATCACCGTGGAGGCACCGGCGACGAGAACCTTGGCGACGTCGCCGGAGTAGCGGATGCCGCCGTCGGCAACGATCGGCACTTCATCGCCAATCGCCTCGCGGACCATGGCCACGGCCGAGATCTGCGGTACGCCGACACCGGCAACGATACGCGTGGTGCAAATCGAGCCAGGGCCAACGCCGACCTTGACGCCATCGGCACCGGCGTCGACCAGCGCCTTGGCGGCATCGCCGGTGACGATGTTGCCGCCGATCACCTGCACCTGCGGATACTGCTTCTTGACCCAGGCGACGCGGTCGAGCACGCCCTGGGAATGGCCGTGCGCGGTATCGACAATGACGACATCGACACCTGCCTCGACCAGGGCCGCCACCCGGGCCTGGGTATCGCCGATGACACCGACCGCAGCGCCGACCAGCAGGCGCTCGTGCACATCCTTGGCGGCATTGGGATTGTCGCGCGCCTTCTGCACATCCTTGACCGTGATCAGGCCGCGTAGCTGGAAGGCCTCGTTGACCACCATCACCTTCTCGATCCGGTGCCGGTGCATCAGCGCCAGCACCTCTTCGTCGCTGGCGTTCTCGCCGACGGTGATCAGGCGTTCCTTGCCGGTCATGATGTTGCGGACCGGGTCATTGGTCTGGCGCTCGAAGCGCAGGTCGCGATTGGTGACGATGCCGACCAGTTTGCCGCCATCGACCACCGGCACGCCGGAGATGTTCTGCGCCCGGGTCAGTTCCAGTACGTCCCGGATCGAGGTATCGGGGCCGACACTGATCGGATCGCGGATGACGCCGGCCTCGAACTTCTTGGCCATGCGCACCTGCGCAGCCTGGTGTTCAAGCGACATGTTCTTGTGGACGATGCCGATGCCGCCGAGCTGGGCCATGGCGATTGCCATCGGGCCCTCGCTGACAGAGTCCATGGCGGCCGATACCAGCGGCAGGTTGACGTGCAGATCCCGGGTCAGGCGGGTCCGCAGTGAGACGTCCCGCGGCAGGACGTTGGAGTAGGCGGGGATGAGCGAGACGTCGTCGAAGGTGAGCGCCTCAGCCAGGATGCGCATGCGCGAAGTCTCCAAAGGGCCGGATGAAGGCGGCACATTATAGGGGCTGGCAAGACGCCGCGTGGCCGTGCCCGGCACGGCGGGTTTTTTTCACACCCCCTGCCGGTGCGGTGGTTATGCTCGGGGCCATGAAGACCGGCACCGTGCGCCTGTTCCAGACCATGGACCACCCCTGCGGCTATTACGCTGGCCGCAACGCCCGCAACCTGGTGATCGATCCGCTCGATCCGGGTCTGCCGGCGGCCTATGACGCGGCCCTGGATTGGGGCTTCCGGCGTGCCGGCGGCCATGTCTACCGGCCCAACTGCCACAACTGCCGGGCCTGCGTGCCCTGCCGGATTCCGGTGGCACGGTTCCAGCCGCGGCGCGCGCAGCGACGTTGCCTGGCGCGCAATGACGATCTGCAGGTCAACTGGTGCCCGGCCACCGCCGATCCCGAGGCCATCGCCCTGTACGAGCGCTACCTGGCCTGGCGCCACCCTGGCGGTGGCATGGATGATCCTGGGCCGGAGGAGTTTCAGCGCTTCCTGATTGCACCCTGGGGCAACACCTGGTTCATGGAGCTGCGCCTGGGCAGTGAATTGGTGGCCGTGGCGGTCACCGACGTCAACCGGCATTCGCTGTCGGCGGTGTACACCTTCTACAGCCCCGATCATGGCGACCGCTCACCCGGCGTGTTGTGTATCCTGCAGCAGGTCGAACGGGCCCGGGCCTTGCGCCTGCCCCACCTTTATCTTGGCTACTGGTTGGCTGGACACGAAAAAATGCACTACAAATCCCGCTTCCAGCCGCTGGAGCTCCTGCACCAGGGGCACTGGCAGGACTACCACCCGGACCGGTACGCCAACACGCCGGCCACCACACTGGCGGAGTCATCCTGATGGGGCTGCCGGCGCAACGCAGGTCCAGCTCCGTGCGTGTGCTGATGGCCGGAGTCGGCATCCTGGCCTTGGCAATGGTTGCTGCCGCGGCCTGGGCGCAGCCCGCACCTGCACCGTCCGAGGGCCGGATGACGATCCGCTTCGCCACCTTCAACACCTCCCTGTCCGGCACCAGCGAAGGCGATCTGCGCGAGCGCCTGGCTGGCCGCCGCGATGACCAGTTGCGGCGCGTGGCCGGCATCATCCAGGCGGTCCGTCCGGATGTACTGCTGATCAATGAATTCGACTGGGATCCGGACGGCAAGGCGCACGAGGATTTCATCCACAACTATCTGATCCGCGGCCAGCATGGCCATTCCGGCATCCGCTACCGCTACCACTTCCTGGCACCGGTGAACACCGGTATCGCCAGCGGCCATGACCTGGACCGCGACGGCCGGATCGGCGGCCCCGGCGATGCCTGGGGCTTTGGCCGCTGGCCGGGCCAGTACGGCATGCTGGTGCTGTCGCGCTATCCGATCATCCAACGCGAGGTGCGCACCTTCCGGCAATTGCGCTGGCGCGACATGCCCGGCGCCCTGCTGCCGGTGCAGGCCGACGGCACGCCCTGGTACAGCGAGCGGATCCTGGAGATGTTTCCTGTCTCATCGAAAAGCCATTGGGACCTGCCGGTCTGGACCCGGGCCGGCCGCATCCACCTGATTGCCGCCCACCCCACCCCGCCGGTGTTCGATGGCGAGGAAAAGCGCAACAGCCGCCGCAATTTCGATGAGATCCGCCTGCTTGCCGATCATGTCAGCGGCGATCCTGCGCGCGCCGATTACATCGTCGATGACGCCGGCGTACAGGGCGGCTTGCCGGCCGATGCCCTGTTCGTGATCGCCGGCGATCTCAACGCCGACCCGCTGGACGGCGACAGCTACCCTGGCGCAATCGAGCAACTGCTGAATCATCCGCGGATCCAGGCCGGCGTTGTTCCGGGCAGCGATGGCGGCACCGAATCGGCCCACCGCATGGGCGGCGGCAACCTCGCCCACCGCGGCGACCCGCGCCATGACACGGCGGTGTTTTCCGATCCGCCGGGCAACCTGCGTGTGGACTATGTGCTGCCGTCCACCGGCATGCGCATCGTCGATTCGGGTGTCTACTGGCCGCTGTCCAGCGAGCCCGATGCCGCCCTGCTGGATGCCAGCGACCATCGCCTGGTCTGGATTGATGTCGATCTGCCGGTGCAGCCGGCCAACCCGCGCCGCAGCCTGCGCGACAGCGTGCAACGCTGAGCGCCCGGTCGCGGCCGATAACCGCCATGGATGGCAAAACCTTGCTTTGCCGAATCCAGAGGAAGCGGCCTGATCGCAGCGGCTGACAGTGGGCAACGCCGTGGCGTTGCGCAGGCGGTGCGCCGCACGGTTGCGACCTCGCAACGCAGCCATGACGGGCGACCTGTCGCAGGCATCGGCGGCATTGCCGGCAGCGCTGGGCGCCAGCAGTGCCGGACCGGACTCACGCCATGTCAGGCGTCGTCGCTGCGCAGGCTGCGATACAGATCGTCGACCTCGCGCCGCAGAAAGGCCGGCAGGCCGGCCACCGGCTGCGGCTCATGCCTGCCCGCCAGGGCGAGCCGAACCTGAGCCAGTGCCTGGCGCAGGGCCGACAGGCCATGGCCGTCGAACAGCGCCTGCGCGGCGTCGGCACGCCGGGCCGGGTCCAGGCGCGCGATCGCCGCGCATTCGGTCAACAGGCGCAGGCCCAGCTCTTCGGTGGCGGCGATCGTCGGCCACATCGTTTCCACCGCCTGGCTGGGTTTCCGGCTGGCGGCGGTGGCGCGCTGGTAGGCCTGGATGATCGCGAAGCACTGGTGCTGGAGCTCGCGCCGGGCCCGGTGCGCGGCGCGGCTGTCGGTGTCACCGGCGGCAAGCTGGCCGGCAACGGTCTGGATGGCCTGCAGCGTATCGGTCAGCTGCTCGGGCAGCAGTGCCGCCGAGGCCCGGGGCCAGGTCAGGCGGAACACGGCCAGCGCGACCGCGCAGCCGACCGCGGTGTCGACGCCGCGGGCCAGCAGGTAGCTGCCCAGGTCCGGCACCGGCAGGCCACCGGCGGCCAGGGTCAGCGCGGCGGCGGTAATGAACACCACGGCCAGCGCGTAGTTGCGCAGCACGACCATCTCGATGGTGAACTGCAGGATCATGATCAGGGCCACCAGCCACAGGCCGTGCGGCGGCTGCCACAACAGGGCACCGGCCAGCAGCAGGCCGACCCAGGTACCGACCAGGCGTTCGATGCAGCGCTGCAGCAGCGGCCGCCCTTCCAGCCCTTGATGCAGCATGAGCACGGCCGCGGCCACGGCCCAGTAGGCGCGTTCCAGTTCGAACAGGGCGCCGATGCCGCCGGCCAGCACGGCCGCCAACCCGACCCGGCCGACCACCAGCACCGGCAGCGAGCGCAGGCGCAGTGACTGGCGCAGCGCCGACCAGGCACTGGGATGGCCCAGTGGCGTGTCGCCCCGGGCCAGCGCCGGCTCGGCATCGGTGGCCGGCAGGGGAAGTTCCAGATCACCCAGCCGGCGGCAGCGCGGCCGGCTGTCGGCAGGCAGTGCCTGGCCGTCCGCGGCGGCCTTGACGGCATCGGCGAACAGGGCGTTCAGGTGCCGGGTGCGCTGGCGCAGCGTGGCCAGCAGGCTGTCCGGGCGCGGCCGGGCCGGCTGGAAGCCGACCAGGGCATGCCAGGCATCGGTCAGTGCCTGCGCCGCCACCTGGCGCGTGCGCCCTTCCCGCGCCGTGCCGCCGGCTTCGATGTACGCGGCCACCGCGTTGGCGGCAGTGGTCACCGCGCGCTGTTCCGGGCCGCGCGGACGCACCAGAACCCCGGACATCTGCGCCAGCCAGGCAAAGCCGCCGGCGGCTAGCACCAGAACGAAGCCCTGCGCCGGCGAGATATGCCCGGCCGGCATCGCCGTGGCGGCGGCACAGGCCATCATGAACATGTACGGACCGGGCGGGCCGATCTTCAGCGCATTGCCGATCCAGGTCGCCACCATGGCGATCAGCGCCACGGTCGGCACCACCGCCCAGGGCACGGCGGAAACCGTCTTGCCGATCGCCACCACCAGCGCAAAGGCCAGGGCGATGATCGCCAGTTCGATGGCCCGGCTGGGATACGGCCGGCCGCGGCCGTACAGCGCGGTGAAACCGCCGGTGGCGGCCATCAGCCCGGCCTGGAGATCGCCGGCCAGCCAGCCGGCCAGCACCGGCGTGGCCATGCACAGCGCCGCCCGCACCGAAAACAGCAGGCGTGGCCGGGCCAGCGGCCGCAGCTGGAACATGGTGCGCAGGATGCCGCGGTCCGGCGCCAGCGACGGTGCCGGCGGGATAGCCGGGGCGG
>CAZUZT010000025.1:3731-15946 GCA_964624575.1 uncultured Rhodanobacteraceae bacterium | reverse complement strand
GGGCACCGGCCATGCGTGCCATCTGCAGGGCGAACACCGATACGCCGCCGGTGCCGTGGCACCGCTCACCACCAGGTAATCATGAAAATTCAGCGAGCTTGCGCGCAGGCGCACGCAGATCTGGCCGGGGCCAGGTGCACTGGCCGTGGTGCTGCCGATGCTGACCTGGTCGAAGCCGCCGCCGGCGGCGAGGAACACTGTCTTGATGCCCATGCTGAATTCCATCCGTGTGCGGTCAAGGGCCCACCATGCCAGCAAGGCGGCGCGGGCGTAAGGCCGGCCAGGCAGCCATCGGGCGGGCTGGAATCCGGCCGCGGTTGATCGCGCTCCGCTCCGGCATGGTGACGGCGCCGCCGGCTGCCATCGGGCCAGCTCAATCGTACCTTCCTGCCGGCCGGGGCATCGCCCTGCCCTTGCGGCTTCGGCGCTGAGCCCTGCCGCTGCCGCCCAGGGCAACGGCGGCTGGAACGGCAACGTCGTGTCCGGGAGGCCGCCAGCAGCACGCTGGCGGCCCGCCGCGATCTAAGGAACGGCGATCGAATTGCCGGCCCGGTTATAGGCGTAACGGACGATGGTGGCCGGATAGCCGCCGCCGGCCGTGGTCTCCAGTTCCATCCAGCCATAGCAGACATTGCCTGGCGGGGGTTCGGGCAGTGCCGAGCAGTTGAACCGGAAGCCCAGATAACCCGTGGTGCCGTTGCGCCAGTCGCTCATGCCGCCACTGGTGCGGCTGAACACCGAGGCGGGACCGACCACGGCACCGCTGGCCAGCACCGACAGGTTGGAGGAGTTGCTCGCCACGGCCACGCCAGCGCTCAGGGACGGCGCGTAGTTCCACCAGATGGCCAGGCCCCCGCTGCTGTACAGGTTGATGTCCGAACCGCTCTGGGGATCGCTGTCGACAATCTCGCCGCTGAGCCAGTTGATCGAGGTGCCGTTGATGCTGTCGGCCAGGGCATGGTTGATCAGCCCGGACTCGACGACATCCGGGTCCGCGCATTCTTCAAGCCCGGCGTGGCACTCGAAGTCGTGGCTGAAGATGAAATCATCGAACTGCACCGCCAGGGTCACTGGAATGGCATGCACGGCATTGTCGGCATCGTTGGTCTGGACACACAGGTGCGCCTGGTACAGACCTTCGGTCAGGTTGTCGGCATCCAGCAGCACGTCGACCTCGTCGACCTGGTTCTGGTTGACGCTGCCGCTGCCCGGCGTCCAGCTCAGCCACGGCAGCGTTGCCGCGCTGGCGCAGAGGTCGGTTGAGGCGCTCAGCGACCAGACCAGGGCCTGCTGGCCCACGTTGCCAATGGCCAGCGTCACCATTGCCGATTCGCCCTCGAACACGGTTTCGCTGATCTCGTCCGGGGTGATCTGCGGCAGCGGCTCCTGTGAAACCTGCGGAACGGTGACGTTGTAGGTACAGCCGGTGTTGCCGGCACTGTTGCCCGAGTTGTAGGCCACGCCGATGGCATTGATTTGTGCTTGCGTATAACCCATCTGGGCAGCGGCATTGATCACCGCCTGCGCGGCATCGCGCTGGTTGCTGCTGCTGCCGGTCATCGACAGGCCGACCAGGAAGGCCCGGTCCATCAGTTCGCCGCCGATGACATCGCGTGCCTCGCGGTTGCACGAGGCCCAGTACTGGCCGGCCGAGTGGATCGAGCCCGGCAGGTTCTGGTACGTCACTTGCAGCTGGAAGTTGGTGACACGCCCGTTCCAGTATTGGTTGTGGCCGTCCCACTTGAACACCCGGTACCACTGCGGATCGGCCGGCGTCCACAGGTGCTCGTCCAGGCTGTGGCTGTAGGCCATGGCCAGGTAGTCGCCGGTGCCTTCGGACAGGCCCTGAACCTGCGACAGGCCGCCATTGGTTACCCAGTTGTGGATGGCATGGCCGAGCTCATGGACCAGGACATCGGCGTCCTCGGCATCGTCGACGCCGCCCTCGCCGAAGACGATGGCATCGGTCGAAGGCTGGTAGTAGGCGTTGTCGGCGCCGTTGGCACCATGGGCGTCGTAGCGCACGCCACCGGAGTAGCGCACCGGCATCGCGGGCACGGCCAGCGTCTCGTTGACGTAGCGCATGAAGCGGTCCAGGTGGTAGTAGCCGTTGATCGCCTCGAAGTTGAGATGGTTTCGGGTGACGTTGAAGACATTCGACGATTGCACCGGGCAGTCGTTGTCATTGGGTGCCTCCCATTCCCAGCACACCGCGTACGGCCCGGCCAGGCTGTAGTTGCCGCCGCTGAACGTGATGTCGCGCAGCGGCACCTGCACCCGGGCCGCGGTGAGCTGCGGCGAGTCGGCGTCATTGGCATCGGTGTAACCCGGGTCGCCATAGTTGCTGCGGGTGCTGGACAGCGGATCGGGCAGGAATACCCAGCCGGTGCCATCCGCACGCATGGCGTCACGGTGGCCGGAGTAGATGTTGGTGTCCGCAGCCCGGAGCACGCTGCCGTCATGGGCGTCGACCAGCACCTGCCAGGTGCCGGCCAGTCCATCCGCCTGCACCGTGACCTGCCAGGCCAGATGCGTTCCCGCCGAACCCCGGTAGATCACCTTGTCGACCAGATCCAGGTGCGTGGCGTCGACGCCCAGATAGTCCTGTACCCGGGTCAGGGCATCCTTGCCGCTCACGGCTTCGCGCGTATCGACGCTGGCCAGGTTGCGGACAGCGGCGTTGGCGACGTAGACGATGCGGCCATCCGGCGCCACGGTGACGGCAACATCGCTGCCATACACCGGCACGCCGGCCTGCTCTTGCCGGAAGCGCACCACCGTCAGGTGCGAGCCGGGACGCGTGGCCCGATGGACCAGGTCGGCATCGGCGCTGCGGCCCAGGCCCAGTTCATGACCGCGGGCAGCCAGGTATTCGCGGGCCATGGTTTCGGGTGCCGCCAACCTGGCGCGGTAGTCGGGGTTGTAGACGGCAACCATGGCGCCGTCTGCAGCCTGGCTGCCGGTGGCCAGTTCGATAACCGCCTGGGGCGCGTGCACGCCCAGAGTCAGTGCCTGGGTGCTGGCGTCGTGCTTGCCGGCGAATGTCGTACCGGTGAATGCCAGGGCGATGGTGGCCGCCAGCAGGCCGGCGCGGGATTGCGTCGCAGCTGATTTCATCAACGGAGTTTCCTGGAAGGAAGGGACTTGGAAGGCTGCGCTGGCCGCGATGCGGTCTGGTCAGGCAGCGAACGGATTCTACGCATTGTGCAAACGCACAATGCACGTATCTGCCGTCTGTTTTTCAGCCGCACACGGTTGGCTTTCCGGCACGGCCTCAGGCCGTCATGCCTGTCACCGGCATACCAGGTGGCGGGAAGACGCCGGGGCACTACACGAAGCCGGCTGCGTTGACCCGAACGTGCATCAACGTGGGGCGAATTTGCTGCCGGCGCAGCGCAGGCCCCAGATGAGGTTGACCAGGGCGCGATTGTTGAGCAGCGGCTCATCGCCCAGGATCAGCCAGTAGCCGACGTCGTCGACCCAGAACTGGCACAGCGTGGTGCTGGGCAGCAGCAGGTCGATGCCTTCATGGAAGGAAACGGCGCGGCCGGTGCCGGTCCAGCCGCGCAGGTGTTGGCGCTGGACGAAGCCGAAGAAGTCGGCGGCCATCACGCACAGGGTGTCGGCTTCGGCCTGCGGGTAACCGACCCGGGCCAGGCAGAACCCGTCCTCGGAGGCGAGCGCCGCCGTGCGCGTGCCCGACAGGCCGGCAATGGCGTGTGGCAGGTAGTTGTCCAGGCGCACATCGGGCGCCTGCAACGGGCGCTGTACCGGGTGCAGCCACCCTTCCTCGAGCGCCCGCTCGAGCAAAGCCGGCGGTGGAGCGGCCATCGTCAGCCACTCACTGTGCCGGAGCAGCGGCCCCCGGGGCATCAGTGCCTGCAGCGCGGCGCGTTCGGCATCGGGTGCCTGCACGGCATGGGCATGGAGAGCGCCGGCAGGCGTCAACGCCAGATACGGATCGTTTGCCATGGCCAGGGTGGCCTGGTCGGCCCCGTCAGTCATCGGCCCGGGAGACCGCGTTGCGGGCCGGCATGCTGCGGCGCCGTGGATTGTTGGCGTGGCGACATCGGCAGCCACCGGCCGCGGGCGGGAACGGGCCCGGGTGTGCGCCAACAGCTGTGACCAAAGCAGTGGACACAGGTCATTGTCCCAGGCCGGTGAACGGATCAATGTCATGCACCAATGCCTGTACCAGCAGCGCCATGTGCGTGCGGTTGCGGGCATCGGTCTCCATGGCGGTGGCGGGCAGATCCAGCGCCCGCATGGCGCGCGAAACCGCCTGCCGCACCTGCCAGCCGCCATTGTCCGTATGGGTGATGCCCACCACCAGCGAAGTCCGGTCGATGAAGCTGCGGAACTCGTGGACATAGGTGCGCAGGTCGGCGACGGGATCGGGAGCATTGCCGCGCAGCATCAGCACCAGGCCCAGGGCGTTCTCGGTGAGGATGTCCCACATGAAGTCGAAACGCTTCTGGCCGGGGGTGCCGTACAGACGCACCTGGTCACCGTTGTCCAGACGCATGAGGCCGTAATCCATGGCCACGGTGGTGGTTCTCTTCAGGTCGCGCACCTCATCGGAGGTGGTCGCTTCAGTGTGCACCACGTCGATGTCCGACAGCGATTGCACCGCCGTCGTCTTGCCGGCGCCCACCGGCCCTGTGAATGCGAGTTTGTAGATATTAGCCATGGCTCCGCGGGTCTAGAACAGTCGGTCGAGCAACGATTTGAGGAAGCCCCGTTGTGGCTGGCCGGCCAGCGGCAACCGCTGCGCAGTGGACGCCGTCGCGTGCTCGTGGCCGGGCGCACCGTTGGTCAGTACCACGGCCAGTGCGCTGACGATGGCCAGTACGCAAAAGCGGTACACCGGCTGCTCCTGGCCGGGAAAGGCACGCAGCAATTGTTGCAGGGACTGGGGCGAGCGCGCACAGATGGCGGCCAGTTGCACGTCCAGCGGGCTGACCTGCTGCAACTGGGTGAAGTTGGGAAAGCGCCACAGGTGCAAGGCCAGGTCACCCTTGGCTTCCAAGGGCGTCTGCCCGAGCGCGCCACTGACCAGTTCCCAGGTGATCACATCCAGCGGTCGCAGCGCGCGCTGCGAGGCCTGCGGGAAATGGCGGTGCAGGGCCGGCTTGATCCGGGCCGCTGGCAGTGGTTCAACGGTCAGGCCATCCAGGCGGTGGCTGAGCATCCGCATCACCGCCGGCGATACGGGATAGGCCGATGCCAGCCAGCCGGCACGGAAATCCATCACAAAGGTGCTTGGACCCAGATGCACCAGATGGCCGCCCGATGCCGGCAGCACCTGACCGATCAGGCGCATCAAAGGTATCTGTCGCACGGCCGGAAACACCTGCAGCAGTCGATCGAATCCGCCTTGGCCCAGGCCGAGAAAAGCCCGGGTTGCCTGGTCGCGCCGTTGCTGGCCGGTGCCATTGTTGCCGCCGTTTCCGGATGCAGCGGCTATGGCATTGGCACGGCGGGCCGGGGCCTGTGCAACCATGATTTTCTGCAGCGCCTCCTTCAGGGCGGCGCTGCCGTAGGGGCGGGTCAAGATCTCCAGTTGCTGGCGCGGCGGCAGAGCAAGGCTGGCATTGCTCCAGCCCTCGCCGTCATCGCCACGGACAAGCAGGACCGCCGATCGCCCCTCCAGCAGCGCCAGCAGCCGCGCCTGGTTCTGGCTCGAATGCTCACGCAGGCCCAGGCCGGCGAGGTCGACAAGGCACAGCTGGCAGTCGCGTGCCGGCGCATCCTGCACCGGTGCGCTGGGCAGCCGCCTGTGCTTGAGGGCAATACAGGACAGGTCGCGCCAGGTCATGCTGACCAGCACTTCGATGATGGCCACCTCCCGGTCGGGCAGGCCGGCCAGCAACAGGCCGCTCATGCCCCGCCCCCGTGTTGCAGGACCTGGGCCACTTCCAGCCAGCGCGGCGACAGTTCACGTCGTTCCTGGTGAAGGCGTCGCCGGGCCAGCATGAAGGCCACTGTGTCGCTGGCACCTTCGCAATGATCGAGGAACTCGCGTTCAACGACTTCGTTGCCAGCCAGGATCGACGGCAGCGCGTGGTTGGCCAGGTCACGCGAATCATCGACGCTGCACAGCTGGGCACGTGCCGGTACGTCCAGCGACGGCATCGCCAGGACGCACCAGCGGGTCGCAAGGCTGTTCACCCGCGGCAGGCGCTGCCCCCTGGCGGCCTGCCGGACGAATGCGTCGATGACATGGGTGGGCAGACGCTCATGTGCCCGGCTTTCATCCAGCAGTGTATGGAGCCATTGGTGATCTGGATCACAGTGGCTGAGCATGTCGGCCAGTGCACCCTGCAGGGGTTCGGCACCGGGCAGCCTGGCCGCCACCCGGATCCGGAACAGATGCGCGCGCGGATCAGTCGGCCGCTGCAGCACGCGCTGGCCGGCGCGCCGGAAGCGCTCGCGGAAAGACAGACCCATGCCACTCATCGTTGCAGCACTCCTTTCCTGTGCCCAGGTCGCGGCCTGGCGCAGCTTGGCATTGGGATCCAGCCTTGGCTGTCCAGGGGCAGCGCGCAGACCCGCCGCGCACTGCCCTGCCCGGTCAATCCAGCAGTGTTTCCATCAGGTCAATCATGAACTCCATGTCCTCTTCCTCGATGGCTTCGAAGCCTTTGGACAGGCCCAGCTCATCCAGGATCGTCTGGCCATCGGCGGCACCGGTCATGCCCACCAGGGCGTTGACGATGCCCTCGGCGTGCTCGGCCGCCTTCGGGCTGACCAGCAAGACGTGGGAGATGTCGGCCAGGTTGCTTTCGATCAGCACCTTCATCTGCGACTTGCTCAGGCGCGACAGCGAATGGAAGGCTTCAGCCAGGAAAAAGCTGGCATCGACCTCGCCCTTGATCGCCTGGCGGGCGGCCGCCTGGTAGTTCTCCACGGGCACGAACTGCAGGTCGGATTCGGCCAGGTCGGCCGGTTCCAGCAGGCGCAGGCCGATCAGCTTGACGTCCTTGTTGTCGGTCAGGGCGATGCGGCTGCCCGGCTTCAGGCCCTCGACGGCATCGACCGGCGAATCGGCACCGGTGGCGATGACCATCTCGTTGGACTTGCCCTTGGGCCGGGCCACGGCCCGGAAACCGGATTCGCGCACCATGGCGGCCGAGTCGAACGGGTTGGCGTAGATCAGGTCGACCTTGCCGGCCGCGATCAGCTCGTTCTGCTCTTTCGGCGAACCCGGCGTCATCAGATGCAGTTTCAGGCCGGTTTTCTTCTGCAAGTGGGTATTGAGCATGTGCCAGCCGGCAAAATGCTCGGGCGCAAAATCCGGGGCAATCAGCACATTCATGGTCATGACGCGGCTCCTTCCTTGGCGCGTTGGGCCTTGTAGGCGGCGATCGCTTCGTCGATCTTGCGCCGTGACGGCTCACGGCGCACCGAGGCGTAACCGATCACCTTGCCCTGGCGGACATTGGGTACGGCCGTGGCGTAGACCCAGTAATGGGAACCGTCCTTGCACAGATTCTTGATGTAGCCGTGCCATTTTTTTCCGGCGGCCATGGTCTCCCACAAACTCTGGAACAGCGCGTGCGGCATGTCCGGATGGCGCAGGACGTTGTGTGGCTGCCCGATCAGTTCATCACGGGTGTAGCCGGAAATCTCGATGAAGGCCTCGTTGGCGTGGGTGATGATGCCGTTGGTGTCGGTGCGCGACACGATCAGGCGCCCCTTGGGATAGGGACGCTCCTGCTCGGTGACATGGACGGTGCGCTGGTTGCCGTCATGGAGCGACAGCGTCACCTCCTGCGCGCCTGCGGCAGGCTGCATGGATGGATAACTCATGGCGTACTTCCTCAGACCAGCTTGGACAGGGCTTCGGCGGCGCGCTTGATGTCCAGGAACAGCAAGCCCAGCTTGGCGTTGTGTTTGGCCAGCACGGTGAGCACGGCCTCGGTGCCGGACGCGCCCATGATCACGTAGCCCTTCTCGCCCTGCAGCAGGACCCGCTCCAGGGTGCCGCGGGCCAGTTCCCGTGCGGCGCGGTCGCCCAGCGACAGCAGGGCCGCGGACATGGCGCCGACCCGGTCCTCGTCCATGCCTTGCGGCAGCGCCGAGGCGATCATCAGGCCATCGGTGGAGATCAGCGCCGACGCTTCGACGTCGGCCGAGGAGCCCTGCAGTTCTTCAAGCACTTGCTGGAACATTTCAGTACGCATTTTCAATCCTCTCATTCACCGATATGGAAGGCGTCGGCGAAATATCTATCAGGTTGGATCCGGATGGAGCCGGGCCAGGTCATGGCGCGTCTTTGATTGTTCGATGCCGCTGGCCCGTGCCCCCGGCCGGCTGCTTTCATGAACGCGCATGGCTAGAGTGCATGCCGCTTCCGGTTTCGTCAACGTCTGTGCAAATTGCATGAAATCGGGCCAATTGCCATTGCAAATTCTGTGCCGATACGGCTCATTCGAGATCATGGTCACGGTTTTTTTGATCTCCATACCCCCGGGCATATCCGCGCCCGGCATATGGTTGGGCCGCAGTAGGGCAGCGTGATGCAGGCAGACAGCGCATCCCCGCCCTTGCCGGCTGTTCCTGGCCAGAAAACTACGTCATGATTCGTAAGTCATCACGGATACGGCCGCCACGTCATGAAACCGAACATTCGCTGCCGGCAGCTGCCCTGCCCGACCTTCATCGCCGCCGGGCTGGAAATCTGCGCGGCGGAACCGTCCGCGGCGAACGCACCGGCGCCGTTGCGATCCGGAGGCCCTCTGCCGCGCAGGCTCCCGGTGATGCCGGTGATCTTGCTGGCGGCCCTGGCCGCCGGGGCACTGTCGCCGCCATCAGCCCGGGCGGCGACGCCGGACCGGGTCGACGAGCGGATCCCGACTGCCACGACCATCGCCGCCAGCGCCGCCACGGCCAACCCGCTCCCGGCCCGTCCCGGGCGCAATCAGGATCCGTGGCAGGCCGATGGCTGGGTGGACGCCATGGTGCTGTTTGCCCGCATCTGGGGGCTGGCCAAATATCACCATCCTGCCGTGGTCGCCTGCCAGGTCGACTGGGATCAGGCGCTGTTCGCCGCCCTGCCCCGTTTCGAGAGCGCCGAAACCGCCTCCGGGCTCGCTGATGCCGTGCAGGCATTGCTGGCCGCCGCCGGCCCGGTTTCCGGACAGGCGCCGGATGCGGGGACACCCCTCTGGATCCGGCAGGCGCCCCTGCCGGCCAGCCAGATCCGGCACCTGGCCTGGCTGGCGGCGCAGCGGCCCCAGCAGCAGTGCTACGTCGACAGCGGCCGGCACGGGATCGCAGACTTCAGTGCCGATGCCGGCGACAGCGGCCAACTGCTGCCGGAGCGGCCGCAACGCGTGCTGGCCCTGTTCCGGTTCTGGAACGCAATCGAGTATTTCTTTCCCTATCACGATGTGATCCCCGGTGACTGGGCGCAGGCGCTGGCCATCCATCTGCCGGCAGCCCTTGCGGTCGAGAGCTGGATGGACTGGCTGCTGCGGCTGCGCCAGTTCACCGCCGCGATCGGCGAATCCCATGCCCACCTGGCGCCGCAACCGGTGGCGGTGACGTCGTCTTCGGGCACGGCACCGTTCCGCGTCGGCCTGATCGAGGGCCGGCTGGTGGTGACGCGGGTGCTGCCGGAAGCGGGCGACGTCTCACCCGGCGACGAGTTGCTGGCGGTCGATGACATCCCGGCCCGGCACCTGCACCGGAACTGGCTGGCGACCAGCTACGGCTCGAACCCGATCTGGCGCCATGACTGGGCCGCCAGCTGGATCACCGCCGGGCGCGACAATCCCGGCCGCTTCCACCTGCGCCGTGTCGATGGCAGCCGCCATCGGGCGACACTGCCGCGCAACCATGACAACTGGCACCTTCTGCAGGCCAATCCGCGGCCGCCGGTGCGGGTGGTGCAGCAGCCCGGTTGCCGCATCGGCGTGCTCAATCTGGGGCAACTGGCACGGGCCATGGTGCCGTGGGCGATGCAGCAGGTAGCCGACACCGATGCGCTGGTGGTGGATGCCCGCGGCTATCCGCCGGACGATGCCATCTTTGCCCTGGCCAACTGGCTTTACGATGCACCGCGCCAAGCCAGCTGGCTGACCGTGCCGGATCTGACCCGGCCGGGCAGCTTCAACGGCTTTCCAGTGTCGTTCCAGGGCCACGCCGGGCCGCGCTACGCGGGCCGCATCCTGGCATTGCATGACGAGGACACGATCTCGGCGTCCGAATACGCGGTGATGATCCTGCAAGGCACCGGCCGGGCGCTGACCCTGGGCAGCCAGACCGCGGCCGGTGATGGCGAGATCACGTACATCCAGCTGCCCGGCCGCGTCACGGCCTACTTCAGCGGCATGGCCGTGCAGTACCCCGACGGCCGCGCCACCCAGCCCAATGGCCTGGTGCCCGATATCCATGTCCATCCCAGCCGTGCCGGCCTGGCCGCCAGGCGTGACGAGGTGCTGGACGCCGCCCTGGACTGCCACTGGCTGGATCACACACCGCCCCGGCGCCTGCCACAACCGGGCATCTACGCCGCCGACCGCAGCGCCGCGCGGCTGGACGCGTATCGCCATGGTGACCGGCTGCAGTTGCTGGTGCGTGAATTCGATGATGCCGGCGAGCCGGTCTGGCTGCACAGTCATGGTGCTATCGATGCGCCCGATGACGGTCGCGGCAGTTGGGCCGACCGGTTCCTGCGGCCGCAGCCGGAGGGCGGTGGCACGGTGCAGCCCGGCCATGCCGTGGATTTTCATGCCGGCCCCTACGAGGCGGTCTGTGCCGATGTCGACCAGTACACCCTGCATCCGCGGGCGCAATGGCTGATGCCCGACGGCGCCGGCGGCCGCCGGGAACATTGCGCCCTTCCGCACCTGTTGGCTGAAGGCACGCCTTTAACCGGCCTGTGGCAGGAACACATCGGCGGCGGATCGAGCTGGCGCCTGGGCCTGCACCAGCGCGGCAATCGGATCGAGGCCGTTGTCTACGGCTTTGATGACGCCGGTGAAGCACGCTGGCTGGCCGGCAGCACGCGTTGGCGCGGCAGCGGTGCCGTCAGCATTGCCCTGTGGCGCCAGCGCGGCTGCGATGACTGCGAGCGGCCGTGGCAGGAGCAGTCACCGGCCGGCACCCTGACCGTGCGGCCAGCCGCTGCGGGCCAGACCGGAACGTTGCAGGCGGACATCCATGCCGTGCTCGCCGCCGGCACGGTTCTGCACCGCCAGAACGTCACCCTGGTGCCGTCGGTGCCTTGATGGATGGCCCATAACCCGGCACACCGGCGCGGTGTGCTCCAGGGATCACAGCCAGCGTGAGCGCAGCTTGTCCGTCCCGATCAGGTTTCCCCACAAACTGGCCATCAAACCGGCGGGCAAAAGCCGCCAGTGATCAGGGCGCCAGCATCCGGTCAACGATGCCAACACACTCATCGACGGCTTTGTCCAGGGCCAACTTGACGAAGGCGGCGTCGTCGGCGAGTGCCGCGTCCAGGTTCTTCGGCCGCTCAGCCTTGGGGCTGCGGTAACGACACTGGGCATCCGCCAGGCGCTGCCCGTTGCGGGTATCGGTCAGTGCCACATCCAGATGGCTGGTCAGGCCGTCGCCACTGACCAGCCAGTGGACGGTCGCCACGGTCAGGTGGATCGGTGACAGGCCGTGACGAACATCAAACTGTTGCTCCAGAACGGTGAGCAGGCGCTGTCCGAGCTGGGCACCGGGTTCCTGGAGACCGGTCTGCCGGACCAGTTCGCGCCCCAGCGTCTTGGACCGGGCTTCGGTGCTCATTGCACCGGCGGCACCACCGATGGGTCCGAGCAACATGCTGGCTATCAAGGCACCTTTCTGGGCCGGCGTCCGCACCATCAGATCGCTGGCTGGCGCCACCTGCAGTTGCACCGCGCTTCTCGCCAACGTCGGCCGCATCGCTGACGGCAAGGGGGTGTGTTTGCTCTGGTGGCTGACACAGGCTGACAGCACGGCAATGGCCGCGGCCAGACCAAGAGCACGGAATATTGCCGTCCGATACATCCTGCGCATGTGGGTCAATGACACGTCCTTATGTTTTTCGTTTGTTCCGACCAACCCCTTGGCTGGCAGCATACATACTGCGGAGCCGGCACGTACTGGGGACTGTGGGAACACCACCCCGCGAAACAAAAACGCCCGCGCGCTGCCGGGGCAGCGTCGCGGGCGTCCCCACATGCCGGGTGTTACAGCAGTTCGGCCGGGATGTT
>CAZUZT010000025.1:0-3631 GCA_964624575.1 uncultured Rhodanobacteraceae bacterium | reverse complement strand
GGCATCAATGGCTCGGCCGGGGGGTGCGATCGGTACTGGCCGGCAGGATTGGATAGGTCACCGTGGGCTGGACCCCGGTCAGGGTGCGCAGGAAGGCGGTGATGTCAGCCACTTCTTCTTCGTTCAACTCATGGCCCAGCTGGCTGGTGCCCATGATCGCCACCGCTTCTTCCAGGCTCCAGACCTCACCGCTGTGGAAGTACGGTGCGGTCAGGGCAATGTTGCGCAACGGCGAGGCGCGGAACACATATTCATCGGTGGCGGTATTGGTCACGGTGAACCGGCCCTTGTCCTCTTCGGGCAGGATCTCGGCGCCCGGCCGTTTGATTACCCCGAACGGGAAGTAAGCCTGGCCGCCCAGATTGATGCCTGAATGGCAGGCGATGCAGCCTTTGTTGACGAACAGCCCCAGGCCGGAAAGCTCGCGTTGGTCGAGCGCATCCTCACCCTTCAGGAACTGGTCGAAGCGCGAGTCCGGCGTCACCAGGGTGATCTCGAAGGCCTCGATGGCGCGGGTCATGTTCTCGAACGTGACCGGCTGCTGTTCACCCTGGAAGGCCCGCCCGAAGGCCTGCACGTATTCGGGAATGCTGCGCAGCGTGGTCTCCACCAGTTCCACCGTGCTGTTCATTTCGACACTGGCCTGGACCGGTCCCTTGGCCTGCTCGGCCAGATCGCTGGCGCGGCCATCCCAGAACTGGGCGGCATTGAACACGGCATTGAGTACCGTGGGCGAGTTGCGCGGCCCGCGTTGCCAGCCATGGCCGATCGAGGCGGGGATATTGTCGGCGCCACCGGTGCCGATGGCGTGGCAGGTGTTGCAGGTGATGATGTGGCTGCTCGACAGGCGCGGTTCGAAGAACAGCATCCGGCCCAGTTCGATCTGCTCGGCATTGAGTTCACGCTCCTGGATCAGCGTCGGCGCATCGGGAATCGGCGCGAACAGGTTGTTGGCCAGACTACGCAATTCCGAGTCCCCCTCGGACAGGGCCGGTGCCGACCAGGCAAGAGCCGCACACAGTACGCCAGCAAGATGTCGGGACATGCTTTTCTCCTTCGGGAACGGGTTCGGGCAGGTACGTTGCGCTCTGTTATACCACCTTGCCTTCGGCTCCGGACGGCCGTGACGAGGTCCGGTTCCAGGGTGCCGCCACGGCCCGAATGCGTCCCGGACCTGGCCGGCGCCCGACCCTGCCGCTTGCTGGCCGGCTGTGGCGATCAGGGTGGCAATGGCCATATAGTCGCCCGGCGGGATCGGGCCACAACCGGTAAAAATAGCCACCAGGCCGTGTCACCGGTCACCGCTGCCATGGTCATCTGCTACACCACAGGGGGTTTTGCGATGCGCTTGAAAGGTTGGATTTTCCTGGCAACCGGCCTGGTTGCCGTGACATTCAATGCCCTGGCCGGCTCCGGGACCGTGGCGGCCAATGGCCATACGGCTGCGGGCCCGGCGTGGCCGATGCTGTCGCCGGCCGGTATCGATCCGGGCACCCTGACCACGGCACCGGCCAACAACGGCGCAGGCGGGGTGCACATGCGGCTGCAGGCCGTCAGCCAGCCGTTGCTCCTGCTGGCCTTCGACACGCCAATCCATGGCAACAGCGGCATTCCGGTGCAGGTGCAGGTCTGGACCCGGCCCGGAAACTACATCGGGCATGTCGATAGCGCTGACGGCTGGACCCTGAGCCAGACCGTGACCGGGCTCAGCCAAGGTGGTGACCTGCCGGCGGCCTTCGATCTGGACGTGCCGATCGCCGTCGACAGTGCCGGCATGGTCAGCGTGTACCTGCACTCAATCACCCCGTCCGCCGGCATCCGCTACACCGGCACGGCCTCGACGGCGCCCCAAACCACCTGGAACAATGACGATATCGTCCTGTTCAGCAACACCGCCATGGGCGGCCATGAAGCATTCGCCAGCAACCCCGCAACGCCGCGGACCTTTTCGGGCAGCCTGCACTACCAGATTGTCGACCACGACCTGATCTTCGCCGATGGCTTCGAGTCCAGCGACTGATGCCATCGGGCGCATCGGGCCGGGCCGCACGCGCCCTGGCGTGACATGAGCGGCTGGTGGCGCATCGGCGGCATCACCGTGCTGGCCAGTATCAGCACCGTTGTCCATGCCACGCCGTTGCTGATCATTGCCCTGCTCAAGGCGCTGCTGCCCGTGCCGGCCTGGCGGCGCGCCTGCAACGGCCTGCTGACCGGCATCGCTGAAAGCTGGATCGGCTTCAACAGCTGGATGATCCGGCACTTCACCGACACCCGCATCCTGGTCCGGGGCGATGGCGACCTGCACCGTGCCGGTCATTATCTGGTGATCGCCAACCACCAGAGCTGGGTCGATATCCTGGTGCTGCAGTACGCATTCAACCGGCGCATCCCGCTGTTGCGCTTCTTTCTCAAGCGCCAGCTGTTCTGGATTCCGGTACTGGGTCTGGCCTGGTGGGCGCTGGATTTTCCGTTCATGGGCCGCTACAGCCGGCGCGACATTGCCCGCAACCCGGAGCTTGGCCGCCGTGACATGGACGCCACCCGGCGCGCCTGCGACAAATTCCGCCAGTTGCCGGTATCGGTGATGAACTTCGTCGAGGGCACCCGCTTTACCGCTGAAAAGCACAGCCGCCAGGGCTCGCCCTACCGGCACCTGCTCAAGCCCAAGTCCGGCGGCATCGCCTTCGTGATCGATGCCATGGGCGACGGGTTGCAGGCCATGCTCGACATCACCATCGCCTATCCGGCCGGCCGGCCGGGAATGCGCCAGCTGCTGTTGAACCAGGTGCCCCAGGTGCAGGTGCACGTGCAGCGGCGACCAGTGCCTCGCGATCTGGTGCCCGAAAACTGGCAACACGATCCCGCCGCACGCGCCCGTTTCCAGCAATGGCTGAACGGCATCTGGCAGGAGAAGGATCAGACCCTGTCCGATCTGCTGGACGACGCTGGCACGGCGTCGGACGGCGGCCCGAGCGTTGTCATCGACCGCGATGAGGCTGCTTCCGGCTAGTAATCAGGCGACCGCTCACAGCCACGCGCCAACGGTCTTCGGCCAGCGCCCGGCTGCAGGCATACTGGCACCGGAATGGCCGGCGGCCGCGCATTTCACGCCAACCCCCGCCGGCGCCGCCGACCATGACAATGACCTTGCCCAACGTATTTTTGGAACTTCACATGACGAACCCACGATTCCGCACCCTGCGCAACCGCCTGCTGGCCGTCGCCCTGGCACCGGTCCTGGCCCTGGCCATGAGCGCACCGGCCAGCAGCCAGAACCAGAGCTGCCAGATGCAGTTCCAGTTGCAGGGCTGGTCGGTCTTCTACAAAACCGCGTCTGGCACCGGTACGGTCAGTTGCGACAATGGGCAAAGCATGCGCGTGCGCCTGAGTGCCCGCGGCGGCGGGCTGAGCTTTGGCAAATCCTCGATCGAGGATGGCGTCGGCACCTTCTCCGGCGTCCGCCATATCGATGAGATCCTGGGCTCCTACGTCAATGCCGAAGCCCATGCCGGCGCGGTGAAATCGGCCCGCGGCCAGGTGATGACCAAGGGTGTGGTGTCCCTGGCACTGGCGGGCACCGGCCGGGGCTGGGATCTGGGCGTGGCCTTTGGCCGCTTCACCATCGAACGGG
>CAZUZT010000024.1:11900-22195 GCA_964624575.1 uncultured Rhodanobacteraceae bacterium | reverse complement strand
GGGATTCCAGCTCCACCGACATGTTCTGCTGGTTGTTGATGAAGTACGGCGACAGATAGCCGCGGTCGAACTGCATGCCTTCAACGACATCCAGCTCGTTGTCCAGGCCGGAGCCTTCCTCGACCGTGATCACGCCTTCCTTGCCGACCTTCTTCATCGCCTCGGCAATGATGTTGCCGATGTTCTCGTCGGAGTTGGCGGAGATCGTGCCGACCTGGGCGATCGCCTTGTCGTCGGCGGTGGGCTTGGACTGGCTCTTGAGCTGCTCGACCGCGGCCTTGACCGCCTGGTCGATGCCGCGCTTGAGGTCCATCGGGTTCATGCCGGCGGCCACGGCCTTGAGGCCGTCGCGGACCAGGGCCTGGGCCAGGACGGTGGCGGTGGTGGTGCCGTCACCGGCGACATCGGAGGTCTTGGAAGCGACTTCCTTGACCATCTGCGCGCCCATGTTCTCGAACTTGTCGGCCAGTTCGATTTCCTTGGCGACGGAGACGCCGTCCTTGGTGATGGTGGGAGCGCCGAAGCTCTTGTCGAGCACGACGTTGCGGCCCTTCGGGCCCAGGGTCACCTTGACCGCATTGGCCAGGATGTTGACACCACTGAGGATGCGCGAGCGGGCGTCTTCTGAGAAACGGACTTCTTTGGCTGCCATGTGAGTAATCTCTTTAAACGTAAGGTTCTTGAATGGAAAGGCGATTGGAGGACACGGGAACAGGGACTCGCGGCGTCATCTGCCTGACCGGATGCCATCTTGGGCCGGCCTGGGCCGGCGCGATGGCGTTCCGGTGCGGCAAGGACGCCCGCCGCCCGGCGCCGATCAGCCCTCGATCACCGCCATGACGTCTTCTTCGCGCATGACGAGCAGTTCGTCGCCATCGACCTTGACCTCGGTGCCGCTGTACTTGCCGAACAGCACCTTGTCGCCGACCTTCAGGTCGAGCGGGCGCTTGTCGCCGCTTTCCAGGATCTTGCCGTTGCCCACGGCCAGCACTTCACCCTTGATCGGCTTCTCGGTGGCGCTGTCGGGGATCACGATGCCGCCGGCCGACTTGGTCTCGGCTTCCAGGCGCTTGATGATGACGCGATCATGCAAAGGACGAATCTTCATGATGGGTACCCTGATGCAAGTTATTGATTAGGTGGGGTTTATGGCGGTCTTGTCAGCACTCGACCGTGGTGAGTGCCAATTTTGGCGACACACCCAGGCCGGATCAAGTCCGCCGGTGCCCATCAAGTTGGGGAGGCGGCGGGGTGCTTTCAAGGGGGGTGATGAAAAATCTGTGCCCGGTCCTGCCCGGCCCGGCGGCCGGACTAGCGCCGGTGCGGTCCCGTCCGATCCGCAACAGGTCGGCTGGCCGACCGGGCTGGCTGGCGCCGGCGGTGCTTGATCGGGCATCGGGTTGCCGCCAGTGTGTGTGCTCCCGTGATTTTGGAGCCTCGCCGTGGTGACCGATTCCGCTCCCGACCGGCACGCGCTGGTCGTGCTCAACACCTGTCCGGACGATGACAGCGCCGCCCGGCTGGCACGCGCCCTGGTCGAGGAACGGCTGGCCGCCTGTGTCAACCGGCTGCCGCTGACCGCATCGACGTACCGCTGGCAGGGTCAGGTGGTCGAGGAAGCCGAAGTACTGCTGGTGATCAAGACCGTGGCCGACCGCTACCAGGCGCTGGTTGCGCGTCTGCAACAGCTGCATCCCTATCAGGTGCCGGAAATCATCGCCGTGCCGGTGGCGGACGGCCTGCCTGCCTATCTGGAGTGGCTGGTGGCTGAAACGCGGGGCTGAGCCGGGGTGGCGGCGATGCTCACCGGGCTGGTGGCTGCACGCTGTAATTTTGCCACGATTTTGTCGCCGTTCTTCTTCCTGCGCCGGCTGTTCCTGTGTCGGCCAGGGGGACGATCAATTGGTCGGCACGGCTTTTCTTGTGGGGCGTTCGCGTCCCAGGCGACTGTCGCGCTCAGCGGTTGTCGTTCTCGACATAGCGCACGAAGGCGCCGGCCGACAGCCCGCGCAGCAGTTTCAGGCGGTAGCGCCGCTCCGTCGATACCCGGTGCCAGCCGTCTTCAGGCCAGTCGTCGAGCGAGGCCTTCAGCGCCGGCAGGTCCAGGTAGCGGCCGGCGCTGGGATGGGCGGCCAGCCGTTCCAGTTCCTCGCGGATGCGCGGCAGATCGGCAGTGACGGTCTCGTGCCAGTCGGCACCCTGAAGGCCTTGAGTCTGGCAATCCAGGACTTCCTGCGGCAGGCGACCGGCCATGGTGCGGCGCAACAGCCAGCGGAACTGGCCGTCTCGCAGGTATTGCGTCTCTGGCACGGACAAACAGAATTCGACCAACTCCCGGTCGGCAGCGGGATCGCGTGATTCCAGTCCGAGCCGGTTGACCGACAAAGAATATTCTCCAAAGTCGACCAGGTGCAGGGTCCGGATGCGCTGGGCCCGGCTGTCGGGCTCAGAACGATAGGTCAGATCGATACCGGCACGACGCGCACGTGCGTCGGTGTCCATCTGCGCCATGAACTCGGGATTCACCGCCGAATAGTCGGCCAGGCGCCAGCCGCCACCACGCCAGGCGCGCCACCGGGCCCACAGCGGCTGCGGCACCCAAGGCGAGGCCGATTGCGCCAGCAGGCGTCGCCAGGTCAGGTAGGGAAGGGCGCGCTTCAGGCCGAGCGCCTCGCGCCGCCAGCGCAGCCAGCGCCCGCGCCCAAACAGGGCCGGCAGCAGGGTGTGCCCATCGTGGGAGATCGACATGTTGCCCATGGCGGCATTGAGCAGCACGCGTACCCCACGCTGTGCCGCCTGCCGGCGCATGCGCTCCACCCACACGGCGTTGCATATGTTCAACATCGGCCGGTCGTGGGCTTCAATGTTCAGGTCCAGATCCTGCATCGGCGATATGCCTTCGCTGTGCACCAGGATGTGGTCGATGTTGGGGTACATCGCGGCGACGGCGCGCGCGCCGGGGCCTTCGTCACCGTGGGTACCCGGGCGGGTGCGCTCATTGAAGCCTTCGCGCGGCACGCTGGTGAAGGCCAGCAGGCGTTCGCCGCGGCTGGCCAGTTGGGCCGCGGCGACGGCGGTTACCGTGCTGCTGTCGAAGCCCGAGCTCAGTTCCGAGCCGACCGGACCAATGGCGCGCAGGCGCCGGGCCACGGCCCGTTCCAGATGTTCGTTCAGGGCTTGGACGTAGTCTTCGTCCCGGGGCAGGCGCAATTCGCTACGGGCATCCAGGCGGTACCAGGTCTCGGTGCGCGGGCGTCCATCTTCGACCACAAGGCATTGACCCGGCATCACCCGCCGGATGTTCCGGTAAAGGGTCTTGCCCGCCGGCAGCGGCAGCAGACACAGGAAATCGTGCAGGCCTTCCTCGCTGAGCTCGCGCGGTACGCCGGGGATGGCGAACAATGCCTTGGGCAGGGAGGCGAAGGCGAGGAAACCCTCGCCCTGGTGCCAAAGCAGGGGCCGGGTGCCCAGGTAATCACGGGCCAGGACCAACTGGCGCTCACGTGGTTGCCAGGCGGCCAGTGCGAAATCACCCAGCAGCCGCGGCAGGCAGCCGCGCTGCCAGCGCCGCCAGGCGTGCAGCACGAGTTCCGAGTCGGCCATTGCGCGCAGCCGGGCCAGGTCCAGCTCCAGCGCGGCGGCCAGCTCCTCGCGATTGTCGATGCGGCCGTCGAACACCAAGGTCCAGCCGCTGTCGGCATCGATGCAGGGTTGCTGGTCCAGGGCATCCTCGGGTGAGGAGCGCAGCAGGGTGCGCACGAAACCGGCGCTGGCCATCGGCCGGCAATGCTGGGCGTCGCTGCCATAGGGCGTGAGCACATTGAGCATGCGCTCCAGCGCGCCGCGATCGACCGGACCCTGGTCGTGGCGGACGATGCCGGCGATGGCGGTCATGGCGGCGAGGCCCCGGTTGTCGGTGCGGTGAGCAGCTGGCCAAGCTGCTCGAACATCACCTCCGGCACCTGCGCGGGCTGGCGCACGACGCAGGCATGGCGATAGAAGCGGCCGACATCCTGGCCGGTGCCGATGGCCAGCAAGTGTATCGCGCCGTCTTCGATCCGGGCGATCACCTGGCGCAGGTGATCCTCCAGCCAGGCACGGCCGTTGGCATGTGCGGTGGCGGCATCGAATGGAGCGCCATCGGAGAGCACGATCAGCAGCTTGCGCGGCTCGGGCCGGCGCAGCAGGCGGCGGGCTGCCCAGTGCAGGGCTTCGCCGTCGATGTTCTCGTGTCCGAAGTCCTCGCGCAGCATCAGGCCAAGCTGGCTGCGCGCCTGCCGCCAGGGCTGCTCGGCATGTTTGTAAACGATGTGCCGCAGCGCATTCAGGCGGCCGGGCGCGGTGCGTTCACCTTGGCTGCGCCAGTGACTGGTGATTGGATTGTCGTCACCAAAGCGGGTCGTGTAACCGAGCACCTCGCAGCGGATCCGGCACAGTTCCAGTGAATGCACGGCCAGGTCGATCGCCAGTGCCGCCATTTGCCGGCGCAGGCCGGTCATCGACCCGGAGTGGTCGACCAGCAGGCTGATGCAGGCCTCCGGAACCTTCGAATCCTGTTCCACCCGGAACACCGCCTGGCCACCCGCCGGTACCAGCAGCCGGCCCAGGCGGCGCGGATCGAGCAGGCCCTGTTCCTGGTCGAAACTCCAGCGGCGCAGTTGCAAGGCCTGCAATCGCCGCTGCAGCCGGTGCGCCAGCCTCCGGACCCGTTGCCGGTCAGGCACCAGCAAGCGGCGCAATGCCAGTGCGTCGTCTTCGCCCTGGTAGTAACTGGCGGGTTGTTCTTCATCCCAGTGCCGGCTGTGCACGCGATAGTCCGGAAACAGCCGTTCGGTGAGGACCTGTTCCGCGGATGGCACCTGCTCCTCGCCGTCGCCCTCAACCGCTCCCTGGTCGAGATCGTCGTCACCGTCGCTGACCAGCTCGGCGATGTTGTCGCCGGTTTGCGCCGTGGCCCGGATCGCCAATCCGACCACCACGGGGCGGATGCATTCGGCAAAGGCTTCGGAATCGGCGAGCACTGCCGCTGCGGCCTGCAGTCCGGCGCGCAATTGGGCATCGTCGAGATCGACGGCAGCGCGTGCCTGGGAATCCTTGGCCTGCAGTCCGGTCCGCCAGGTCTTCCACCAGCCGGCCCGGCGGTGCTGTACCGGCAAAATTTCGGCACCCATTGGCTGGCCGGCGAACAGCCGCCGGGCCGCGACATACACGGCCCGGGCGGTGGCGTCAGCAGGCGCCAGGGCGTCGAGCGCGGCCAGGTTGTGGGCCATGCCGCACAGCTCCCGTGCCGCCAGCGCTTCCACGCGGGCGCGCTCGAGCAGGGCGAACCACGGCCTCTGGGCGCCAGCAAAATCCTGTTGCAGCCGTTGCTCATGCCAGCGCCGCCAGGCGGCGAGACGGTCGGCTTCGGCACGGGCATTGGTCACTGCAGGCGGCGCCATGCCATGCACCGGGCCGTCGCCGCGCCCGGGCGCGTAGCTGCGCAGCCAGGCGCTCGTGACCGGATCAGTAGAGCGCGTGGTCATCGTCTGGCAGGGACAGTTCGGCGTTGAAACAGCGCTGGAACAGTTCGGCCAGCAGCGGCCGCTCGGTGGCATCGCAGCGATGGCCGAAAGCCAGCCGGAATGCCGCCGCGACATCGTCCAGCAACTGCAGGTTCTCGCCCCAGGTGATCAGGGTGCGCAGCGACACCAGTATCGACAGGTCGCCCTGGCGGTAGGCCCTGCGGCAGAAGCCGGCCAGCTGCACCATCCGTCGCAGTTGTTCGCTGTCCAGTGACGACAGGCGCGCAGCGAGCACCGCCTGTTCCCACTCGGCCGGCATGTAGCCCAGTTCGCAGACGACATGCCAACGATCCATCTGCGCCTGGTTCAGGGCCTGGGTGCCGGCATACAGCCCGCTGGCATCGCCCTGGCCGGCGGTATTGGCGGTGGCGAACAGGCGGAATGCCGGGTGCGGTTCGATCACCTGGTTCTGGTCCAGCAGGGTCAGCCGGCCATGGGTTTCCAGCAAGCGCTGGATCACGAACATGACATCGGGCCGGCCGGCGTCGTACTCATCGAACACCAGGGCGACCGGCCGCTGCAGGGCCCAGACCAGGATGCCGGGCACGAACTCGGTGACCTGCTTGCCCTCACGCAGCACCACCATGTCACGGCCGATCAGGTCGCTGCGGGTGACATGGCCATCCAGATTCACGCGCACGCACGGCCAGTTCAGGCGGGCCGCCACCTGCTCAATGTGTGAGGACTTGCCGCTGCCGTGCGGGCCGTGGATATAGACCCGCCGGTTGTGGGCAAAGCCCATCAGCAGGGCACGGGTGACCTCGGGTTCGAAACGGAAGCTGGAATCAAGCTCCGGCACATGTTCGCCGGCGCTGTCAAAGCCAGACACGGGCCAGGCCATGTCCAAACCGAAAATGGCCCGGGTGTCGCAGGGTTGGTCGGGAAGCTGGTTGTTTTGCGTCATCGTGATGCCGCCTGCGCGATACCTTTATCGGCGGCGTCCCGGGCAGTCACCTGCATCGCTTCGAGCAGGGGTGCCAACTGTTGGTCCATGTCGCTCAGCGACCAGTGGCGCCGGAAGCGGTAGATCCGGACCTGCGAACACAGCGCCAGCAGATCGGCCATCACCGCTTGCCGGCTGCGATACCAGTAGGCCATGTAGGGCCGGTACAGCGCGGTCAGGCAGACATCGAAGGCCTGGGCGCCGGACAGTCTTTCCAGCTTGGCCGGGCCGGCTTCGGCACTGGATTCCAGCAGCACCAGGGCGTGAAGCGGTTGCGGCCCGGCCGTGGCCCCGTCCGCGTCGCTGCCATCGCCCAGGTAGAACTGGAACTTGTCGGTGCCGCTCAGATCCTGCACCAGGTCGCCGGGGTTGCAGCGCAGATGCTCGGCCGCGTCCTGCCACAGCTTGAGCTTGCGTGGCCCGGGGAAGACCCGCGGCGGCCCAAGATCCAGCTGCAGTGCCGAGACATCATCGGAGACCAGAGGCATGCCGTATTCCAGGTGCAGGGTCGCCGAAAGTGTCGATTTGCCCGCGCCGGATGGGCCGGTGAACGCCCAGACGCCACTAGGCGTGCGCACGGCGCTGACATGCAGGGGCAGCCGGCCGCGCTGATGCAATGCCGCGCCCATGGCGCTGCCAAGCAGGTACAGGCGCAGATCTGCGTCATGCTGCACATCGTGATTGAGTTGCATGGATGTGTCGATCGTAATTTCACGGCCATCGCGCACCTGCAACCGGCATATGCCGGGAATGACGATCAGGCAGGCGCGGTCGTTGGCTTGGAACCACGGCGACTCATGCCGGACTTCATCAAGCCGTGTCGATACCGGACCGCTGCGGATCACCAGATCAGCCGGCGTGCCATCGCTGCACGCCGCCAGTTCAGGTAGCTGGATGCTCGAGTTTACGGCCAGTCCGTAGACGCGATAGGAGAAGGCTGGTTTCATGGGTTCCCTGGCCGAGGTGCGCGGACGCACTCAAGCTGCACCGGCAATGCTGTGGAAAGCATGCCATCAGCACATTCTGCCGTAACTGTAATTGACTGCCTTGATCGGGCGCCGTGAGCGGTAGGCGTGAAGGTGCCGTGGCCGTTTGCGCTGCATCCTGGCAGGGGGATGCCCGGCACGATGGAGACGAACTCCCCTGGTGCTACTTCTGCCAGTACTACGGCGCCCCGAAACAATCGTAACGGCAAACCACAGCATGGTCGGACCGGCATCGGTTGCCGAGACGTTCGGGCAACGATGCCGGTGCAGTCAACAGTCAAACGGATTCGAGCAGTTCCAACTCGAGCAGTTCATCCACGAAAGTGCCGACATCCGCAGTGCATTGCTCGCGGCTGATGTCGTAACCGGCGATCACCGCATGCACCAACTCATCCATGGATCGGGGTTCGGTCAGCAATTCCCACAGCAGCGTGCCGACGCCACGGATGCCGTAATAGTTGCCGGCCTGCAGGTTGAGCATGACCAGTTCGTCATCCACCCGGGCAGCCACTACGTCGGCACTGCGGCGATACATCGTCCCAGTATTCATGACTATTCGATTTCCCCCCAGTCTGCCCGGACTTGACTTGTGAGCCGCTTCGTGTCCGGCAAGCCGGTCGTTTGCGTGGCCGCAGCCGACGGCCTGTGGCGTTGCCGTCGTTACCGGCCTCGCAGGCTCAACGAACAGCAGGCCCGGCACAGCAAAAGTTCACGGTGCCTGCGCGCAATCTTCAGCAAAATGAAGTTCACCGTCCGGTGAATCTATCCAGGATCGTTGCCGGTATACCGTTGAGCTCCTCGCGCTGCGGTTTTCACAAGGATGAGCCGGCAGCCCTGCTCCGGACTTCGTACGGAAGCACCCATTTGGCCTTCCCCAAGTGAGGAAGGCGTCCATGGCATCGCCGTATCCGGGAGCAGGCCCGTATCGGAACCGGGCAGCGAGGCAGCCCGGGTCTTGTCGGAGATGGATACCAGCAGCTCTAAGCTGGACTGACCCCAGGTCTTCTACCGTTCAGTGCCATGCTCCTTGCCCGGCCATTTTTCAGGACGAGGGCGGGAGGGGCAGTGCCGTATTGGGGAACTCGGCCGTATCGGTATTGGGCAGCGCGCCGGACTGGGTCTTCTCGGCGATGGTTCCCAGCACTTCCACGCTGGGCTGAACGTAGGTCTTCTTGGAACTGTTCATTTGGATGCTCCCTAGTATTCAGGTAAGTAGACGATTACCTCTGAAACCCCCTTGCCTGGAGCCGGTGGCTCCGGGGAGCACTATAGAGCGGATACAGGGCATCCTGCAAGGGGCAATTGCGGTTGGGGTTGTGCCGTAAGGTGTTTGTATGTCATTGATGTTGAAGTGGTTTCAAGGCGATCTCTGTCTGTCGCGACGGCACCCGACCTAAGCCGGCGGCATTGCCTGCCGCTGTGAAGGGTCACGCTACGCCTGCGGGTCCTTCATCCGGGTCGCCGACAGTCGGGGCCTGCCCTGGGCATGGAAAGCGGTCGACGGTGCGTCCGGTGAAGCACCTGTGCGTGTCACGCACCGGGATGCCGGGATCCCTTGCCAGACACGAAGCTGCACAATGGTGAAACCTCTGCCGGTTCCCGTGGTCTGTCCTTGTCTTGCCCGATCACCTTGAACCGGTCGTCGCCTCCGAAACCCCTGTGTCTGAACCTTCCCATGACTCCTGCCCTGCGTTTGCTGGCGATCCTGCTCGCCGCCGTCCCCTTGTTTGCCCATGCCGCCGTCAGCGAAGACGACCTGCTTCCGATCGATGAAGCCTTCGCGCTGCAGGGGCAGGTCGGCGATGACGGCCGATTGCATCTGCACTGGCGGATCGCCGAGGGCTATTACCTGTACCGGCACCGCTTGGCCGCCACCGTGGCAGCGCCTGCCAGCCTGGAACTGGCGCCGCTGCAGCTGCCCGACGGTGAACGCCACCACGATGAATTCTTCGGCGATGTTGAAACCTATCGCCACGAGCTGAACGCCACCGCCGCCCTGGCCTGGGCCGATGGCCAGGGCGCGGGCGACGCCAGCAATGCGGTCAATGCCGATTTCCAGATCAGCTACCAGGGGTGCGCCGATGTCGGCGTGTGCTATCCGCCCCATCGCCAGTTGCTGACCCTGCCGGTAGCGCCGGGTGTGGTTGCCACTGGTCTCGGCGTTGCCGGCGCCACACCGTCCAGCAATGTGACCGGGTTGCCCCCCGGGTTGCCGCCCGGCCAGGGCCCTGGCCGGGCAACTGCACCGGCTGCCGACAATCCGCTGGCGCAACTGCTGGGTGGCAACCAGGGACAGGCACCGCTGCAGGATGCGGCACCGGTGCGCGAACCGCCGCTGCCGGCCGAAGAGGCATTCGTGTTCGAGGCCATCGCCTGGTCGCCGACGCAGATCCTGGCGCGGTTCTCGATGCCGCCCAACTATTACCTGTATCGGGATGCCAGCAACTTCGAGCTGGCCACGCTCACTGTCGATGATGGCAGCGGTGGGCAATGGCGCATCGCCGATCCGCTCTGGCCACAGGCGATGGACCATACCGACGACCATTTCGGCGCGGTTGCGGTGTATTTCGACCTGGTCGAGATCCCGATTCCAGTGGCCCCGTCGCGTGCCGGGCTGGGCGCCACGGTCAGCCTGAGCGCGAACTTCCAGGGCTGCCAGCTCGACGGCATCTGCTATCCGCCGATGACCCGTGAGGTGACACTGACCCTGCCCGAGGCCGACCCGGCGCAAACCCAATCCGCCCAGGCCGTGGTCGAGCGCAGCCCCTATGTGCAGCGGGCACTGGTCGATCCAGAACCCGA
>CAZUZT010000024.1:10499-11800 GCA_964624575.1 uncultured Rhodanobacteraceae bacterium | reverse complement strand
CTGCTGGTGCTGGCGCTGCGTGCGGCCGGCCAGGCGCTGGGCTGGGGCTTCCAGCTTCAGCAACCGCTGTTCGTGGCCGTGCTGGTGTATGTCATGGTCGCGGTCGGCCTGTCGATGTCGGGCGTGTTCTCGGTCGGCCACAGCCTGGCCGGTACCGGCCATGGCCTGGCTTCACGCAGCGGCCCGGCCGGGGATTTCTTCACCGGCGTGCTGGCCGTGGTCGTGGCCAGTCCGTGCACGGTGCCGTTCATGGGTCCGGCGCTGGCCTTTGCCTTCGCCGCTTCGCCGGTGGTGGCGCTGGCTGTGTTCCTGTTCCTGGGCCTGGGCCTGGCCTTGCCATTCCTGTTGATCGGCTTCATTCCGGCACTTGCCTCGCGCCTGCCGCGGCCTGGCGCCTGGATGGACACGCTTAAGCAGGTGCTGGCCTTCCCGTTGTACCTGACCGCGGTCTGGTTGCTGTGGGTGCTCGGCCGCCAGCGCGGCATCGATGCCGTGGCCCTGGTGCTGGTCGGTGTCACCGTGCTCGCCGCCGGCCTTTGGTGGTGGGAGCGCAACCGCTATCGCGAGGGGCGCTGGCGCAAGGTGCTGGCCTTGGTGTTGCTGCTGGTGGCGCTGTGGCCATTGTCCGGCGTGCAGCGCGGCCAGGCGCCGGTGGCCGATGCCGCGACCGCGCTGCCGGCGAACTGGATGCCGTATTCACCCGAACGCCTGGCCAGCCTGCGCGCCGAAGGCCGTGGCGTATTCGTCGACATGACCGCCGACTGGTGCATCACCTGCAAGATGAATGAGCGCACCGTGCTCAAGACCGACCGCTTCGCCAGCCTCATGGCGGAGCACGACATGGTGGTCCTGCAGGGCGACTGGACCGACGTCGACCCGGTGATCAGCCAGTTCCTGGACGAATACGGCTCGGTCGGCGTGCCCCTGTACGTGGTCTTCCGGGCCGGCGTTGAAGGCCAGGGACATGCGCTGCCGACCGTGCTCAGCTTCGGCATTGTCGAACAGGCATTGCGGGCGCCCTGAAGCCGGTCGAAGCCGGTTGAAGCCAGGCTGCCCGGCGAATCACCCCGCCGGTCGACTATCTGTGGACCCGTATAATCGGCGCCGGCAATCGTGCCGGTCCCGGATGCGTTCATGGCTCTTCCCGACATCACGCCGCTGGCGCAGCATGCCGCGCGCCTGGCAGGGCAGTCCCTGGCAGGATTGGTTGCCGGTGATGGCGACGGGGTCCGGGCGGGCATGTTGGCCGGGCGCTTGGGGCCGCTGTATCTGGACCTGAGCCGGCAGCTGCTGGATGTTCC
>CAZUZT010000024.1:0-10399 GCA_964624575.1 uncultured Rhodanobacteraceae bacterium | reverse complement strand
GTCGCCGGGGGATCTGGGCCTGCCAACAATCACCGATGTCGTCAGCATCGGCATCGGCGGCTCGGATCTGGGCCCGCGCCTGGCCTGCCAGGCTTTGGCGCATGCCGGCGACGGCGCTCCGCGCGTGCATTTTCTGGCCAATGTCGATGGTGGCGAAACGGCGCGCCTGTGTTCGGTGTTGGACCCGGCCAGCACCGCGGTGATCGTCATTTCAAAAAGTTTCGGTACCCGGGAAACCCTGATCAATGGCCGGGTGCTGCGCGACTGGCTGGCGGCGGCACTGGGCCGGGAACAGGCCGATGCGCGCTTGTTCGCGGTCAGCGCCAATGCCGCGGCGGCGCAGGATTTCGGCGTGGCGCCGGAGCGTGTGCTGCCGATGTGGGATTTTGTCGGCGGCCGCTATTCGCTGTGGTCGGCGGTCGGCCTGCCGATCGCGATCGCCATCGGTGCCGACGGCTTTGCCGAGCTGCTGGCCGGGGCGCGGGCTTTGGATGAGCATTTTGCCGATGCGCCGCTGGCCGACAACCTGCCGGTGCGCCTGGCCCTGGCCGGTTTCTGGAACCGCAGCCTGCTCGGCCACGCCAGCCGCTGCGTGGTGCCCTACGACGACCGCCTGGCGGCGCTGCCCGGCTACCTGCAGCAACTGGAGATGGAATCCAACGGCAAGTGCGTCGGCGCCGATGGCCGGCCGGTGCCGTTGCCGACGGTGCCGGTGGTCTGGGGCAGCGTCGGCTGCAATGCCCAGCACGCCTATTTCCAGGCGCTGCATCAGGGCACGGACATCGTGCCGGTGGACCTGATCGGCGTGATCCGGCCGGATCATGATCTGGCCGGCCACCATCGTGCATTGCTGGCCAATCTGCTCGGCCAGGGGGCGGCGCTGATGCTGGGCAGCGGTGATGAGCGGGGCGAGGTCGATGACGCCGACGGCGCCGACGGCTCCGATGCGGCGCTGGCGGCGCAAAAATATTTCCCCGGCAACCGGCCCAGCACCACGATCCTGCTTGACCGGCTCACCCCGCAGGCGCTGGGCATGTTGCTGGCCCTGCATGAACACGCCACCTTCGTGCAAAGCGTTCTGTGGGGCATCAATCCCTTTGACCAGTGGGGCGTGGAACTGGGCAAGACCCTGGCGGCGCGGATCGAGCCGGCGCTGGCCGGCGACGCCGATGAGGGACTGGATCCGGCCACCCGGCGCTTGCTGGCCCACATCAGCTCGCGCTTGTGACAAGAAGGTGGCGCACCGGAGTCGTCGTCCGGAGCCTGAGCCGCGGCGGTTCGGGCTGGTGGCTACGCCGCTGGCAACCGTCAACGCTCGTAGCGGTAGTTCAGGCCGGCCTTGTTGTCCTGGCTGCCCGACTGCACCTCCAGTTCCAGGCGCTCGTTGAGCTGGTAGCGCAGCGAGACGAGCTGGCTGCCGTCGAACAGGCTGCGGCCGTAGCCCAGGTACAGGCGCGGTGACAGGTATTTGCCGACGGTGAGGGCGCCGGCGCCCAGCTCCCGCGAGGTGCCGACGCCGACATCATCCAGGCCCAGGCGCGAGCCCAGCGATTTGGCCAGCAGGTCGCCGCCGGCCGTGGTTACCGCGGTTGCGGCGGTGCCCAGCGCGTCCATGTCCTGGCTGCTGGTGGCCTGGCGCAACGGCCGGCCCAGCACCAGGTAGGACAGGGCCTCGGCCTGGTCCATGGCCGGCACCGAATACACCTCCAGCACCGGCTGGGCGACATTGCCGGTGACTGCCAGGCCGGCGGTGACCGCCTGCACCCGGCGTACCGCGCGGATATCCAGGTTGGGATTGGTCACCGGGCCGGAAAACAGCAGCCGGCCGCGCTCGATGTCCAGATCCTGGCCGTAGGCCTGGTAGGTGCCGACCACGGAGATCTCGCCCAGGGCGCGGGTCGCCCGACCCGGCCGCTCGTTGATCTGCAACCGGCCGCGCAGCCGTCCTTCCAGGCCATAGCCGTCGATCCGCACCTGGTCGCCCAGATTCACCTGGATATCGGCGAACAGCGGCAGGCCGTTGTCGCCAGCGGCCGCGGTTTCATCGGCGCCGACGATATGGACATCGGGCGAGGCGCGGGCGGCACCGCCGCCGGGGAAATGTTCGGGCCGGATCATGGCCTGCGGGATGCCGACCTCGCCGTTGACGCTCAGGCGCCGTTCGGTGGCAGTGATCTCCAGTTGCGGCGAGATGAAAACCCGCGCCGCCGGGATGTCGGCCACCAATACCCGCTCGCCCTGGATCTGCACCGACATCGGCAGGTGGCCGTTGCCGGGCGGGCCGAGCCAGCCGCCCACGGTCAGGGTGCTGTCGTCGCCGGTATGGATGCGGCCATCCAGTTCGATCCGGCCGGCGGCGGCCGAGCGCATCGCCAGGCTACTGTCGCGCAGGCGCAGGCCGGCGGTCGGCAGCTCCACGCCAAAGCCTTCCAGCAGCAGTTCACCGGCCGGTTCGGGTGCGGCCAGAGTGCCGGCCAGTTGCAGTTGCCCGTGCAGGCGGCCGACCGGTTGCACCAGCTCGGGGCTGAGCAGCTCCAGGAAGCCCAGATCCGGCAGGTCGACATCGATTTCGCCGGCCACCGCGGTGGTGCCATCTACGGGCGTGGTGCTGATCCGGGCCAGCAACTGGCCGGCCGGGCTGAGTTCGAGAACGGCATCGATTTCGGCCCCGCCATCGGCCGCCAGTTCCACCTGCGTGGCCAGGCGGCTCCAGGCCAGCAGGTCGCGCGGGTCGTCACCGAAGGCGAAGCGGATCCGTCCGGGTGTGGCATCGATGTGCGCCTGGCCGGTGACCGGGCCGTCAGCGGGCAGGCGGAAACGGCCACGGCCGCCAAGCTCGCCGGTTACCTGGAACTGGTCGTCGCCGCTGAGCCCGTACAGCCACGCCAGCGGCAGGCGTTGCAGTTCAAAGCCGGCATCGCCATCGGCATCGGCGGCCCAGTCGGCGTCCAGGCACAGACGGATGTCGCTGGCGACCAGGCAGGTGGCCGCCAGCGATACCTGGTCGGCGGCCAGGGTCAGTGGCGCCGGTTCAACCAGCGTCAGTGGTTCGGGCAACTGGGCCGAGCTCAGGCGCAGGGCCTGCACCTGGCCGCGCCAGGCCGCCTGGTCCGGATCCAGCTCGCCGGCCAGTTCAAGCACCAGTTGCCCCTGCTCGGCATCCAGCGACAATCCCAGCCGGCTGTCCTGGCGCGTGCCCCCGATATTCAGGTCCAGCGCATTGACCGTCTGGCGGGCAAGAAGCAGTTCTTCGGCGCGCAGGTCGACCCGGCTGGCCGTAGCCAGGCCCAGATCGGCATCGATGTCGGCGACCAGGCGCGCGATGCGATGTTCGGCCCAACCCAGGCCGCTGCCTTCTACCCGGCCGCTGACAGCCAGGTCCGGCCAGGTGCCTTGCGCCTGCAGCTGGCCCTGGGCGCGGCCGGTGGCACCGTCGGCGAACAGGGCCGGATCGGCGAGATCGAAATCAAGCCGGGCATCGAAGCGGCTGCCGAGCAGACCGTCCAGGTCGATGCGGTTGTCGCCCAGGCGCAGGTCCAGGCGGGACTGGATCTGGTCGCTGCCAGTGATCTCAATCCGGCCATTGCCGGCCAGCGGCCGCTGCCGGAGCTGGCCGGCGATGCGTTCGATGTCGATCGTGGCCATCAGCTCGCCGTCGGCCAGTTCACCCACGCTGCCGGCATCCAGCTCGACCTGGCCGGGCCAGTCCGGCAGCAGCAGGCCGGGATTGAACTCGCGCGCGGCCAGGACCAGGTCCCAGGCCGGCGCCGGTTGCGCACGGACGGTGCCGGTGACTTCCAGCCGGCCATCCCCGGTCAGCAACTGCGCCGGTGCCAGGTTGATGTCACCGGTCGGATCGCCATGCGCCTGCACCCGCAGTTGCAGCGGCTGGCCATCGACATTGGCGCCGGCCTCGATGCTGGCGGTCAGTGCCTCCAGCGTGCCTTCGGCCTGGATCCGGCCGTGGCCGTCGAGCTGGTCGAACGGCGCCGCCAGGGGCGGGTTGATGTCGTTCCAGGCGGCGTCCAGATGGCCGGTGGGAACTTCGCCGGTCAGATCGGCGCGGCCGCTGGCGCTGAGCTGGCCTGGGCCGTCGGCCTCGGCCAGGTGCAGCGCCTCCAGTTCGATCACCTGCTGGCGCAGGCTGGCGGCCAGGTCCTGGATCTGCACCTGGTAGCCATCGATGCCGACATGCCCCTGCAGGCGGGCACGGGCATCGCCGCCGGGGGCATCCAGATCGGCGTGACCATCGGCTTGCAGGTCCAGGGTCACCTGCTGTGCCGGGGGTTGTGCCAGCAGGTCGGCCAGATCAATGCCATCGCTGTGCAGGTGCAACTGCCAGCCGGCCTGGCCGCCGTCCAGTTGCAGATCCAGGCGTGCCTGCGCGGGCGAGGGTTCGTGCAGGTCCAGTTGCAGATGGGCGTCGGCCAGCGGGCCGGCCAGGGTGGCCGCGCCCGCCAGCCAGATCTGCTGGGCTGGCGGTCCGGAAACTTCTCCGGCCGGGTCGGCCGGCATCGGCAGGCGCCAGCGGAAATCGGTGTTGGCATCGCCGGCCCAGTCGGCGCCGGTGTCCAGGTCGGCGTGCAGCTGCAGTTGGCCATCCGGCCCGGTCAGCGCCAGCGGCTGCACCTGCAGGCGCGTGCCCGACCATTGCGCGCTGCCCTCGATGCGGTCCAGCACCAGCAGCGGCGTGCGCTCATGGTCGTGCAGGGCGAAATCGACCACCTGCAGGCGGTCGACACGGATCGGCAGGGGCGCGCGCAGCTCCGGCATCCGGAACGGCTCGCCGCTGGCCTCACGCTCGCCGGGCGGACCCAGGGTCAGGTCCACGCCCTGGATCTCGACCCCGGTCAGGTGCAGGCCACCGGTGAGCAGGCGCCGGCTGCGCGGGGCAATGGCGATGGCCGCCACGCGGTAGTCGCCGACCTCCGGATCGGCGTAGCGCACGCCATACAGGCGCATGCCGCCCAGCAGCGATCCTTCAGCCCGTTCCCAGGTGAATTTCTGCTGCAGCAGGGCGCTGGTCCGGCCCAGGGCGAAGTCCAGGCCGCTGCGGGTCAGGCCCAGCCAGAGCACCAGCATCAGTACCAGGGCGAGCACGGCGGCCAGCGCCAGCAGGGTCCATTTCAGCCAGCGCCTCACAGGTATGGCCCGATGACCAGGTGCAGGCTGATGGTCTTGGCGTCCTCATCCAGGCCATGGCCCAGGTCAACGCGCACCAGGCCCACCGGCGAGCGCCAGCGGACACCGATACCGACGCCGGTGGCGGCCTTGAAGTCGCTGGTGTCGGAGAACGCGTTGCCGCTGTCGACGAAGCCGGCGATCGACCATTGCGGCAGGATGTCGCGCTCGAATTCGGCGCTGAGTACGGCCAGGTGCTTGCCGCCGATGACGAAATCATCGCAGCGGTCCGGGTCGTCGGCGTCGAAGCCGCAGCGGTTTACTTTCGGGCCCAGAGCCTGGTAGCTGTAGCCCCGGATGGTCTGATCGCCGCCGGCGAAAAAGCGCAGCGGCGGCGGCAGGGCATGGAAATCATCCACCCAGGTGGTGCCGGCAATGGCATTCATATACAGGCGCTGGCGCTCGCCGAGCGGATGGATCCAGCGGAACTGGCCGCGCAACTGGGCGAAGTCGGTATCGGACAGCAGGGCCTCGGAGCCGCCGCGGGCCTCCAGTTGCAGGCTGTAGCCTTGGGTCGGGTACAGGTCGTGGTTGGACCAGCCCCGGGTGAGGCGGCTCTCGGCGAACAGCAGGGTGGAGTTGCCGCGTTCCTCGGCGATGGTGAAATCGCCATACAGGGCGCGCAGGCCCAGATCGCGCTGCCAGCCGCGCCAGCGCCGGCTTTCCACGGCGAACAGGCTGGTGGTTTCCGATTCGCTGGTATTGGTTTCCTCGCGCCGGTGGGTCAGGCCGAAGTTGAGGCTGCGCTGGTCCGGTCCGGGTCGGAAGATCTCGTAATTGGCGGCGGCGGCGGTCAGGCGCTGGCTGACTTCGGCCTCGATATTGGCGCGGTGGCCGCGGGTGTTGACCCAACGCCGCTGCAGGCTGCCGCGCACACCGAAGCCGGAATCGGTGCCGAAGGCGATGCCGCCGGTATAGACATTGCGTGGTGCCGGCGCGACATTCACCAGGATCGGCACCACGCCGTCGCGGGCCTGGCGCAGCTGCGGCGAGACCGAGACGAAGCCGAAATAGTCGGCATCGATCAGGCGCCGCTGCAGCTTGAGCAGTTCGTCGGAATCGTAGAACACGCCGGGCTCATGCTCGACGAAGCGCTGCATGAAGTCATCACCGAACTGGGCGCCTTCGAACAGCGTTTCACCCATGCGGAAGCGCGGTCCGGTGCGCCAGTGCAGCTGGATGTCGGCCTGGTCTTCGTCGACGGTGACATCGACCCGGCTGGTTTCCAGCCGCGCCAGCAGGTAGCCGCGGCCTTCGATCGCCGCCTGGGCGGCGGCCTTGCCCGATTCGTAGCGTGAATGGACCAGACGATCTTCCGGCTGCAACTCGAAGTCGGCGACCAGTTCCTGCAGCAGCAGGCAGCGTTCGGGATCATCCCGCTCCAGCCCGGCCAGTGCCGCCAGACGGTTGCGCGGGCTGCGCGACTCGTCGTCGTCGTCGTTGCCCTCGCCGCCATCGCCATTGGCAGCCATAACGTCATCGCCCGCGACGCCCTCGTTGCCGCCCTGCGCATCCACCCGGTCAGCGCCGCGGCTGCCCGGGCCGTCGGCTGCAGCCGGGATCGCGCCTGTGGCCTGTTGTTCACGCAGGCTGGCCAGATCCGGGTCCAGGTCCAGTACCGGCGCCGCATCGGCACCGAACAGACATTGCCCGTCCTCGTCCAGGCTGACGCCGTCGAAGCGGAAATCCATCGTGTTGATCTTGGCGCTGGCAATCACCCGGATACCGAAGGTGGCCAGCCATTGATCGCCTTCGCGAGTCAGCTCGCTGCTGATCTCCGGACGGTAATAGCCGTGGGGCTCCAGTGCCTGGCGCAATTCATCGGGCGCGCGTTCGAACAGGCGCCGGACCTGGGCTTCGCTGATCGGCCGGTCGCGGTAGGCGGCCAGGGTGGTGGCCTGCTCCAGCTGGCCGCGCAGGGTGGCGCCACGAATGCCGTCGATGGCCACGCGCACCGAGGCGGTGGCCGGCGCGCACAGCAGGATCAACAGCAGGGCAAGCGCACCCCGGCGGAACAGGCAGGCAATCATCGCGGCAGGGTATCAGCGTCGATCTGAATTTTCCGTCGCCAGATGGACAGTCCGCGCAGATGGCGAATGGCGAGGCGGAAATGAAGCGGCCCGGCAAAGGCCGGGCCGCGTTCTCAGGCTGGGGCGGGGCCGTCAGCCGGCGCCCGTCGCGGGGCCGGTTACCGGCACTGGCCGACCTGTTCGAAGTCGTGGCGGAACAGGCGGTCCGGGTGCAGGCGCACCACGAAGCCATCATGGTCGGAGCTGGCGATGGCATCGGTGCCGATGTTGCGCAGGCGGGTCGGGGCATCGGCATTGCCGCGGCCGTAGACCAGGCCCGAACACCACGGCTGAGCCACTTCGTTGACCAGGGCATGGTCGAGCACCTGGATCGAACCGACGTTGCGCGGCTGCTCGCCGATCAGCTCGCCCAGGTCTTCCCGGAAGGTGTAGGAATACTGTTCCTCGGCGGGCAGGCCGTGGACCAAAATCGACAGCGGCGGATCGACGATGTTCGGGCCATCCAGCCGGTACTCGTTATCGGCATCGTCATAGAGGCCGGCGATCAGGCCGACCACGTCGACGTAGCCGTCGCTGAAGCCGAAGGCGTTGTAGTCGCCGACCAGGATCAGCGGCAGGGCGCTGGTGTCGGGCAGCACCGGGTCGCTGCTGTCGTCCGGATCCAGCGGCAGGCCCAGCTGGAAGTTCTGCGCGATGGTGGCGATTTCCTGCGCCTGCTGGAAACGCTTGCCGCGCACGCGTTGGCCGTTGGCGTTGTTGTCGCCGATGCCGATCAGCGAGCGGGTGTGGTTGTTGAGCACCGCGAACACTTCGCCGTCGCCGGCGCTGAAGCTGCCGACCAGCAGCTGCGGCGGCCGGTCGTGCAGCACGCACGGCGGCGTGCCGCTGCAATCGGTGATCATCACATGCTCGCGCAGTTCGAACGCTTCCAGCACCTCGACGCGGCTGTCGCGCACCAGGTAGGCCAGGCGCTGGCCGCCGGTGCCGTGCGGCGTGCTGCCCAGGTGGGCAACGCTGTAGTCGGTGCCAAAGTCGTTGTTCAGGCGCGTGGCCATCACCTGTGCGCCGTTCGGATTGGCCACTTCCTGCAGCGCCAGCACGTCCGGCAGGCGCAGCACGTTGCCGACGTAATCGGACAGACGGTCGAGCTGGCTGCTGCCGACGTTGCAGTTGGACTGGCACAGGTTCAGGGTGTTGAACGAGCCGACACGCAGTTCGCCGTCACCGGCCTCGGGTACCGGCCGCGGCAGCTCCGCCTCGACCCGGACCAGCTCCACCGGGCGCAGCGCGTAGTTGCCGAACTGGTAGGCGATGACGCCGGTGGCCTCGAACAGTTCACCGCCGAAGATCGGCGTGTTCAGCGGCAGGGCGCCGGCACCGGAAACATCCAGCTCGAACACTTCCGGGTTGCCGTCCCACACCGGCAGGCCGGCCACCGGCGGCACGGCATTGGGCAGCAGGCCCGGCTCGCGCGCGGCGCGCTCACCGCTGGCGGTGACGAAGGCTTCGGCAAACGGCGTGCTGGCGTTGATGTACTGGCTGCCCTGGACCACGGCACCGGCCGGCACATGCACGCGCATGTTCTCAAGGCACTCGAAGTTGGTCTCGCCGCAGGTCAGGTTGGCCATGTCCGGCGACGGCGTGTGCGCGTCCAGCACCACCGGCGTCGGCAGTTCGCCCTGGCCGGTGACGGTGACGGTGGCCTGGGTGATCTGGGTCCAGTCGAAGTATTCCTGCACGTTGCCGCTGACATCGACCAGATCGCCGATGGCGACCGCCGGCGCCGAACCGGTGAACACGAAGATGCCGTTGGAGGTGGCCGGGTTGTTGTCATCGCGGGCATCGGGCGTCTGCATGAACAAGCCATTGCTGGCGATGGCCGTGACCACGTTCTGCTGCGTGCTCACCGCCTGGCCGATGTCGTTGCCGCTGGCCGGGGCGTAGGGCGAGCGCAGGCCGTCGCCCTGGATCTGGAAGATCTCCAGCGTCAGCGCGTCGTCGTTGATGATGGTGCCGGTGGCGATGGCCTGGCCGAGCACGACGCCGCTGGCGGCGGTGTCGATGGTGACGGTGAAGGTCTTGTCCGGCTCGGGCACGGTGTTGCCGACGATCTGCACGTTGACCGTGGTCGTGGTCTGGTCCTGGGCGATCAGGAACGGCGCGTCGACCAGGGCGATGTAATCGTCGGGCGCCTGGGCGCTGCCGTCGGTGGTGCTGGCGGTGAAGGCGATGCCGCCGGCCGGTGCCGGCGCCGACAGGGTGACCTGGAACGTCATCGCCGACAGGCCGGCGTTGCCTTCGGGCAGACTGGCATCGGCGATCGACAGCACCGGGTCGCCACCGGCGCCGCCGCAGGGGTTGATTGCCGTGGCGCTGTTGCGCGGTGCCGGCGCCGCGACCTCGAAGTCGGCGGCGTTGTCATCGGTATCCTGGCAGCCGGCGTCCAGACGATGGCCAGCGGTGCTGTTGGACAGGGTCGGCGTGGCGCCGGTGCCTTCGTAGAAGCCGGCCGAGCCGAAGCCGACCAGATCGACGATCTGCGCCATCTGCGCCGGCGAGCAGGCGCTGTTGCCGCCGCAGGCGAAATCACCGGTGGAATTGACCAGCACCACCTTGCCGTTGGTGCCGGACATGGTCGCGGCGCCCTCGGCGTCGGGCGTGGGCAGGCCCGGCAGCGAGGTGTTGTTGCCCGGCGCCATCTGCACCAGGTAGTAGCCGCCGGCCGGGATCGTATCGGCCGGCAGCTCGAAATAGTTGTTGCCGTTGTTGGGGAAGTTGCCGGTGGCACTGCCGTAGCGCAGGCTCATGCCTGCCAGGCTGGCCGGCGCCGCGCCGGCGTTGAACAGCTCGACGAAATCATGGCTGTACGGCGCACCGCCGTTGCCGCCACCGCCATAGACCTGGCTGATGACGACCTGGGCGCCGGCCGGTGCAGCCAGCAGAAAACTGAATACAAACAGGGCGGCGGCAGACAGGCCGGCCGTGGGCAATCGGATCATGGCAACTCTCGCAAGGCGGGTGGATCGGGAAACAACGCAGTGAGGCAGCCTAATGGCCGCATGTGACAGTGCGGTGGCGGGCTGGCTGGGCGTCGGCACAGCCGCAGCGGCACCGCGTATCGCGCTCAGTACCGGGGCGGATTGCGGCGGCCGTATTCGGCCAGCACCGTGCAGGCCTCGTCGCGGGCG
>CAZUZT010000023.1:10697-22397 GCA_964624575.1 uncultured Rhodanobacteraceae bacterium | reverse complement strand
GAACCGGCGGCACTGCCGGCAATCTTCTTCAGGGCGCCGGCAATGCCCCGGCTCTGGCGCGTGAACTGCACCGCCGAGGCATCGGCCAGGTATTCACGCCGGCGCGAAATGCCGGCCTTGATCAGGCGCGCGCAGAACATGCCGATGGCCCCGATGATCACCACCGCCAGACCGAGCATGACCACGCCGCCGGCGTTGCGTCCGCGCACCCGCATCAGCAGCCGGCCCAGGATGCCCAGCAGGGTGATCCCGGCCAGCCAGCCGATCAGGCGCAGGTTCAGGCGCATGTCGCCGTTGAGGACATGGCTGAACTCGTGCGCGATCACGCCCTGCAGCTCGTCCCGGTTGAGCTGCTCCAGGGCACCGCGGGTGACCGCGACAGCGGCATCGGAAGTCGAAAAGCCGGCGGCGAAGGCGTTGATGCCCGGTTCGTGCTCGAGCACGTAGATCTCCGGCACCGGCACGCCCGAGGCAATGGCCATTTCCTCGACCACGTTGCGCAGGCGCTGGTGGCGCAGGTCGCGGCTGTCGGTGGCTACCGGCGTGCCACCGAGCTGGCGCGCGATCACGCCACCACCCTGGCGCAGCTGCGCGGCCCGCACGGCGCTGGTCACGCCGATGACGGCCAGGGTCCCCAGAGCCACCGACAGGAGCATGCCCCAGTGGTTGGCGATCAGTTCAAGCGTGGTTGCAGGAGCACGTCCGTGGGGCGTGCCGGTGACTCCCAGGACCAGCAGGAAGACACCGCAGATGGCCAGCACGATGCCGGCCACGGCCACACCGAACAGCACCACAAGACGCCGTGAGGCGGCTCGCGCCTGGCGCTGTCGGTGGAAGAAATTCGTGCCCGCGGCCATGGCTCAGTGCATGGGTGCCTGCGCCGGTGATGACCGCCGGCGCAGGACCTGGCGATCAGCTGGTGCCAAAATCCACCTGCACCGCCTGGCGCATGTGTTCGGCCTCGATCTCCAGCAGGCTGGCCGGCTGGAAGGCGAACATGTTGGCCACCACGCTGGACGGGAAGACTTCGCGCCGGTTGTTGTAGTTCATCACCGAGTCGTTGTAGGCCTGACGGGCGAAGGCGACCTTGTTCTCGGTCGAGGTCAGTTCCTCGCTGAGCTGCATCATGGTCTGGTTCGCCTTCAGGTCCGGATAGGCCTCGGACAGGGCGAACAGCCGGCCCAGCGCACCGGTCAGCTGGTTATCGGCGCCGGACAGCTGGCGCATGGCTTCGGGATCACCCGGATTGCCCTTGGCCTGGCCCAGGCCGCTGACTGCGGCATTGCGCGCCTGGACCACCGCTTCCAGGGTTTCGCGCTCGTGCGCCATGTATTTCTTTGCCACCTCGACCAGATTCGGAATCAGGTCGTAGCGGCGGGTGAGTTGTACATCGATCTGCGCAAACGCGTTCTTGTAGGCGTTGCGGGCCATGACCAGGCCGTTGTAGATGCCGACAGCCCATAGCACCAGGCCAATGACGAGAGCCAGAATTACCCAGGACATCAAGATTTCCTCGCTGCGGCCGCCGATGGCGGAGATTGTGTACGGGCCTGCCCGGATCGCTTCGGACCCCGGTGCGGCCAGGCCGGTCATCTGGACCGCGGCTAAAGCGCAACGAAGCCTGTCGGCAGCGGCCAGGGACTGCTTGCGACCCGACCAGGCATAGGGGCTAGAATCGGACCGACCATGAACTGGCGGGGCCAAGAATAACATGCGCTTGCCATCGATACCTGCAGCCATTGCGGCAACAATCCTGGGCCTGGCACCGGCGCTCCTGCCGGCCGCCGCGCCCGATCGCCCCAGCGTGCTCGCCGTGGATGGCGAACGCCTGCGCCTTGAACAGATCAGCCAGGAAGTCACGACCCTGGTCGAGACCCTGGCCCGGGTGCAGGACATCGCCGGCCTGGCCGTGGTGCTGGTCAAGGATGAGCGTATTTTGCTGGCTGAAGGCGCCGGCGTCACCGACATCACCAGCGGCGATCCGGTCGATGCCGACACCGTGTTCCGCCTGGCCTCGTTGTCCAAGGGCTTTGCCGCCACCGTTGCCGGGCAATTGGTGCGCGAGGGCGCGCTGGACTGGGACATGCGGGTAAGTCCCTGGCTGCCCGGCTTCCGCCTGGCCGATGTCGAAGACGCCACCCGCGTCACCCTGCGCGACCTGCTCAGCCATCGCCTGGGCCTGCCCTTCAATACCCTGGACCGGCGCCTGGAAGCCAACGAGCCCTATCCGCTGCTGGTCGAGGCCTTGCCCCAGGTGCCGATGACCTGCCCGGTCGGCGACTGTTTCGGCTACCAGAACATCGCCTTCAGCCTGGTGGGCGATCTGATCTTCGCCACCACCGGCCAGTTCTATTCCTATCAGGTGGAAAAGCGCCTGTTCGATCCGCTGGGCATGCGCACCGCCACCTATGGCCGCCAGGCGCTGGAAGCCAGCGGCAACTGGGCCAGGCCGCATGTCCGCGGCAGCGGCAACCTCAGACCGGTGACGCCCAAGGACACTTATTACAGGGTCGCGCCGGCCGCCGGCATCAATGCCAGCATCACCGACCTGGGACAGTGGCTGATCGCCAACATGGGCGGTCGCCCCGATGTCCTGCCCGGCTCCCTGCTGGAGGAATTGTTCATGCCGGTGGTCGACACGCCCTATGAGATCCGTGGCAACGGCTGGCGCCGGCAGCGGCTGGATTCGGCCAGCTATGGCCAGGGCTGGCGGATCATGGATTACGCCGGCGAACGCCTGGTCTTCCATGCCGGCGCGGTGCAGGGCTACCGGGCCATGCTCGGCTTCCTGCCCGAACACCGCTTTGGCATCGCCGTGCTGTGGAACAGCGAGGCGGCGGCCCCTTCCGGGTTGATGGCCACCACCCTGGACCGCTACCTGGAATTGCCCAGCCGCGACTGGCTGAACCTGGACCGCCTGCGCTATCGGCCCGGCTCACTGCCGCGGCAGGCAACCGGCCGCTGAGCGGTCATTGAGCAGCCAAAGCCGGCCGGCCGATTCGAACCTCGGCCCGCGGTTGACAGGCCGCGGACCGCTCCAGCCCTCTGCAGCTGCCTGGTGAACAAACGACAACGCCCGGACCTTTCGGCTCCGGGCGTTGTCGTTTGGCAGATGCTGTGTCACCCGGCGGTCGGCCGGCGACCCGGCTGAACCGGTGGATCCGGTTCCGGCCGGCGCTCAGTCCAAGCGGAAATCGAAGCGCTGACGCATCCGGGTGACCACCGGCTCGCCGTTTTCCAGGCGCGGATCGAAACGCCATTCCTGCATCGCCCGGATCGCCGCCCTGTCGAACACGCGGGTGGGCCGGCTGGCAACGACGTTGACATTGCTGATCGAGCCGTCGACATCGACGGTGAATTCCAGCTCCACCCAGCCCTGCTGCCGGCCGCGCATGGCCTCGGGCGGGTACTGGGGATCAACGCGGCTGAGCAGGCGCGCATCACGCACCTGCGGCGTGGCCGGTGCCGTCTGCGTCGGCGCAGTGGCGGTGGTCGTGGTCATGGCCGAGGGCGGTGTCGCCGCCGGTTGTGCCGGTGGCGATGCCGCCGGTGCGCTGCTGCCCGAACCGGGCAACATGCTGGCCAGGTCCGACGCCGGCTCGGCCACTGCCGGTTCGGGCGCGGGCGCTGCCGCCGGTGTTTCCGGGGCGCTGGCCGGATCCGGCGTCGATGCCTGTGCCACTGCCGGCTGCGCCTGCTGGGCGACCGCTGCGGCCGTGGCTGCCGCTTCAGCGGCCGCCTGAGCCTGCAGGCCGCGCTCGATGCGCTGGCGCAGGTTGATCACGGTGAAGGAGTCGGGGTTGGCCTGCGACAGCAGCCCGACCATACGCTGGGCATCGTCGAAATCACCCGAGCCAATGGCCTGCTCGGTGCTGCTGACGGCGATCCCGTACAGATCGTTGATCGCCTCGCGCGCAGCCACGTTGTCAGGCTGCGCGGCCAGCGCCTCAAGATAGTGTTCATAGGCATTGTCGCCGGCCGGGGTCACCAGGCGGCTGTCGGCCACGGCCTGCCGGGCCTGGCCCAGCAACTGGCTGACTTCGCCATCACTGCGGACCTCGCCGGTACTCGCGGCCGAGCCGGTGTACTGCACTTGTTCGGTGTCCCCGCTCAGTTGGCGGAAGGCGATGACGATGACCAGGACAATGACAATGCCGATCAAGGCCAGGATCAGGCCCCGCTGCAGGCGGTCGGCGGTATCGGCGGTTTGCGGTTTTGCGGACATCCTTGGGAACTCCCCGAATTGGTTTGGCCCGGTGGCGGTCACGATGCAACCGGTGCCGGGCAGCCACTCCCCCCGTGCCGTCAACGCGCAATACGCAGGCGACGGCTTGCCTGTTTTATATCATGAAAGGGCGCCCGGCTTTTCCGTCCGCCGGCCTGCCCGTGCCCGTTGAGGCCATGATCACAGGCAACGATAGCTGATCGCTTCGGCCAGGTGGGCATTGCCGATGGCGCCATCACCGCCCAGGTCGGCGATGGTCCGTGCCACCTTGAGGATGCGGTGGCAGGCCCGGGCCGACAGGTTCAGGCGCCCGATCGCCTGCTCCAGCAGGCCCCGGCCGGTGGCGTCCAGGGCGGCGACCTGCTTCAGTGCCGCCTGACCCAGGCGCGCATTGTTGATGCCGCTGCGGACCAGTTGCCGTTGCCGGGCGGCGATCACGCGGGAGCGCACCCGGGCCGAGGATTCGGCATCGGTGCCCTCGGCCAGCAGCTCGTTCTGGGGCAGGCGCGGCACCTGCACATGCAGGTCGATGCGATCCAGCAGCGGCCCGGACAGGCGCGAGCGGTAGCGGGCGATGGCCTCGGCACTGCATCGGCACCGGCCCGAGCTGTCACCGCTATAGCCGCAGGGGCACGGGTTCATCGCCGCCAAAAGCTGGAAGCTGGCCGGGAACTCGGCCTGGCGGGCGGCGCGGGAAATGACGATCCGGCCCGACTCCAGCGGCTCGCGCAGGACCTCCAGGACATTGCGCTGCCACTCGGTCAGCTCGTCCAGAAACAGCACGCCGTGGTGACTGAGCGAAATCTCGCCCGGCCGGGGATTGCCACCGCCGCCGACCAGAGCCACGGCCGAGGCGGTGTGGTGCGGCGAGCGGATCGGTGCCACCAGGAAACCGTCGCCCAGGCGCGGTGGCTGGCCGGCGACCGAGGCGATCGCGGCCACGGCCAACGCCTGGGTCTGGGTCAGCGGCGGCAGGATGCCGGGCAGGCAACTGGCGAGCAGGGTCTTGCCGCTGCCGGGCGGGCCGACCATCAGCATGTTGTGGCCGCCGGCGGCAGCGATCTCCAGCGCCCGGCGCGCCCGCAACTGGCCACGGACATGGGCCAGATCGGGGATCTCCGGGGGTGCCAGGCCGCTGCCGGCATGGTGGCCGTGAAACGGTCCGGCCTGGGCGGTGCCGGCAGCCAGGTATTGCGCTGCGGTGACCAGGCCCTCGCCATCGCGCAGGTGGCGGCAGGTCGCCAGCAGGCTGTCGGCCGCCAGCACCGGGCTGGACTGCACCAGGGCGGCCTCGCCGGCATTGCCCTCGGGGACGACCAGGGTTCGGCCCTCCTCGCCGCAGCGGATCGCCGCCGGCAAGACCCCGTGCACGGCACGCAGTTGTCCGGACAGGGCCAGCTCGCCGAGGAATTCATGGCCGGCCAGGCGCTCGGTCGGCAACTGGCCGCTGGCCGCCAGAATGCCCAGCGCGATGGCCAGGTCGAAGCGGCTGCCCTCCTTGGGCAGGTCGGCCGGCGCCAGATTGACCACCACCCGGCCGTCCGGATAGCGCAGGTTGGCATTGATGATGGCGGCGCGGACCCGGTCCTTGCTTTCCTTCACCGCCGTTTCCGGCATGCCCACGATATGGGTCGCCGGCAGGCCACCGGACAGGTGCACCTCGACCGCGATCGCCGGTGCCTGGACGCCGAGCAGGGCCCGGCTGGCAATCACGGCCAGAGCCATCGTCTAGCCGTCCGGACGCAGCCGGGCGAGTTCGGCTTCCAGGGCGTCGACCCGGGCAGACAGCTCGTCCAGCAGGGTCCGGCTGCGGGCCAGCACGGCGCGCTGAATGTCGAACTCCTCGCGCGTGACCAGGTCGAGCCGGTCCAGCCGGGCGGAAACCGCGGCGCGCAGGTTCCGACGCAGGCCATCGCTGCCCTCCTTGACGCCCGGCGGCAACAACTCGCCCAGGCGCTGGCTCAAGGTCTGGATATCTTCGGGACGGATCATGGCAACACCCTCATTGGATGGTTCAGTGTGACCGCTGCCGGCAAGGCGGGCATCGGTGACGGCGCTAGAATCGGCCTGGGATTATTCCCATGGAACCGGAAACGCCGCTATGGAGACAGGCTGATGAAGATGGTGACGGCGGTGATCAAGCCGTTCAAGCTGGACGATGTCCGTGAAGCCCTGGCCGGGATCGGCGTGCAGGGCATCACGGTCAGCGAGGTCAAGGGCTTTGGCCGCCAGAAGGGCCACACCGAGCTGTATCGCGGCGCCGAGTACGTGATCGACTTCCTGCCCAAGATCAAGCTGGATATCGCAGTGGATGACGATCAGCTCGAACGCGTGCTGGAAACGATCATCGAGGCGGCACGCACCGGCAAGATCGGTGACGGCAAGATCTTCGTCAGGCCGCTGGAACAGGTGATCCGGATCCGCACCGGCGAGTTGGACTCGGACGCGCTTTGACTTGCAGCCGGCGCGCGCCATCGCGAGGCGCGAGCGGGCCCTGAAACAGACCCAAGGACCGCGCCCGAGGATCCCCCCTCAGTGTCGGCAGCGCCAGGCGGAGAAGCGCTGTTCACCGCTGCGCGCCTCGCCCAGGGCAACGATGGTGTCGGCATCGATCGTCGCCGCCTGGTTGCGGGCCAGTGATTCCAGCTCGTCGAGCACCTTCATTTCGTTGCGGCGCACGCCCGGCGCCAGCCAGTCGCGGACGGACACGCCGATCTCGCCGACTTTCTGGCAACCGTCGACACGGCCGTCGTAGGCGACCCGAACGCGCTTGCCGGCATCGTCGGGCTTGACCCAGGTGCAGGCGACCAGGCCGGCGGCCAGCAGTGCGGACAGGATCGACAGTTTCGGCATGGCCATGATTGATTCCATAAAGGGTGGTAACAGCGCGACGGTGTCACTGGCAAGCTGGCAGGCCGGCACTCAGGAAATTGCCGGGGCCGCGCCGACATTGTGCCGGGCGCGGGTGAATGGCGGCTGGCGCGGTGCCCATGGCCGGCGCCAGCGCTGTCCGGCGGTTGGCCACGACGCCAGCACCGGCCTTGCCGGCAGCCGCGCCCGGACCACCGGTTGCCGATACGACCAGGATGCTTGGCCGTATCCAGGTCCGGTGGCTAGTTAGCGCTCGTCGTCGGCGTTGACAGGCGCCGCGCTGTCGATAGCGTCGGTGGCTTCATTGTCGGCTGCGTCGTCGGCGTCGTCGTCAGCGACCGCGCCGCCCGGGGGCTCCGCAGCCGGCTGATCCGCGGTCGTACTGTCTTCCCCGGTTTCCGGCGCGGTCACGGCATGACCGTCGCTGTCCAGCACCTGCACCGGGCCCAGATCCAGGGCCCGTACCGGTGCCTGGATCTGCTCCAGGTCACCGACCACGACCCAGGTCAGGGCGTCGGGACGAAGGCGTTGCGCGGCGGCCCGGATCCGGGCGTCGGAGATCGCCTCGATCCGCTGGCGCGAGGTGACGATGTAGTCGTCCGGACGACCGTAACGGATAGTGGTGGCGATTGCCGCTCGCACCGCCGCACCGGTTTCATAGGCGCCGGGCAGGCGCCGGATGCGGTAATCGCGGATCCTGGCGATCTCCCCGGCCGTGGCCGGGCGGTCGGCAACGAAGGCGCTGAGCTCGTCGATGATCTGGCTGATGGCATCGGCGGTGCGGTCGATCTGCACCGGCGCGTAGGCCAGCCACGGACGCTGGCCGATGGCATTGCCGGCACTGCCGTGGGCGCCATAGGACCAGCCCTTGTCCTCGCGCAGGTTCATGTTCAGGCGCGAGGTGAAGGTGCCGCCGAAGACATCATTGGCCAGGTCGAAGGCCAGCGAATGCTCGTCGGCGGTCGGCGGCAGCAGGTGGCCCAGCAGGATATTGGCCTGGCTGGCGCCGGGCTGGTCGACCAGGAACACCCGCTGGCCCTCGGGCAGGCCGACGGCATGCCGGTCCAGCGCCGGCAACGGATCCTCGGGCGCCTGCCACTGGCCCAGGTGCCGCTCCAGCAGGCCGGTGAGCTCGTCCATGGTGATGTCGCCCACGGCCACCAGGGTGGCGTTGTCGGGCCGGATCCAGTCGCGCTGGTAGGCGACCAGGTCCGCGCGCTGCAGGGCGCCGACCGAGGCCTCGGTGCCGCTGCCGGTGAAAGGAATGCCGTAGGCGTGGTCATCGCCGTAGATCAGCGGCGGCAACAGCCGGAAGGCCAGACTCTGCGGCCGGGTCTTTTCCTGGGCGATGGCCGCCAGCCACTGCGCCCGTACCCGTTCGATCTCGGCCGGCTCGAAGCGCGGCCGCAGCACGACATCGGCGAACAGCGCCAGCAGCGGATCCAGCTGCGCCTTCAGCGTCGCCAGCTGGATGCCGGCATTGTCCAGCGCGGCATGGGCGCTGATGCTGCCGCCCAGGGCCTCGACCGCGGCGGCGAATTCCAGCGCGCCCAGCTCGCCGGCACCTTCGGAGAGCATCGCCATGGTGAAACTGGAGGTGCCCAGCTTGCGCCCGGCATCGGCGCTGAAGCCGCCGCCCAGCTCCAGGCCCATCTGCACCAGCGGCAGGCCGGTGCGGCGGGCCAGGACCACCTGCAGGCCGTTGTCCAGGCGTGCCCGCTCCAGCTCGGGGAAAGCCAGGTCGGGGAAGGTATCGGTCTCCGGCGGGCCGGCACTGCGGTCGAGCCGGTCCGGGTTGTGGCTGAAGCGCGCATCGGCCTCTGGCACCGGCGGCGGCTCGACATGCGGCGCGGTCGGCTGGTCATCGGTGTGCGGCGCACGCTCGCCTGGGAGCACCAGCAGGCTGTGGTCACCCTGCGCCAACCAGCGCCGGCCGGTTTCGAGCAGGGCCTGCGGCGTGGCCTGGTCGAGCGCCTCCAGCCCGGCCCGGTAGCAGCCCGGATCGCCACCGAAGACCGCGCATTCGGCGAGCAGGTCGGCCTTGCCGCCGAAGCCGCCGACGCGCTCGAGCTGGAACACCATGCCCGCACGCGTCATGGTCCGCGCCCGGTCCAGCTCGTCCTGGCTGACGCCATCGGCCAGCAGGCGCTCCAGTTCCTCGTTGACGATCGCCTCCACCTGCTCGGGGTCCACGCCGGCCTTGATATCGACCGAGACCATGGCGATGCCGGCCAGCTGCATGCCCATGGCAAAGGCGCTGACCCGGTCGGCCAGCGGCTCCTCGTGCACCAGGCGCCGGTCCAGGCGCGAGCTGGCGCTGCCACCCAGGATCCGGCCCAGCAGCTGCAGGTGGACCAGCTCGGTGCTACCGAACTGGGGGATGTTCCAGGCCCGATACAGGCGCGGCTGGGCCACGCGGTCGTTCAATTCCTGGCGCGTGGACTGCGTGCGTGCAGCGATATCGGCCGGCGGCTGGGCCAGGGTCGGCCCGGCCGGAATATCACCGAAGTAGCGCGTGACCTTCTCGCGCGCGGTGTCCAGATCGATGTCGCCGGCCAGCACCAGCACGGCATTGTTGGGTCCGTACCAGCTGCGGAACCACCAGCTCACGTCGTCCAGGGTGGCCGCGTCCAGGTCGGCCATCGAGCCGATCGGCATGTGGTGGTAGGGGTGGCCGGCCGGGAAACTGGCCCGGAACAGGTTCTCGTAGGCCTGGCCGTAGGGCTGGTTCTCGCCCTGGCGCTTTTCGTTCTTGACCACGCCGCGCTGCTCATCCAGGCGCGCCTGGTCGACCGCGCCCAGGAAATGGCCCATCTGCTCGGAAGCCATCCACAGGCCCAGGTCCAGCGCCGTGGTCGGCACGTTGAAGAAGTAGTTGGTGCGGTCAAAGCTGGTGGTGCCGTTCATGCTGGTGGCACCGACCTGCTCCAACGGTTTGAAGAACTCGTCGTCGTAGTGCTCGGTACCCTGGAACATCAGGTGCTCAAACAGGTGCGCGAACCCGGTTTTGCCCGGCTGCTCGTCCTTGGAGCCGACGTGGTACCAGATGTTCACCGCCACGATCGGGGCCTTGCGGTCGGTATGCACAACCACGCGCAAGCCGTTGTCCAGGGTGAAGCTCTGATGGGGGATGTCGATGGCCTGGGCCGTCGACAGGGTGCCGGCCGTGGCGAACACGATCAGGGGCAATACACGCATGCTGGTCTCCAGGTGAGCCCGGGGTCGGACCGGGGCCGCGGGTGTTGGTTCCGGGCACGCCCGGGTTGAATGGCGTGCCGGGCGCGGCGCCCGACGATACGACAGATGGCCGGGGTGGCAAAATGCCGGAGGTCATCCCGGCCGGGACGATTCGCCAAGGAACTTCAAGGAGAACGCCATGCATGTATTGATCACCGGCGCCAACCGCGGCCTGGGTCTTGAGTTCGCACGCCAGTACCTGGCCCGCGGCGCCACCGTCCATGCCGCCTGCCGGGCGCCGGACCAGGCCACCGACCTGGCCGCCCTGGCTGCCGCGCATCCGGGCCGGTTGCATGTCTTGCCGCTGGATGTCGCCGACCCGGCCAGTATCGACGCCTTGCGGCAACGGCTGGATCCGCTCACCGACCGCCTGCACCGGCTGATCAACAACGCCGGCATCCTGGTCCGTGGCGAGCGCTTCGGCCAGCTCGATCCGGCGGTGATGGCCCGCAGCCACGTCGTCAACACCATCGGACCGGTGCTGGTCACCCAAGCCTGCGCCGATCTGCTGGAGCGCGGGCAGCCGGCCCGGGTCGCCAACATCTCCTCCGGCCTGGGTTCGATTGCCGGGGTCGATGGCTTCCACTCGCCCAGCTACAACGCGTCCAAGGCGGCGCTGAACATGTGGACCCGGCTGCTGGCCCAGGAGATGAATCCGCGCGGCGTGCTCTGCTTCGCCCTGCGCCCGGGCTGGGTGCGCACCGCGATGGGCGGCGAGCAGGCCGACCTGGCGCCGGCCGACTCCGTGGCCGGCATGATCGCCGCCCTGGAAGGCGCCAGCGCCGACGATCAATTGGCCATGCTCGGCCACGACGGCGGCCGGACCGGCTGGTGAGCGCAGCCTCCGCCCGGGCTGTGCCGCCGCCAGGCGCGGCCGGTTCCGGCACTGACACCAGCATCCCAGCGCGCGCCGGAACGGCAGTGACGGCAGACCGCTTTGCCCGGCCCCAGCGCTGATCCGGCGATGTTCGACGTCATCCTGCATCAGCCCGAAATCCCGCCCAACACCGGCAATGTCATCCGCCTGTGCGCCAACGCCGGCTGCCGCCTGCACCTGGTGGAACCGCTGGGCTTCGCCCTGGATGATGCCCGTTTGCGCCGCGCCGGCCTGGACTACCACGAGTTCGCCCGGCTGCAGGTGCATCCCTCGCTGGCGCATTGCCTGGCGAGCCTGGCGTCGGCCCGGCTGTTTGCGCTCAGCACCCGCGGTGGTGTCCGCCATGACCAGCCGGCCTATGGCCCCGGCGATGCCTTCCTGTTCGGCTCGGAGACCGCCGGTCTGCCGGCAGCGGTCCTGGCGCAAGTGCCGGCTGAGCAACGGTTGCGGCTGCCGATGCGGCCCGACAACCGCAGCCTGAACCTGTCCA
>CAZUZT010000023.1:6278-10597 GCA_964624575.1 uncultured Rhodanobacteraceae bacterium | reverse complement strand
GAGCAACGGTTGCGGCTGCCGATGCGGCCCGACAACCGCAGCCTGAACCTGTCCAATGCCGTCGCCATCGTCGTCTACGAGGGCTGGCGCCAGCAAGGCTTTGCCGGCGGCGGCTGAGCGATTCATGCCGACCGGGTAGCCGCCCGTCGGCGACAGCCACGCTGCCGGCACTGCCACGGTTCATGCCGGCCCCGTACAATCGCCCTGTTTTGCCCCCACCCTGCAGCAAGGAGCGCGCAATGAACCGCAAATCCCTGATCCTCGCCGTCGCCCTGGCCCTGCCGGCGGCTGGCGCCATGGCCCAGCAGTCCAGCGTCACCGGCATCAGCTGGTCCTATTTCGATATCGCTGCCCAGCACGTCTCGCCGGACGAAAGCGCCCTGGACAGCAACACCGGCCTGGCCCTGCGCGGCTCGGGCATGATCAACCCGAACTGGCACGTGTTCCTGGGCTGGAACCGCGGCAAGCTGGAAGGCAGCGCGGTCAGCGGCGCCACCGGCATCAGCATCGATGAGGATATGAACCGGTTCCAGATCGGCCTGGGCTACAACCTGCCCGTGGCCGCACGCACCGACCTGTACGCGCGTCTGGCCTACGAACGCGCCAGCAGCGCCGACTTCCGTGTCACCACGCCGGCCGGTGCCCTCGATGGCGAGCTGGAAAGCGCCGATGGCTTCAGCGTGGAAGTGGGCGTGCGCGCAGCCCTGGGCCGCAACTGGGAAGTGGGTGGCGGGCTGCGCCATATCGACCTGGGCGACCCGAAAGCCACCGTCGACGGTGCCGCCATGAACATCGGCGGCCTGGTCGAAAGCGACCACACCGCCCTGGTACTTAACGGCCAGTACAAGTTCAACAACGGTTGGGGCGTGATTGCCGAAGCCGATGCCGGCTCGGCCTACCAGTCGGTGCTGCTCGGGGTCCGCCTGAGCTACTGATCCCGCTCCCCGGCGCCGGCGCAGCCCGCCATGGGCGGCGCCGGCCCGGCAGGCCACAGCAGCATCGACACCGGCCCGGCGGCTCCGGTCCGGCCGGCCGCGTTGGCGCCGCGCAGGCCGGCCGGTACAGGATGTGTTGCACTGGCCGTGCCGGTGGCGGCGGCCGATACTGTCAGCGCCTGCCCGCCCCTTACGATCCCGAGTGTTCCTGGTGCGTCTGCTTGCCCTGCTCCTGCTGTTGTTGTCCGCGCTCCCGGCCCAGGCCGTGCGCGAGCACACCGGCATCACGCCTTCCGGCGCGGTGTATCGGATGGCCGTGCCCGACGGCTGGCAGGCCGGCGACGGCCTGGTGCTGTACCAGAACGACCTGAGTTTCGAGGCCCGGCTGACGCCGGACCTGGGGCCATTGCTCACCGTGCAGTTGGAGCAGGGCTACGCCGTCGCCGCCAGCGGCTACCGGCAGCCGGGCTGGAGCGGTTTCAGCGCCGTGGCCGACAACCAGGAATTGCTCGACCGGATCGGCGTGGAACTGGGCCGGCCCGGCCAGGTCATCACCTACGGGCGCGCCATGGGCGGCCATGCCGCCCTGCAGCTGGCCCTGGCGCCCGACGCCCCGGTGACCGCAGCGCTGCCGCTGTGCCCGATCACCCGCGCCGACCAGTTCTGGCAGGCCGCACTCGACCTGCGCCTGCTCTACGACCACAGCTGCGCCCAGGTCGACGGCGCCGCCCTGCCCGCGGCTGACGACCGGCCATGGCTGTTGCCGGCGCACCAGATCTCCGCGCCGGGCCTGGAACAGGTGGTGCTGCGCGCCAATCGCTGCCTGGGCCTGAACCTGCCGGCCTGGCAGCGCAGCGCCGGCCAGCAGGCTCGCCTTGATCAACTGCTCCAGGCCAGCGGCATCGGCGACGATGACCAGCTGATGCTCGGCCTGGTCCACGCCAGCCTGGGCCTGGGCGATCTGGTCCGAAGCCCGGAAAAGCTGGCCGGCAGGATGGCGTTTGGCAATGCCGATGCCGGCTACGGGGCAGGCCTGGATGCCGGCATCGCGCGCGTACAGACCGACCCGTTCGCGGCCCTGGATTTCCGGCTGTATTCCGGGCTGGCACCGGAGGGCCGGCGGCTGCCAGGCGATCCGCCGCCGGCCCTGGTCCTGAGCCTGCATGCCGGCGGCGACCAGTTGCTGCCCGTCAGCCATGGCAGATGGCTGCAAGGGCATCTCTCGGCCGGGCGCCTGCGCCAGGCATGGAACACCCCGTCCAGCCCCGGGCATTGCCGGATCAGCAACGCCGAGATCCGTGCCGCCTGGGAAGGGCTGCGTACCTGGCTGGACCAGGATCGCCCGCCCGATGCCCGGCAACTGCAGGCCACCTGCCAGAGACTGGCCGACAACGGCCAGGCCGACGGTGGCTGCCGGCTTTCCGCCACGGCGCCGGCTTCCGAGCCACCAGCGCTGCCGGCGCCACGGCCGCCGGCCACGATCGTCGACAGCCGCTTCAGCGGTTCCTGGTACGACCCGGAGCGGCCCGGCGAAGGCTGGTTGCTGCAGGTGCTGGGCCCGGACATCGCCCTGCTGCACGGCTTCACGGTGCCGGCGGCCGGCGAGCCCGGCGACCAGCTGTGGCTGACCGCCCTGGGCCGGATCGATGGCGACGGCATCGCCTTCGAGCAGATCGAGCGTGTCCATGGCCGCGGTTTTGGCAGTGCCTACCAGGCCGATGATGTCCGTGTCGGGCACTGGGGTTCGGCGCAGGTCGTGTTCAGTACCTGCGGCCGCGGCGAGCTGCGCTTCCAGGGCCCGCCCGGCTATGGCCACGGCAGCCGCCAGTTGCATCAGCTGATGCCGCTGGCCGGGCAGGACTGCGCGCCTGCTGGCGAGCCGGAAGGCACCGGATCGGGGCTGGGCGCCGTCAGCGGCAGTTTCTACGACCCGGCCGCACCCGGCCAGGGCCTGGTGATTGCCGCCGGCGACGATGGCCGGCTGATGCTGGTGCTGTTTGGCCATGCCAACGGCGCCAGCCCGGTCTGGCTGCAGGCCCAGGGCCGGCTGGCCAGTGACGGCCGCCTGCAACTGGCGCCGGCGGTGCGGCCGCACGGCACCCGTTTCGGCGACTTCGACCCGGCCCGGCTGGACCTGTCCGATTGGGGTGGCTTGGCCTTGCGCTTTGATGGCTGCGACCGGGTGCATCTGCGCTATCAGGCGCAGGCCGAGGAATTCGGCGAGGGTGAACTGGTCCTGGAACGGCTGACCTGGCCGATGGCCATCGGAAGCTGTCCGCTGCCGGGTCAATGAGCGGCCACGGCGTGACCGGCGCCGACGCCACGATCGCGGCGGGAGCGATCTTGCCGTTGCCGCCATCACCGCCGACACCGGCCGGCAGCCGCCGCATCGTCCATATCGACATGGATGCCTTCTATGCCTCGGTTGAGCAGCGCGATGATCCGTCGCTGCGCGGGCGGCCGGTGGTCGTGGCCTGGCTGGGCGGACGCTCGGTGGTCTGCGCCGCCAGCTACGAGGCCCGGCGCTACGGCGTGCGCTCGGCCATGCCCGCGCGCCGCGCCGAACGCCTGTGCCCGCAGGCGGTGTTCGTAGCCCCGGATTTCAAGCGCTACCGGGCGGTCTCGCAGCAGGTCAGGAAGATCCTGGCCCGGCACACCGAACTGATCGAGCCGCTGTCCCTGGATGAGGCCTATCTGGATGTGACCCAGCCGGCCAGCGGCCGGTCATCGGCCACCGCCGTTGCCCAGGCGATCCGCGTCGCCATCCGCGACGAGCTTGGCCTGACCGCCTCGGCCGGCGTGGCGCCAAACAAGTTCCTGGCCAAGATCGCCTCGGACTGGCGCAAGCCCGACGGCCTGTTTGTGATCCGGCCCAGCCAGATGCAGGCTTTCCTGGCACCGCTGCCGGTCGGCCTGCTGCCCGGAGTCGGCCAGGTCGGGCAGCGCCGGCTGGCCGATCTTGGCGTCGATACCGTCGCCCAGTTGCGCCAGTTGTCGGCGCTGCAACTGGCACGCACCTTCGGCCGTTGGGGCCAGCGCCTGGCCGAGCTGGCCCGGGGCATCGATCCGCGGCCGGTGCAGCCGGACCGGCCGACGCAATCGATTTCCAGCGAAGATACCTTTGCCCATGACCTGAGCCTGGCTGAGCTGAGCCCGCAGTTGCCGCCGTTGGCGGAAAAGACCTGGCGTGCGGCCAGCCGCGAACGGCGGGTGCCCCGTACCGTGGTGCTCAAGCTGCGCACCGGCGACTTCCGCACCCTGACCCGCAGCCTGACCCCGGATGCACCGCCGGCCAGCCTGGCCGAGCTGCTCGCCCTGGTTGAAACGCTGTGCCAGCGGGTGGAATTGCCGGCCGGCACGCGCTACCGCCTGGCCGGCGTCGGC
>CAZUZT010000023.1:0-6178 GCA_964624575.1 uncultured Rhodanobacteraceae bacterium | reverse complement strand
GTGCCAGCGGGTGGAATTGCCGGCCGGCACGCGCTACCGCCTGGCCGGCGTCGGCTTGGCCAATTTCCGCGAGCCCGAGCCGCAGCCACCCCAGGCGGAGTTGTTCCCGAACGAGTGAACGCGGCAGCGACACTGACGGCATCGCCGTTGGCCGGGGGCAGCCGGAGCCAGCCTCAACGACGCCAGCGGCGCCGGTCGCGCAGGATCTCGCGCGCGGCATTGTGGCCGGGCGCACCGGTGACGCCACCGCCCGGATGAGTGCCGGCACCGCACTGGTACAGGCCCGGCAGCGGCGTGCGGTAATCGGCATGGCCGAGCATTGGCCGGGCACTGAACAGCTGGTTCAACGACAGTGCGCCATGGAAGATGTCGCCACCGACCAGGCCGAAGGTGCGCTCCAGGTCCAGCGGGCTGAGGATCTGCCGGGCCAGCACGCAAGCGCCAAAGTTCGGCGCGTACTGGTTGACGGTATCGATGACCTGGTCGGCGGCGGCCTCGCGGTGCTCATCCCAGCTGCTGCCATCGGGAAGCTGCGGCGCGAACTGCTGGCAGAACAGGCTGGCGACATGGGCGCCCGGTGGTGCCAATGAATCATCCAGCACCGAGGGAATCAACATCTCCACGACCGGCTGCCGCGACCAGCCGTGCTGGCGGGCATCCTGGAAGGCCCGGTCCATGTACTCAAGGCTCGGCGCCAGAATGATGCCGGCGCCATGGTGTTCGGCGGCGCGGCGCCCGGGCAGCGCAGTGAAATCCGGCAGCTCGCTGAGCGCGACATTCATCCGGAAGGTGCCCGACGCGCAGCGCCAATGGCCGATGCGTTCCAGAAATTCCGCCGGCAGCACGGCTGGATCAAGCAATTGCTGGAACAGCAGTTTCGGGTTCAGGTTGGAGACCACGCAGCGCGCGCGCAGCACGTGGCCGTTGCCGGTGACCACGCCCACCGCGCGCCCGTGTTCAACCAGCACTTCGCGCACCGGCGCGTCGACCCGGATCTCGACGCCGCGCTCGCGGCAACAGCGCGCCATCGCCTGGGTGATCGCACCCATGCCGCCGATGGCGTGGCCCCAGGCGCCTTTTTTGCCGTTGAGCTGGCCGAAGACATGGTGCAGCAGGACATAGGCCGAACCGGGCGAGTACGGGCTGGCGTAGTTGCCGACGATGCCATCGAACCCGAACACCGCCTTGATCGGTCCGCTTTCGAACCAGCGTTCCAGGTAGTCGGCCGCCGACACGGTGAACAGGTCGAGCAGCTCGCGTTGTCCTTCCAGACCAAGCCGGCGCAGCGGCCGGGCGGCGCGGGCGGTCTTGAGCAATTCCGGCAAGGCCGCCAGCCAGCCACCGGCGACGGCATTGGGCGGCGTTTCCAGCACCAGCGCACGCAGCACGTCGGCGATCGCGTCCAGCCGCGCCCCATAGGCCGGCAGGCGTTCGGCATCGCGGCGCGAGAACCGGGCCACTTCCGCCTGCGTGCGCCCGGCCCCGACCTTCAGGTAATCGCCGTCGGGCAGGGGCAGGAAGTTGGCCAGCGGCCGCTCAATCAGCCGCAGACCATGTTCATGCAGGCGCAGATCGGCGATCACCTTGGCTTGCAGCAGGGAGACGGTGTAGGCGGCGACCGAGTTGCGAAAACCCGGATGGAACTCCTCGGTGACCGCGGCGCCGCCGACCACGCGCCGGCGCTCCAGCACCGTCACCGACAGCCCGGCCCCGGCCAGGTAGGCGGCGCAGGTCAGGCCGTTGTGGCCGGCGCCAATGATGATGACATCGGTCATTGGCCTTCAGGCCTGGTCGAAAACATCACAAAGCGGCGGCACGACGAGCGCGGAACCGGTCCCGGCGTGTCCGCCGCCGGCGGATGGATCCGGCCATCGCCTGATCAGGCGTCACCGGCCTTCTTGCCTGCTCCGGTGGCCTTGGCGGCGGTCTTGCCGACCGCCTTGCCGCCGCTCTTGCTGCCCGCCCGTCGGCCGCCCTTGACCGGCGCCGGTTGTTCCTGCTGCGGGCGGACATGGATCAGCTTGATGCCGGTATCGGGCACCCCGGTGACGCGCATTTCGTAGCGCTGGGGATAAGCGCGAAGCAAGTCGCTGAGCTTTTTGTGGCCGTACAGGCGGGCATCGAAATCCGGCCGCACCTTGTTCAGGTAACTGCCAACGGCCCCCAGCTGCGCCCAGCCTTCGTCATCGTCGGATTCATTGATCGCCCGGGAGATCAGATCGAACGGCGGCTGCGTGTCGTCGCTGCCCGAGGTGCTTTCACTGTCGCTGTCGCTGCCGGCTCCGGCCTCCCGGGCCGCGGCCCGGGCGTCAGGCTCCGGTGCATTGGCCGCAGGGGCCTTGTCGCCAGTCGTCTTCGTCGGTTTCGCCGGCGCGCGTGCCGGGGCCGCCCGGCCGGCGGCAACCAGCAACTCGGTGTAGATGAACTTGTCGCAGGCGGACACGAACGCCGCCGGCGTCTTGCGCTCGCCAAAGCCAAGCACCAGCAGGCCTTCCTCGCGCAGACGCTGGGCCAGGCGGGTGAAATCGCTGTCGCTGGAGACCAGGCAGAAGCCGGCGAAACGGCGCGTGTACATCAGGTCCATGGCGTCGATGATCATCGCGCTGTCGGTGGCGTTCTTGCCGGTGGTGTAGGCGAACTGCTGCACCGGCGCCAGCGAATGTTCCAGCAGCACCTTCTTCCAGCCGCCATGGCGGGGCGAGGTCCAGTCGCCATACAGGCGGCGCACGCTGGCGACACCGAAGCGGGCGATCTCGGCCAGCAGGCCTTCGATCACCGCCGGCGAGGCATTGTCGGCATCGATCAGCACCGCCAGGCGCGGCTGGCTGGTGTCGATGTCATCGTAGGGATTGGCGCTCTGGTTCATGGCACCGATGGTAACGGCATCGACCCGCTCCGGCACGGCGAGCGGCCGGCCAATGGCGGCCAGGGCCGATCGCGTGCCGGCTTGATCCCGATCAAGGCGCGGCGTCCGCGGTGACCGCTACGGTACCGGCCATGATCAGCGCACCGACCTTCGACGCCGCCCTGCTGCGCCGCCACGACCGGCCCGGGCCACGCTACACGTCCTATCCGACCGCACCGCAGTTCCAGGCCGGCTACGGCATCGAGCAGCGCCTGGCCGCCGCCCGGCGCAGCAACCAGGATCCGATTCCGCAGCCGTTGTCGCTGTACGTGCACGTGCCGTTCTGCACCAGCCCCTGCTTCTACTGCGGCTGCAACCGCATCATCACCCGCGACCAGGGCCGGGCCGCGCCCTACATCGCGCGCCTGATCCGCGAAGCCGGCATGCTGGCGCCGCTGTTCGATCGCGACCGCCAGGTCATCCAGCTGCACTTTGGTGGCGGCACGCCGAACTTCCTCAGCCCCGGCCAACTGGCCGAGGTCATCGAAAGCCTGGGCCAGCAGTTCAACTTCAGCCGCTCGCCGCAGCGCGATTTCTCCATCGAGCTGGACCCGCGCCATGTCGACGGGAACACCATCGCCGAACTGGCCCGGGCCGGCATCAACCGCGCCAGCCTGGGCGTGCAGGATTTCGATCCGCTGGTGCAGGCGGCGGTGAACCGCATCCAGCCGGTGGCGCCGACCCTGGCGGTGATCGACGCCTGCCGCCGGCACGGCCTGCGCTCGGTCAATGTCGACCTGATCTACGGCCTGCCAAAACAGACGCAAGAAGGCTTTGCCCGCACCCTGGATACCGTCATCGGCGCCCGGCCCGACCGCCTGGCGGTGTACAGCTACGCCCACATGCCGCAACTGTTCCGGCCGCAGCAGCGGATCAAGGCCGCCGACCTGCCCACGCCGGAAGCCAAGCTGGCGCTGCTGGAGCTGGCCATCGACAAGCTCACCGGCGCCGGCTACCGCTACATCGGCATGGATCATTTCGCCCTGCCCGAAGACGACCTGGCCCAGGCCCAGGCGCGCGGTGACCTGCATCGCAACTTCATGGGCTACACCACCCACGCCGACTGCGACCTGATCGGCCTGGGCGTGAGCGCGATCAGCCAGGTGGCCAACAGCTACTGCCAGAGCCCGCGTGATCTTCCGGCCTGGGAAGCCATGGTCGATGGCGGCCGGATTCCGGTCTGGCGCGGCCTGGACATGAGCACCGACGACCAGCTCCGGGCCCATGTCATCCAGCAGTTGATGTGCCAGGCCGAAGTCTCGATCGACGATGTCCAGGACCGCTTCGGCATCGATTTTCGCGATTACTTCCACGACGACCTGCAGCGCCTGCAGGCCGTGGCCGACGAAGGCCTGGTCGAGATCGGCCCGCACCGGATCCGCGCCAGCGCCCGCGGCCGCCTGCTGCTGCGCGTGATCTGCGCCTGTTTCGACCGCTATCTGCACCAGGCCGACAGCACCCCGGGGCGCTACTCCAGCGTGGTCTGACCACCGGCGGGAGGCCGCCGTCAGCCAGGCTTGTCTGGACGGTCGTCCCGGCCAGCACAACAGCCGGCCTGGTCCGCGGGCACGGGAATGACCCAGGCGATCCGCAGACGTTGCGCTTGCGGCTGGCCGGATTCCGACTGCGCGCGCCGGCAACCGGTTCAGCACGGGGCCTGTCGGGAGCGACTAAAGTGGCTGCACGCCCCTGCCGCGTCAGCGCCGGCGATCTTTCAAACGGCCGCTGCCGGCTGCCCCGGGCAGCACGCCGATCCCGCCGTGGGCGCGGCCATCGCAGCCGGACACACGAGCTTGAACGCACCCGACACCAGCCATCAGCGGACGACCGATGCAGCTCGCGCTTCACGGCGGCCGCACTTCTGCTCGACCTGCGCCTTTTCCGACGCCTGTTGCTCGGAAGGCTACGACGACGATGCCGTGGCCCAGATGCAGGCGCTGCTGGTGGACGAGGTGCGTACCTTTCACGAGGGTGAACATATTTTCCGCAAGGGCGAGCGCTTCGATGCCATCGCGGCGGTACGTGCCGGCACGGTCAAGACCTATGTCCTGGATCGCGAGGGCCGGGAGCAGGTGCTGGATTTCCATCTCCCCGGCGAAGTGATCGGCCTCAATGCCATCCATCCGGAGGTGTATCCGTGCCATGCCGTCGCCCTGGACACCGTGGTGCTGTGCAGCTTCACGTTTTCACGCATGCGCGAACTGGCCGGGGTCATGCCCAACCTGCGCGACCGCCTGTTCCGCCTGCTCAGCCAGGACATCGGCAAAGCGGCGCTGCTGTCCGGTGACTACAGCGCCGACGAGCGCATGGCGGCCTTTCTGGTGGCCCTTTCCCGGCGCCATGCCCGCCGCGGGCTGTCGGCGACCCGCTTCACCCTGTCGATGAGCCGCACCGATATCGCCAATTACCTGCGCCTGGCACCGGAAACGGTGAGCCGGGTGCTGCGCCGGATGCGCAGCCGCGAGTTGATCGGTATCGACCGCCGCGATCTGCGCCTGCTCGATCCGCAGGCATTGGCCGCGCTGGCCGCGCCCGTGCTGCGCTGACCACCCGGCGTCTGTCCTGCCGACCGGCCTGCGTGCCCGGGCGGCCGCAGACAACGGACTGGAATCCGGAATGAAACTGCACCCCACACGCCCCGTATCACCCGCCGACAACGACCGGTAGCTGTGGCAATGCCCTGGATGCGACGCTGCAATGCCGCTCCAGGGCGGCACGGCCGTCAATGCAACATCAACCCATGCTGGTCGCGGACATCGTCGATGGTCACCGCGCGGGCGTTGTTGCCCCAGGCGCTGCGGATGTAGTTGACCACTTCGGTCACCTGGCGGTCGTCCAGCCAGGTGATGTAGGGCGGCATGGAATGGGGCCGGCGGTTGCCGGCGGTGACCGGCGCGGCGCCGCCGAACAGCACCATGCGGATCGGATTGACGCCCGAGGCCGAGGTCACCAGCCGGTTGCCGGCCAGGGGCGGGTAGTCCAGGCCCCGGCCGCGGCCATCCAGGCCATGGCAGTCGGCACAGTGCTGCCGGTACAGGTTCATCCCGTTGCCGATGCCGGCACTGGCCGGATCGCGGCTGGCCGAGCGCCGGTCACGCCGCACCGTTGATGCCGGCTCGATCGTCTTCAGGTAGATCGCCATCGCCAGGGCATCGTCCGCGGTCAGAAACTGGGTGCTGGTGTAGATCACTTCGGCCATCGAGCCATAGGCCGAGCCATGCCGGGATACGCCGTGGCGCAGGAAGTCGGCCAACTCCGACTCCTGCCAGTGGG
>CAZUZT010000022.1:0-22909 GCA_964624575.1 uncultured Rhodanobacteraceae bacterium | reverse complement strand
TCGGTGTAGCGCATGGCGGCGAAGGACTTGGGGTCGTCCGGCGAGCCGAAATTGCCCTGGCCGTCGATCAGCGGGTAGCGATAGGAGAACGGCTGCGCCATCAGCACCATCGCTTCGTAGCAGGCGCTGTCGCCATGGGGATGGAATTTGCCGATGACATCGCCGACCGTGCGTGCCGCCTTCTTCGGCTTGGCGCCGGCCGACAGGCCCAGCTCGCTCATCGCGTACAGGATGCGCCGCTGCACCGGCTTCAGGCCGTCGCCGATGAACGGCAGGGCGCGGTCCAGGATCACGTACATGGAATAGTCCAGGTACGCGCCCTCGGCGTACTGGCGCAGCGGAACGGGCTCGAAGCCCTGCATCTGGTTGCTCATCGGCAATGGTGATCTGGCGGCGTGGAATGAGCGCACCATTGTCGCCGATGGCATCGACCGGGCGCCATGGCAGCGGCCGGCCCGACCCGCTGGCCGGGCCGGGTGCCTGCCCAGGTGTTGGTCAAAGTGTCGATCGTTTCTGCCAGCCGCCGGCGCGGCGCTGCTATCCTCGGCCGGCACCCGCAACGGGTGCGCAAACGGGAGGAGATGATGGCATTTGTCAGGAGCTGCCTGGCGCTGGCGATCTGTGCTGGCGGCCTGGTATTTGTGCTGGCCGCGGCACCGCGACCGGCCTTGGCGCAGGGATTGCCGGCGCCTGATTTCATTGCCGTGGACGGCTTCGAGGCGCTGCAGGCGATGCGCATCGACACCATGGAACTGCGCGACCCGCATCTGTTCAGCCAACTGTTCACCTGCATGGATATCACGTCGGTGATCAATGGCCTGCTCAGCGAAGAGCTGATCGGTGATGCCGATGAGGACGGTTTCCTGGATGCCAGCCCGATGCTGCTGTTCCGGCCCCTGCACACCAGTGGCCGGCGCGGCCTGGGCCAGGCCGGCAGTGCCGCATGCTCGGTGCCGGCCGGTTCCACCAGTTGCCACGACGATGGCGCGCCCAGGCTGCCGCTGGCCTATGACAGCTTGGCAACGGGCACCTGCCTGGCGCCGCTGCCGGGATCCACCGGCGGTTATTCGCCCGCTGTAATGCCGGCGACCGGTCCCTGTTTCGTTGCCGATGCCACCGGCCTGGACCTGGTGCTGGGCTCGATCACCGCCCTGTTGCGTGAGCCGGGCATCGCCGCCAGCCGCCGCGATCATCCGCAGCCGGGCCTGACGAATGGCCTGTTTTCCGGGTTCCTGACCGAAACCGCGGCCAACGATCTGATGCTGGAATTGCCCCTGATCGGCACGGTGCCGTTGTCCAGCCTGCTCGCCGGAGGCAGCGGCAACTGCGCTGCGCACAGCGACAAGGACCTGCATGAAGGCGAGCCCGGTTGGTGGTTCTACTTCCAGTTCAGTGCCACCCAGGTGCCTTACCAACAATAGGCCGGCCCGCGCCGGTGGCTCCTGGCCCCTGACCGGGATGCCGGCGCCAAAGCCCCGGCTCAGCGGCCGTTGTCCAGGTCCATGACGGTCGCGGTGAGGCAGCGATGGCGGCGGTGTCCGTGGCCCCGCCGACCCCCCGTGCTTGCGCCTGCGGCGGCATGGTCACGGCCCGGCGCAGGGCCGCGCCGGGACTTTCGGCAGTGGCCGGCAAACGCGGTTGCGGCATACTCGGCCGCTGTTTGTTGCTGATCCGATGGTTGGAAACCACCCCATGAAGAAATTCGTTGCCGTCCTTGTGCTGGCTTTTCTGAGCACGCCGCTTCTTGCCGACAGCCCCAGCAAGCTGCTGAGATTTCCCGATATTTCCGGTGAAGCCATCACCTTTGTCCATGCCGGTGACATCTACATCGTCAATGCCGGTGGCGGCGTTGCCCAGCGCCTGACCTCGCATCCGGGGCAAGAGCTGTATCCCAAGTTCTCCCCCGATGGCCGTTACATCGCTTTCTCCGGCGAATACAACGGCAGCCGGCAGGTGTTCGTGATTCCCAGCAGCGGTGGCGAGCCACGGCAACTGACCTGGTACAACGATGTCGGGCCGATGCCGCCGCGTGGCGGCACCGACAACCGGGTGCTGGACTGGACTCCGGACGGCCAGCACATCGTGGTGCGGATGAACCGCCTGGGTTTCGACGAGCGCTCCGGTCGGCCCTATAGGGTGCCGTTCGCCGGTGGCCTGGAGACGCCGCTGGCGGTGCCTGAAACCGGCGGCGGCATGCTGTCACCGGACGGCAACCGGTTCGTCTACACCCCGATCGACCGCGAATTCCGCAGCTGGAAGCGCTACCGCGGCGGCCGCGCCCAGGACGTGTGGATCTATGACCTGGCCGCCAACAGCTCGCTGCAACTGACCGCCGACCGCGCCACCAACCACCAGCCGATGTGGGTCGGCGACACGGTCTATTTCGTCTCCGACCGCGACGACACCACGCTGAACCTGTATTCGATCAGCCCGCAGGGCGGCGAGCCGGTCAAGCGCACCCAATTCAGCGAATACGACGTGCTCTGGCCCAGCGCCGGCCCGGACGCGATCGTGTTCGAGAAGGGCGGGGCGATCTGGCGTTTTGATCCGGACTCCGGCGAGGCCGCGCCGGTGCCGATCCGGGTGGTGAACGACTATCCCCAAGCGCAACCGCGCTTCGTCAAGGCCAGTGAATTCGTCGAATCGTTTGCGATTTCCCCGGCCGGCGAGCGCGCTGCGTTCGGGGTCCGTGGCGAGTTGATCACGGTGCCGGCCAAGCATGGCGAAGCGCGCCAGATCAGCCACACACCCGACGCCCGCGAGCACAGCGTGAGCTGGTCGCCGGATGGCCAGTGGCTGGCCTACCTGTCCGATGCCAGCGGCGAATACGAGATCTACATCCAGGCCCAGGATGGCAGCGGCGAGCCGCGCCGGCTGACCACCGATGGCGATATCTGGCGGTTTGCGCCGGTGTGGTCGCCCGATTCCAAGAAGCTGGTCTTCGCCGACAAGAAGCAGCGCCTGCGCATCCTGGACATCGCCAGCGGCCGCCTGACCGAGGTCGACCGCGGCAGCCACAACGACTTGACCGAATACGTGTTCTCGCCCGACAGCCGCTGGCTGGCCTACACAAAAACCAACGCCAGCGGCAATGCCTCGATCTGGCTGTATTCGCTGGCCAACGGCCGCGGCGCACAGCTCACCGGTGATGAAACCAGCGAATACAGCCCGGCGTTCGATCCACAGGGGCGTTACCTGTATTTCCTTTCCAACCGCGATTACAACCTGGCGTTCAGCGCCTACGAGTTCAATTTCCTGTACCGCGATGCCACCCGCATCTATGCCGCCACCCTGGCCGCCGATGGCCCGGCGCTGCTGCAGCCACGCAGCGACGAGGTCGGCGGCAACGGCGGTGGCAACGACAATGGCAACGACGATGAGACGGGCGCGCAACCGGCCTGGGATGGCACGACGCCTCTGCGCATCGACATCGACGGCTTCAACCAGCGCGTGCTCGCGCTTCCTGCACCCGCGGGCAGCTACCAGGGCCTGAGCGCCAACGACGAGGGCGTGTTCTATGTCGCCAGCGGGGATTCGGGCCAGGGCAACGAGCTGCGCTTCATCGGCCTTGACGCCGACAGCCAGCCCGCTGTCGTCGGCAACATCGAAGGTGGTTATGCCCTGTCCGCCGATGGCAGCAAGCTGCTGCTGCGCCGGGGCAGCCAGTTCGCCATCGTCGAGGCCAAACCCGATGCCGACTTCGATGCCGGCAAGCTGGCGGCCATGGACCGGGCCCAGCTGCGCATCGATCCGCGCCGGGAATGGCGCCAGATGTACGCCGATGGCTGGCGCATCCTGCGCGACTGGTTCTACGACCCGGGCATGCACGGCCAGGACTGGCAGGCGATCGGCGAGCGTTACCGGCCGTGGCTGGATCATGTCGGCAGCCGCGCCGACCTGGATTACGTGTTCCAGGAACTGGTCGGCGAACTCAATGCCGGCCACGTTTACGTCAATGCCGGTGACCAGCCGCAGGTCGAGCGCCGCCAGGGCGGTCTGCTCGGTGCCGAACTGGTCGCCGATGACAGCGGTTACGTGCGCATCGAGACGATCTTCCCGGGCGAGAACTGGCAGCAGTCGACGCGCTCGCCGCTGACCATGCCCGGTGTCCAGGTCAGCGCCGGTGATTACATTCTGGCCATCGATGGTGTCAGCACCCAGGGTGTCGACAATGTCTATCGGCTGCTGGAGAACAAGGCCGACCAGGTGGTCACCCTGCGGGTCAACGACCGGCCGCGCCAGGCCGGGGCGCGGGATATTGCCGTCACCACCATTGCCAGCGAAACCGGGCTGCGCTACCTGGACTGGGTGCAGGGGCGCCGCGCCATGGTCGATGAACTCAGTGGCGGCCGCATCGGCTATATCCATGTGCCCAACACCGCCGTGGAAGGCAGCCGCGAGCTGTTCAAGGGCATGACCGCCTACGCGTCCAAGGACGCGCTGATCATCGATGACCGCTACAACGGCGGCGGCTTCATTCCCGACCGTTTGATCGAGCTGCTGGCCCGCCAGCCGCTCAATTACTGGAAGCAGCGCGGCCTGGAACCCAATGCCACCCCGATGCTCAGCCACCGTGGGCCCAAGGCGATGCTGATCAATGGCCTGGCCAGTTCCGGCGGCGACGCCCTGCCGTACTACTTCCGCAAGCTCGGTCTGGGCCCGCTGATCGGCACCCGCACCTGGGGCGGGTTGATCGGAATCTCCGGCAACCCCGGCCTGGCCGATGGCGGCTCGCTGTTGGCGGCGACCTTCAGCTTCCTGGATACCGACGGCAACTGGGCGGTGGAAGATATCGGTGTCGAGCCGGACATCCAGGTGATCGACCGGCCCGAACTGATCGCCGCCGGCCGCGACCCGAGCATCGAGCGCGCGGTGCAGGAACTGCTGGCCGAGTTGGAGCGCAATCCGCCCGTGCCGGTGACCGTGCCACCGGCGCCGTCGCAGTTCCCCAAGGTCGGCCGCTGATGCCGCAGCCGGCCCGCTGATGCCCAGCCTGGTTGCCATCGATTGCACCGGGCAGGGTTGCTCGGTGGCCTTGCTGCACGGCGGCCAGGTCATCGAGCGGCGCTCGCCACCGGGTGAGCGCCAGTCCGAACGGCTGCTGGTCTGGCTGGAACAGGTGTTGGCCGAAGCGAGCCTTCCCGGCACCGCGGTCGATGGTCTGGCCGTGGCCATCGGCCCGGGCGGCTTCACCGGGATCCGGCTGGCGGTCGCCGCGGTGCAAGGCCTGGCCCTGGCCTGGGCGCGGCCGGTGGTGCCGGTCTCCAGCCTGGCGGCGCTGGCCTGGATGAGCGTGATGCCGGCCGATGATGCCGGTGCGGCTGCTGCCGATGACCGGGTCAACGGGGTAGGAGATATTGCCGTCACATCGACGGCTGCCGGTGACGCCGGCCTTCCCGTTCTGGCGACGCTGGATGCACGCATGGACGAGGTCTATGCCGGCTGGTTCGCGCCGCTTCGTCGCGGTAGCTGGCCGCAACCACTGGCACCCGAAGCAGTGCTGGCACCGGAGGCCCTGAGCCTGCCCGGCTCCGGCGCCGCGTCCGCGGTCGGCAGCTATGTCGCCATCGGCAGCGGCATGCAGGTGTATGGCGACCGGATCAGCCAGCGGCTGGGCCGGCCCCGGCAAGTCATCGCCATCAATGAGCCCCGTGCCGCCGCCGTGGTGAGCCTGGCCGCCCTGGTCTGGCCACGGGCGGCCATCCCGGGCCATCAGTTGCAGCCGGCCTACCTGCGCAACAAGGTGGCCCTGACCACCGCCGAGCGCCAGCGTCAGGGCTAGATCACCATGCAGACCACGCCGGCCATGGTCAGGCCGACGCCCAGCGCACGGCGCCAGGTCAGCGGCTCGCCCAGGAACAGGGTCGCGAACAGGACGATGAAGATCGAGGCGCTTTCGTTGAGCACCGATGCCACCGACGCGCTGGTGTATTTGTAGCCACCCAGCCACAGCGTCATCGACAGGTACTGGCCGACGGTCGCCGCCACTGCCAGCACCAACCAGCGTCGCAGTGAGCCGACCCGGAACAGGGATCGTGCCGGCGCCTGCCAGTGGAACAGCACCGCCAGGCCGGCGACCGCGCCGCCAACACGCGCCAGCACCACCCACCAGAACGGTTCGTTTTCCAGCACCGGTTTGATCATCACGATGGCGACGGCCATCAGCGCCACCGAGGCGACGGCCAGCGTGACACCCAGGCCGAAGCGGCCCCGGTCGGCCTGGCCATGGTGGGCCAGGTGCCCGGGCGGATCGATGGTGGCGATGTTGCTGGCCGAGCCGGTGACGGCGGTTGCCAGCGGCCCGGCGTGTTTACCGTCCGGTCGTGAGGCCGGCGTTTTACCGGGCTCATCATCATCATCATCATCGGCGGGCGGCGGTTCGGCCCGGTCGGGGGCATTGACCAGGACCACACCGGCCAGCACCAGGACGAAGCCGAGGATCTGCACCGGGCTGAGCCGCTCGGACAGGAACACGAACGACAGCAGGATCACGAACGGGCTGTAGGCATTGCCGACCACGCCCATGCGTCCGGCGCCCAGGATGTTGAGCGCGCGCAGGTACAATGTGTCGGCAATGGCGATGCCGATGACGCCGCTGGCCAGGGTCAGCAGGATGCTGCGCTGGTCCATCCGCAGCGCCGGCAGTGGCGGCAGTCCCAAGGCTGCCGCGGCCGGTGACCCGAGCAGAATGATGGTGCCGGCCACCAGGGTCAGCACGATCAGGTTCTTGAGCAGGGCCAGTTGCAGGGGCGGCAGGTGTTCGCCGAGCCGTTTGTAGATGATCACGCCAATGGCCCAAGCCAGGGCGCAAGCCACGGACATGGCATTTCCGACAGTGCTGCTCATGACTCATTCCTTCAGTGCCGGCAGGTTCCGGGCACCATCGCGATGTAACGGTCCGGCCATCGGGGTGCACGGCGGCGGCTGCACGGCCGTCGGTTTCCGGGGGGCGATTGTCGCAGGTGCCGATGCCACCGGTCTGCTGCGCTGGCCGCGGCTGGATCACGGCGCTGCTGCCGGCGGGGGGGGCTGATCATGCCGTGGCGCCGGCTGCCCTTTCTGCGCGAGCGTGCCCGACCGGAGGAGAGCCTTGCATCCCGGCACCCGCCGGGCCTGAGTGCCCGCCAGGCCGAACTGGTCAAGCGGGTGCGTTTTGTCGTCGCCCTGGCGCGCAGTCTTCACAGCTACGGCACCGCGGCCCCCAGGCTTGAGAACGCCGTCACCGAAGTGGCGGCGACCATGGGCCTGGTATGCAACGTCAATTCCAGTCCCACCTCGCTGGTGTTCTCGTTCCGCGCCCAGGGTGGGCCGGAGACCATCCTCGATGAAGTCACGCGCGTGGTGCGGCTGGAGCCGGGGGGGCGCGACCTGCATCGGCTCAGCCTGGCCGATGCCGTGGCCGAACAGGTGCTGGATGGCGAACTGGACGTGGACGCCGGCTACGCACGCCTGCTTGAAATCGAGGCGATGCCGGGCATGGACGAGCGCCTGGTGGTGGTCTCCTATGGCCTGATCGCGACCGCGCTGGCGGTGATCCTGGGCCAGGGCTGGGCCGATGTGATTGCCGCGCTGGCGATCGGTACCGTGATCGGCCTGGTCGACCGCTATTGTGCCCACCGGCCGCATCTGCGACCGTCATCGCAGGCCGTCTGTGCGCTGCTGGCCACCGTCCTGATCGGGGCCTGGAGCCACTTCCTGGCGCCCTTGTCGGTGCAGTCGGTGGTGCTGGCCAGCCTGCTGGTGCTGTTGCCGGGTTTAAGCCTGACCACGGCGATCAACGAGCTGGCCACCGATCACCTGGTGTCGGGCGTGGCCCGGTTTGCCGGTGCTTTCGCGGTGCTGCTGAAACTGGCCTTCGGGGTCGTCGCCGGCAGCCAGATCCTGCTGCTGCTGGGCTGGGTGGCCAGTGCCGGTACGGTCACCCCGGTGCCGTCCTGGATGCTGTGGCCGGCGCTGTTGATGGCCGGATTCGGGTTTGCCATCAGCTTCGGCGCTGCCTGGCGGGATTTTCCACTGGTGATGGCGGCGGCGATCTGCAGCTTCCTGGTCAGCCGCTATTTCGGCATCGCAGTGGGCAATGAATTCGGCGTATTCCTGGCCGCGCTGACCGCCTGCGCGGTCGGCAACCTGTATGCCCGGGTATTCCGGCGCCCAGGTGCCCTGATCCGGTTCCCCGGCATCATCCTGCTGGTACCGGGAAGCATTGGTTTCCGCGGTCTGACCCAGGTCTTCGAGCGCGATATCTTTCTCAGCCTGAGCACCGGCTATACCTTGCTGGTGGTATTGGTCACCCTGGTGGCCGGGCTGCTGTTCGGCAATCTGCTGGTACCACCGCGCCGGAGCCTTTGACCGGCAACATCGAAGGGCACAGGCAGGCGGCATTGCCGCTGGCATCGGCGGCCGGGCAGGGCCGGTCGCTGCCCTATCACTTTGGCGAGCGGCAAAGAAAAACCCGGGCCTTGATGACCCGGGTTATTACCGATGCCTTGCCCGGCGCCGCTGCTTGCCAGCGCCGGGTGAATGCTGGCCGATTAGCTGATCAGCATCGAATCGGGGTTTCTGCCGGCATCCAGCGCGGCCTGGAACCAGCGCGGACGCTTGCCACGGCCGGTCCAGGTCATGGTGGAGTCATCCGGGTTGCGGAACTTGGGCGGCACCTTGCCACGCTTGGTGGCGGCGCGACGGCCCTTGCCGAACAGTTCCTCGATCGTATAACCCTTGGCCTGGGCGGCCGCCGCCAGTTCCTCGCGCACGGAGTTGATCTCTTCCTTGTGCAGGACTTCCTTGCGGGCGCGGGCCTTGTCAATCAGTTCGTCCAGCTGGTTCTTGCTGAGATTTTCGATTTGAATGGTCATTTGGTTTCCTGATCAATGGCGGACGGATGGATGTTGCAATTTCGTTGCCGCGCAATGATCGCCAATTCCGTTGCCATTGTCGAGTGCATGGTTATTGACTGGACGTCCAGGGCAGGTGCTGTTCAACAATGATTCATCGCCGACACCCGGGTGCCGGGCCCGGGTGGTGGGATATGTGCCGTTGCCAATGGCCGGCAATGGGCCGGGTGGCCCGCCGGCTATTGCTGATTGCCGGGCCGGCGTGCACACCGTGCATTGCCTGTGTTCTCAGGTATCGGAATGGACATAATCAATACGCCGGCCAGGGGCTGGATATCAGGAATGATCCGGGACCCGACAGCTACCGATGGCCGATGCCGGCCTGGAGCGGCGACGATGCCGGATCCGAAGCGTGTGATTGCCGGCCCGGCCCGGGCCCACCGTTCAATGCCGGCGAGGCCGGCGGGGGCGACCCGGCCGGGCCATGGTCGCGTGCCAGGTACAGGTACATGGCCGGCAGCACGAACAGGGTGAATGCGGTGCCCAGGGTCATGCCGGTGGCAATCACCAGACCCATGGAAAAGCGCGAGGCGGCGCCGGCGCCCGTGGCGAACAACAGCGGTGCCATGGCAAAGACCAGGGCGGCGGTGGTCATCAGCACCGGCCGCAGGCGGATGCCGGCGGCCTCCTCGATCGCCTGGCGCCGTGACAGGCCCTGCTCGTCCTGCAGTTTGTTGGCGAATTCCACGATCAGGATGCCGTGCTTGGAGATCACCCCGATCAGGGTCACCAGGCCCACCTGGGTGTAGATGTTGAGCGTGGTGAAACCCAGCGAGACGAAGATCAGCGCGCCGCAGATCGCCATCGGTACGGTGACCAGCATGATCAGCGGGTCGCGCCAGCTCTCGAACTGCGCGGCCAGCACCAGGTAGATCACGATCAGGGCGAACACGAAGGTCAGCATCAGGGCGCTGCCTTCGGTCTTGAGCTGGCGCGACTGGCCGGCGTAATCGACGTTGTAACCGGGCGGCAGCAGCTCGGCGGCGATGTCATCCAGGGTTGCCAGGGCTTCACCGAGCGTCACTCCCGGCCACGGCACCCCGGAAATGGTCACCGCATTGAGCTGCTGGAAACGCTTCAGCGTCTGCGGCTGCACGGTGTACTCGAGGCTGACCAGGGTCGACAGCGGCACCAAGTCGCCACTGCGGGTGCGGGTGTAGTAATTGCCCAGCTGCTCGGGATTGAGGCGGTCGGCGCGCTGCACCTGCGGAATCACCCGATAGGAGCGGTTGGCCAGGGCGAAACGGTTGGCATAGCCGCCGGAAAGCATCGCCGCCATGTCGGCCCCCAGGGTGCGCATGTCGATGCCGAGCAGGGCCGCCTTGTCGCGGTCGATGATGATGTCTACGCGCGGCTTGTCGATCTTCAGGTCGGTGTCCAGGAAGATGAATTTGCGGCTGGCATAGGCCCGCTCGAGGATCTGCCCGGCCAGTTCCTGGATCGACTGCAGGTCGCCGGTGCTGCCGATCACCATCTGGATCGGCGTGCCGTCGCCGCCAGGTGTGGGCAGCGCCGGCGGCTGCACGGCGAAGGTGTTGAGGCCGGCAATCTGGTTGATCTGCGGCGTCAGGTCCTGTTCCAGCACCTGCTTGGTGCTGCGCTCGCGCTCGCTCCAGGGCTTGAGCACGAAGCCGGCAATGGCCTGGCTGGAGGAGCCGCCGCCACCGCCCATGCCGTTGATCTGGAAGATGTTGTCCACTTCCTGGGTGTCGGCGGCGATGCGCGTGAGTTCGTCGCTGTAGCGCTGCAGGTAATCCAGGGTGCTGTAGGGGTCGCTGCTGCCGATGGCGAAGACGAAGCCCTGGTCTTCCTCGGGCGCCAGTTCGGCGTTGGAACCGGTGTACAGGAACCAGCACGAGACCAGCACGATCAAGCCGAACACGGCGATCACCGACGGGGTTTCCAGAGCGCCATGCAGGCGCCGCCGGTAGCGCCGGCGCAGGTTGTCGAAACGGGTGTCCAGCCAGCCGGCCAGACGGCCCTGACCCTGCTCACGCGGCTTGAGCAGGTGCGCGCACAACATCGGCGACAGGGTCAGGGCGATCACGCCCGACAGCAGCACGGCCCCGGCCAGGGTGAAGGCGAACTCGACGAACAGGGTGCCGGTCAGGCCGCCCAGAAATCCGATCGGCAGGTAGACCGCGACCAGGGTCGTGGTCATCGCGATTACCGGCCAGGCCAGCTCGCGGGCGCCGATCAGCGCCGCCTCCCCGGGTGACTTTCCTTCCTCGACGTGACGGTGGATGTTCTCCAGCACGATGATCGCATCGTCGACCACGATGCCGATCGCCAGCACCATCGCCAGCAGCGTCAGCAGGTTGATGCTGAAGCCCATCAGCAGCATGAAGAACAGCACGCCGATCAGTGACAGCGGCACGGTGACGGCGGGAATGAAGACGCTGCGCAACGAGCCCAGGAACAGGAAGATCACCACGATCACGATCAGCACCGCCTCGATGATCGTGCGCACCACCTCGTTGATCGCATCCTGAATGTATTCGGTGCTGTCGTACGGGATGTGCCCGGCGACGCCGTCGGGCAGCTGCGGCACGATCTCGGTATCCCAGACCTGCCGCACCTGGGCGATGACATCCAGCGAGTTGGCATCGGGTGAGACGAACAGGCCCATGAAAGTGGCGCGGTCGCCGTTGAAGGAGACCGAGGAGCCATAGTTCTCCGAGCCCAACACCACATCGGCGACATCGGCCAGGCGGATGATCGCGCCCTCGTCCTGGCGCACCACCAGTTTCCGGAATTCCTCGGGCGTGCGCAGGTCGGTGCGTGCGGTCAGGTCGATCGAGACCATCTGGCCCTTGGTCGAGCCGACTGCCGAGAGCACGTTGTTGGCCTGCAGCGCGGCCCAGACATCACTGGCGGTGACGCCCAGGGCGGCCATCCGGTCGGGCTGCAGCCACACGCGCATGGCGAAGGTGCCGCTGCCCATGATCTCGGCGCGCTGCACGCCGGGCAGGGTCGCCAGCTTGGGTTCGACCACGCGCACCAGGTAGTCGGTAATCTGGTTGTTGTCCAGGATCTCGCTGGAGAAGCTCAGGTACATGGCAGCGATCTGGTCGCCCTGCTGCAGCTCCACCACCGGATCCTCGGCCGCTTCGGGCAGCTGGCCGCGCAGCTTGCTGACCTTGGCCGCGAGCTGGGTCAGCGCCTCGTTTGGGTCGTAGTCCAGGCGCAGATAGGCCTGGATCATGCTGATGCCGGCGGTCGAGGTCGACACCAGGTAATCAATGCCCTCGGCACTGGCCACCTCGCGCTCCAGCGGCGTGGTGATGAAGCCCTGGATCAGGTCGGCATCGGCGCCGAAGTAGGCGGTGGTGACCTGGATCACCGCATTCTGCAGTTCCGGATACTGGCGCACGTTCAGTTCGCTGCCGGCGCGCAGACCCAGCAGCAGGATGAACAGGCTGACGACGGCAGCCAGCACCGGCCGCCGGATGAAGATGTCGGTGAATTTCATCAACTGTTGTCCGGGGTCGGATCCAGATCGCTGCTGGGCTGGACGCGGTCATTGATCTCCACGATGGCATCGTTGCGCAGCTTGAGCAGGCCGCTGGTGGCGACGCGGTCGCCGGCGGCCAGGCCCTCGGTGACCACGACCAGGTCGCCGCGGGTGTCGCCGGTGCGGATGAAGCGCTGGCGCACGGTCAGCACCGGTTCCGGACCGTCACCGGCGGCGCTGCCGGGCTGCTGGCTGATCAGGTAGACCGAATTGCCGTAGGGATTGAAGCTTATTGCCGTCTGCGGCAGTACCAGCACCGGCTCGGGCTCGCCGATCTGGGCCTGGATGCGGGCGAAGGTGCCCGGTCGCAGCCGGTGTTCGGGGTTGTCGAAGGTGGCCTGCACCAGGAAATTGCGGGTGCCCGGATCGATGCCCGGATCGATGGCGCTGATGCGGCCCTGGAAATCCTGGCCGGGCAGGGCATCGATGCCGGCAGTGACGGCCTGGCCGGGATGGACGGCATGCAGGCGTTGTTCGGGCAGGTGGAAGTCGACATGGATCGGATCCAGCGACTGCAGGCTGACGATGGCATCGCCCGGATTCAGGTATTGCCCCAGGTTGACCCGGCGGATGCCAAGCACGCCGGAGAACGGCGCGCGGATGGTCTTGCGTGCGATCAGCGCCCGCTGTGCGCCGACCTCGGCCTGCAGCCGCTCGGCCTCGCTTTCACGCTGGTCCAGGTCGGCCTTGGCCACCGCCTGGCGACTGGCATACAGCTCGCGGAAGCGGTCGCGCTGCACCAGGGCCAGCTCCAGTCCGGCCTCCATCGCGCGCAGGCTGGCGGCTTCGGTGCTGGTATCCAGCTGCACCAGGACATCACCCCGGTTCACCGGCTGTCCGGATTCAAAAAGGATCTGGCTGACGATGCCGGCCGCCTCGGTGGTGACATCCACGCCATTGACGGCGGCCACGGTGCCGACCGCTTCCAGCATTTGCGTCCAGGGCATGTCCTGCACGACACCGGCAGTGATCGCGGCCGGTGGCTGGGGCGACTCGGCGATCATGCGGTCGATGAAGCCCGACAGCCAGGCCTTGAAGCCGAAGATGCCTCCGAACACGATGCCGACCAGCAACAGCATGATCAGCATGCGTTTGGCGGTGCTGCGGCGGGCGGGCTGGCTGCGGTGCTGGCGGCGGGTCATGGCAGGGTTCTCGGTTCGGTCGGCAGGGCCTGCCGGGAACGACATTCAATGGACACGAAACACGGCTGCCCGGTCCGGCGGCCGGAAGCTGCCCCCGGTGATGCTTGGCCGGATCGGCCGGATCGGCCCGAATTGGCGGCGACAAGGGCTGCCGGCGGCAACCTGGACCATCGGTATGGCCGTTGGTCGCGGGCGCATGCAGGTGCCCGGTGGCCCGATATTGTGATGCAACATCAGGCCTGTGGGGACACTGCCGCAGGCCATGGCAGGTCGGCCGGGAAAGGTTGCAGCCGTGCGTGTTCCGGCAACGGTGCCCGGCCGGCGGTGGCGCTGCGCATCGCTGCCGGCGTCCAGGTGCCTGAAATCCTCGACATACCCGGTATCATGGGCCGATCCAGGAGTATGTCCGTGTCGACAGCAATCCAGTCCAAACAACCCGAACAATTTCCGGACGCCAGCGGCGATCTTGTCCTGCATGGCGGCGGCGGTGTCATCGAAGCGGCGGTGGAACTGCCGGAGGCGGACGCCGCCCGGGCCGGCGTGGCGATCATCTGCCACCCGCATCCGCTGCACGAAGGCACCATGCACAACAAGGTGGTGACCGTGCTGTCACGCAGCTTGCGCGAGCTGGGCCTGGCGACGGTGAGGTTCAACTTCCGTGGCGTCGGCGACTCCGAAGGCACCTATGACAACGGCATTGGCGAGGCCGAGGATGTGGTCGGCATCGGGCAATGGCTTGAGTCGGTCTGTCCCGGTGATCAGCTCTGGTTGGCCGGATTCTCCTTTGGCTGCTATGTCGCCGCCCGCGCCGCCCAGGAGCTGCCGGTACAGCAACTGGTGACCGTGGCGCCGGCAGTGGAGAATTTCGATTTCCGCACGCTCAAGCGGCCGCGCTGTCCGTGGCTGGTAATCCAGGGCGACGAGGACGAAATCGTTTCGCCGCAGGCGGTCTACGACTGGGCGGCCACCGTCAAGCAGCCGTTCCAGCTGATCCGCATGCCCGAGACCGGGCACTTCTTCCATCGTCGGCTGATGGATCTGCGCGGGGCGCTGAAGAACGCCGTCAAGGGCAACCTGCCGCCAATGCGGCACGATGGCTGAGGCACCGGCGGCCATGGTCCGTACGCCGGGCCGGGCTTATCAGGACGGGGTCGAGGCGGGCCTCTGGCAAGACGACCCCGCGCAACGGGCCGTGCTGCCCAGCCTGGATCGCCTGTTCGAGACCGTGTCACAGCCGGCCCGACGCCACACCGGCCTTCTGGATCGGGTGCTGGGCCGTGACCGACGGCGGCAGGCGGGTTCTGGCCTGTACCTGTGGGGCCGCGTCGGGCGCGGCAAGACCTTTTTGATCGATCTGCTGGCCGACCTGCTGCCCGATAGTGTGGTCTTGCGCCGGCACTTTCATCGCTTCATGGCCGAAGTCCACGAGCGCCTGCGCGAGCATCGGCGGCTGGGGCAGGACGAACCGCTGGACCGGATTGCCGCCGAGATGGCCAGCCGTTGCCGGTTGTTGTGCCTGGACGAATTCAATGTCACCGATATCGGTGACGCCATGCTGCTGTCGGGCCTGCTGTCGGGCCTGTTCCGGCGCGGGGTGCTGCTGGCGACCACGTCCAACACGCCGCCCCAGGAGCTCTACCGCGACGGTCTGCAACGCAGCCGGTTCCTGCCGGCGATCGCGCTGATCCAGAGCCATTGCCATGTCGTCGAACTGGCATCGGCCACGGACTGGCGCCTGCGCAGCCTGACCCGGGCACCGATCTACCTGGTGCCGGCCGACGCCGACAACGAGCGGCAGTTGCGCGAGCGGTTTCTCGAGCTCGCCCAGGGCCAGCGCCGGTTCGATGTCGATATCTGCATCGAAGGCCGGAACATCCCGGCGCGCGGACTGGGCGGAGACGTTGCCTGGTTCGATTTTTCCGCGCTCTGCGAAGGCCCGCGCTCGGTCGCCGATTACATCGAACTGGCGCGCAGCCACGGAACGGTATTGATTTCCGGTGTGCCGCAGTTCGGTCCGGCTCAGCGCGATGATGCCGCGCGCCGCTTCATCCATCTGGTCGACGAGTTCTACGACCGCGGGGTCAAGCTTCTGCTGACCGCACAGGCACCGGCCACCGCCCTGTATCCACCCGAAGGCCGGCTGCGGGCCCTGTTCGAGCGCACCGAGAGCCGCCTGATCCAGATGCAAAGCCGCGAGTACCTGGCGCAGGAACACCGGCCGTGATCGCGGCCAGTCCGCCGCCTGCGGTTCGTCGCACCCGGGGTGATCTCCTGGCCCGGTCGGGACCGTGGCTGGCGGCGCTGGCTGGTTTCCTGCTCAGCCTGTGGCTGTTCTATCCCGGCTATCTGAGCTGGGATTCGGCCTACCAGTGGTACCAGGTGCGCAGCGGTGACTGGAACAACGTGCACCCGGTGATCATGACGCTGATCTGGAGCGCCACCGAACGGCTGTGGCCGGGGCCGGGCGGGCTGTTCCTGCTTCATCTCGCCCTGTACTGGCTGGGGCTGGCGCTGCTGGCCGCCGGCCTGGTCCGGCGCGGCTGGCTGCAGGGGGCGCTGGTGCTGATGCTGGGCCTGATGCCGGCCGTGTTCGCCCTTGTGCCGCACCTGTGGAAGGACATCGGCATGCTGGTGGCGCTGATCTGGACCCTGGCGCTGCTTGCCCATGACTGCCGGCGTCCCTCGCGCGCCTTGCGCCTGCTGGCGGTGGCCACCCTGGCACTGGCCTGCGCCTATCGACACAACGCAGTGCCGCTGGCGCTGCCGCTGCTGTGGTACATCGCCGGCCGGGAATGGCCGGGTGCTGGCGCGATGAACTTGAGCCCGGACGCGCCCGCCGCCGGGAATGCCGCTGCCCTGGGGGATGCCAGCCCGGCGGAGCGCTTACCGGCCCATCCGGGGCCAGGTTGGTTCGACCTGCGGCGCTGGCCCTGGCAACGGCTGATGCTCAGCGCCGGCCTGCTGCTGGCGGTACTGGTGCTGGCCGGCCTGCCCAACCGGCTGCCCGGCGTCGACCGGTTCCAGGTCTGGCCGGTGACCGCGACCTGGGATCTGGCGGCGGTGTCGATCGCGCAACGGGAGGTGCTGCTGCCCGAGGCCATCATCGAGCCGGACCTGGTCCTGGCCGACCTGGACAACCACTTCGTGCCCTTTGCCGCGCCGCCAATCTACAACTCCACCCGGATCCGCATGTCGGTAGGTCCGACTGCGTTCAGCCCGGAACAGATGGACGCGGTCAACCGGGCCTGGCTGCGGCTGTGGTGGCAACATCCGCTGCCCTATCTGCAGCACCGGCTGCGCGTGGCCGGCTACCTGTTCGGGTTTTTTCCGCAACAGCTGCCCGATGATCAGATCGTCTACTACGGGGTGATGCCGTTTGCCGACAATCCGCCGGTGACGGTGGCTGACTCGACAGGGGCACGGCGATGGCGGCATTGGGTATCGGGGTGGGTCAATACGCCGCTGTTTGCATTCTGGCCCTATGCGCTGGTGCTGGCCGGCGTGGCGGTTTCAGCCTGTGGCGGATTTGGCCGGCATGGCCGGCATGGCCGACCTGGCCGATGCCGCCGAAGTGGCCGACGGGGCCATGTCCTGTTGCCGCCGGTGCTGTGGTCGTGCCTGCTGGTGACCTTGCCCTTGCTGGTGGCGGCGCCCAGTGCCGAGTTCCGCTATCTGGTTTGGCCGGTGTTCTGCGCCGGCCTGGTGCTGGTGCTGCGTTTCCTGCCTGACCGATTCGGGGTGGCGATGGGCGGTGCAGGGCGGGGCCGGCCGTGACCACGGCGATCCGGCCACGGCGCTCCAGCGCGGCCTGGCTGGCCGGCGGTGCCGGGTTTTTGCTGATGGCCTATGCCCTGTATCCGGGCCTGATGTCGCCCGATTCCGCCGAGCAGTGGCTGCAGGCCCGCACCGGCCGCTATACCAGCGTGCATCCGGCGCTGATGGCCTGGACCTGGTCCTGGGTGGAACAGTTGGTGCCCGGGCCGGGCGGTCTGTTCCTGGGACATCTGGCGCTGTTCTGGGGCGCGCTGGCCTGGCTGGCGCGGGAACTGTTCGACCGGCCGTTGCCGCAGGTGATGCTGGTGCTGCTGGTGGGTTTGTGGCCGCCGGTGACCGTGGTGGTGGCGCACCTGTGGAAGGACGTGCCCATGCTCGGCTTCGTATTGCTGGCGCTGGCGGCACTGGCGCGGGTGATCCGGCTGGAGCGGGACCGGGCGTCCGCTGTCGACACCGATACCTGCCCCGACACCGGTTGCGATGCCGGGGCGGTCACGGTGATGGGCCTGTCGCGGCAATGGCCGTCCTGGCCCTGGCTGCTGCTGGCCACCGCCGCGCTGACCCTGGCCTGTGCCTACCGCCACAACGCCCTGCCATTGGTAGTGCCGTTGCTGTGGTTCATCACCGGCCGGCGGCGGCCGCGCCTGGCTCCGCTGGCGCGGGCCCTGCTCACCGGGTTGCTGGTGCTGATGGTGGCGTTGCTGGCCAGCCTGCCCAATCGCATGCCCGATGTCGAGCAGCGGCCGGCATGGCCATTGACTGCCTTGTGGGACCTGGCCGCGGTGTCGATCGATCAGGGCCAGATGCTGATCCCACCCGATTGGCGCTTTGATGGCTTGACCCTGGACGAGCTCGAGGCCGCCTTCCAGCCCTGGACCAATACCACCATCTTCGCCACCAACAAGATCCTGATCACCCTGTATGTGACGCCGACGCCGGCGCAGAGCGCCCATTTGCGCCAGGCTTGGCTGGCCATGCTGCGCGAGTATCCGTTGTCGTGGGCCCGGCACCGCTGGCGCTTGACCGGCATCGTGCTCAATGGAGCCGGTGACCGCGGGCCGGCCGAACTGCGTTTCCAGACGGCATGGTTCCAGCATCCGGACAACCCGCCGCTGCAACGCCGGCAGCCAGCGCTGCAGCAGGCCTGGGCGCGCCTGGGCCAGCGCCTGTCCGGCAGCGCGATGTTCTTCGCCTGGCCGTATCTGCTGGTGGCCGCCGGCATCGCCGTCATCGCCTGGCGGCAGCCGCGCCGGCATCCTTTGTTGCCGGTGCTGCTGGCCTCGGCGCTCCTGTCGGTGGCGCCCTTGCCGCTGGTGGCGCCGGGGGCCGAGTTCCGTTACCTGGTCTGGCCGCTGGCCGCTTGCCTGATTGCCGCGCTGGTGACGTTTTGCTGGCACCGGGATGGTGCATCCGTAACCAATCGCTAACGCGCAACGCTGTATAAAGGGCAGCCGCCCAATGAGGTTCCAGGCCATGAGTGCGAACAAGGACAAGCCCGACTTTTCCGGCGTCAGTGGAGACTTCACCAGCAACCAGGCGGCGACGCCGGTGGAGCGCGAGCCGGCCGCTCAGCCAACGACAGACGCCGCGTCCAAGGCACCGGATTTCAGCGCCGTGCAGGGTGGTTTCGACAGCTCCGCGCAGGCGACCGAGCCGACCGTGGTGCCGGCCCAGACCTATACCGTGCAGCGAGGGGATTCGCTGTCCAAGATCGCGCGCCGCGTCTATGGCGAAACCCGCCACTGGCGCGTGATCTTCGAAGGCAACCGCGACCAGCTCGACAATCCCGACCTGATCCACCCAGGACAGGTGTTGAAGATTCCGGCCTTGACCACCAGCGACGACGATTGAGCATGCCGCCGGGCCACTGGCCACGGCGACAGCCGGTGATGGCATTGCCGGGACGCCCCGGCGGCCGCCGCCGGTGCCACTTTGAATCATCTCTTATTGCCCCGTTCCAAACCTGCCCAGGAGAGTCACCATGAAGCGCGCACGTCTTGCCCTGATCTGCCTTGCCCTGTCCTCCGTCGCCCTGGTTGCCTGCAAACGCGACCAGCCGGTACCGGAGACCGCACCGGCGCCTGCCGCGGCACCTGCACCGGCCCAGACGCCGGCGCCGGCGGTACCCGAACCGGTGGTCATGGGTATCAGCGTCACCGAGGTCCAGCCAGCCCGCATTCCCGATGGCAATGCCGAGGCCGCCGAGCCGACTGATGTCTTCAGCCCGCAGGACGCGCTGGCCGTGCTGGTGTTCACCGAGGGTGCCGGCGAAGCCGAGCTTGCCGCGCGCTGGACCTTTGACAATGGCGACGAGCAGATCGATGTCCACAGCGAGAGCCACGGCATCCAGACCGATGGCCCCTCCATTCACCAGTTCCGCATCAACAAGCCGGACGGCTTCCCGGTGGGTGCCTACCAGGTGGAAATCCTGCTCGACGGCGTACCGGCGATGACCCGGGATCTGACCGTCCAGTAAGCGGTCTGTGTTCAGCGGGCGGTGGCTGCTTGCCTGGCCGCCGTCCGCCCACCCTGTCGTCAGCGGCCCAGGCTGTGGCCTGATGGCAGGGGCGGCAACGTCTTGATCGTGCCTGGCTCCGGTTTGGTGTCGGCCGGCAAAATCGACGCTGCCTGCGACTTGTAGTTGCTGCCGGGACGAAGGCGCGCCGGGCTGTTGACGGCCACGTGGCCAGCCTGCTGACCGGGCCGCTTCGCCCGATCATCCGGCCAGATCCACAGCGGCAGTCTTCAATCGATGGGATGCACGGATGCCCCTGTCACACCTGTTGCTGTTGTGGCTGATCTGCCTGGCCTGGGCCGGCAATTTCCTGGTGTCGGCGGCGGCCCTGCTGTCCCTGCCGCCATTCCTGTATACGGCCCTGCGCCTGTTGCTGGTGCTGCTGGTGCTGGCGCCGTTCCTCAGACCTCCGGCCAAAGGTCACTGGCCGCGCCTGGTGACGGTGGCCCTGCTCAATGGCGGCCTGCATTTCGGCCTGAACTTCTGGGCCCTGCGTGCCGCCGATGACCTGAGCACGGTGGCCATTGCCATGCAGGTCTATGTGCCGATGAGCGTGCTGCTGTCGGTCTGGTTGTTGGGCGAACGTATCGGCTGGCGCTCATCGCTGGCGGTGGCAGTGTCGTTCTGCGGCATCCTGGTACTTGGCCTGGACCCGTATGTGGCGCAGCAACCGCTGGCTCTGGCGTTGTGCCTGGCCTCGGCGTTGGCATTGGCTCTGGGATCGGTGCTGATGCGGCGCCTGGAGGGTGTCGATCCATTTTCGCTGCAGGCCTGGGGCGCGGTGATCAGCCTGCCGGTGATGATCGCCGCGTCACTGGCCGTGGAAGGCGATGTTGTGGGCCACCTTCGTCAGGCACCGATGCTGGCCTATGGTGCGGCGGTGTACTCGGCGCTGTTTGCCTCGATCTTTGGCCATGGTCTGTATTTCTGGCTGGTGCGCCGGCATGGCGTTTCGGCGATCACCCCGCACCTGCTGTTGACGCCCGTGCTGGCGGTGATCCTGGGTGTGCTGTTCTGGGGCGACCGGCCCGGTATCCGTCTGCTGCTTGGCGGCGCCCTGGTTCTTGGCGGCGTACTGGGCGTGGCGATGCGTGCACTGGCACGGGCGCGGCCGTTGTCGCGGCCGCCCACCTGAACGGCAACCAGGCTGCAGCCGCCGGCTTCCATGTTCACTGCCAGGTTGGCCGTGACTGTGGGCAGCACCGGACAGCCGTGCTGTCCACCTGTCAGGAGTAAGCCACACATGAAGACCTCGACCACCGCTCCGATCCTCGCCCTGGGCCTGTCACTGGCGCTTGCCGGCGCCGCGTTCGCCCAGCCGGTGCAGCCTTCTTCCCGTGTTGGCGGCAGCGCCCCGGCCACGGCCGCCGGCCATGGTCCGGGCCATGCGCCGGCCCAGCAGCAGTTGCGGCTTGAGCGTCTGGCCCAACACCTGGACCTGACCGAGGCCCAGAAGCTGGAGATACAGGCACTGTATGGCCAGCAACGCGCCGCCCGCCAGGACCTGCACCAGCGCCATCGCAGCCAGATGCGCGAATTGCGCGAGCGGCAACAGGCCGAGCTGGCCCTGATCCTGAGCACCGAGCAGATGGCCCGCTACCAGCAGATGCGCGAGCAGTTCGACAAGCGTGCCGGTGGCAAACATGGCAAGCGCGGCCATCGCCATGATCACGGCAGCGCCGGTCAGCGTCATCGCCGTGCCGGTGCCGACCACGGCGACTGAGCCGGTCCATCGTCCATGGGCAGGCCATCGCGGCTGCGCCCATCAGCAGCAGACAGGGGGGCGCTTCGGCGTCCCTTGTCATTTGCGGGCGTTACAGGGACACCTTGGCAAGTCGGTAGCTGTTTTTGCCTGGGGCCGTCGTTTCCGAAGAAGCGCGGCCGCGATGTTGGCTGGGCAATGATTTGCGGCCGGGGCCGGAAAGGTGGCTGGAGCCAGGCCGGCTTGAAGCAGCGCCGGCCTGAAGCAACCGGGGGTCTCAGTCGTTGCCGCGCAGGCGTTCCAGAATGCCTTCCAGTTCGTCCACGCTGTGGTAGCGGATCTGCAGTTGGCCGCGGCCATTGCTGCGGTGGCGCAGGGTGACCGGGGCACACAGCCGCTCGGCCAGTTCCTGTTCCAGGCGGGCGATATCCGGGTCGCGGTTGGCTGCCGCCGGCTTCGCCCTGGCGCCGCCGCGGCCGGCCTGTTCGCGCACCGCCTGTTCAAGCTCACGCACGCTCCAGCCCTGGCTGGCGGCCTGCTCGCCCAAGGCGATCGCCTGTGCCTCGGGCAAGGTGAGCAGGGCTCGCGCGTGGCCCATGTCAAGACGGCCGGCTTCCATCAGGTCGCGGATCGGAACGGGCAATTCCAGCAGGCGCAACAGGTTGCTGACCGCGGCCCGGGAGCGGCCGACGGCGTCGGCGGCCTCCTGGTGGGTGAGATCGAATTCATCGATCAGGCGCTTCAGCGCCAACGCCTCTTCCAGTGGATTCAGGTCCTCGCGCTGGATGTTCTCAATCAGCGCCATGGCGATGGTGGCGCGGTCGTCGGCCTCGCGCACCAGGGCCCGGACCCGGGTCAGCCCGGCCAGTTGTGCGGCGCGCCAGCGGCGTTCGCCGGCAATGATCTCGTAGCCTTTGCCGGCCCGTCGGACAATGATCGGCTGGATCAGGCCCTGGGCACGGATCGATTGCGCCAGCTCATCCAGGCCCTCGGCATCGATGGCGCTGCGTGGCTGGTAGCGGCCGGGTGCCAGGGCCTCGATCGGCAGTTCCTGGAGTTCGCCCTCGCCGCCGGCCGCGGCGCCGGGAACCTTGGGCATCAATTCATCCAGGCCTCGGCCCAGGCCACGTTTGCGGGTTGCCATGGTGGCGCTGTACTCCAGGTTACTGCTGTGCGGGGGCGGTGTTGCGGCGCTCGCGCTGCAGGAACTCGCCGGCCAGGCCCAGATAGGCGGTGGCGCCACGCGAGTCGCGATCGTAGTGGGTGATCGGCATACCGTAGCTGGGCGCTTCGGCCAGGCGCACATTGCGCGGGATCACGGTGCGGTAGAGCTTGTCGCCGAAGTGCTCGGCGAGCTGGGCGGAGACA
>CAZUZT010000021.1:0-23519 GCA_964624575.1 uncultured Rhodanobacteraceae bacterium | reverse complement strand
CCCAGGCACTCAAAATCTCGGCCGACAACAAACTGGCCAGCTACCAGGTGTTGCAGCCCGGCTACAACCTCTACGACCGCGGCTACGAAGACACCCTGGCGCCGATCGCACAGGAGCACGGGCTGGGCGTCGTCGCCTACTTCGCCCTGGCCAGCGGCTTCCTCACCGGCAAGTACCACTCCGTCGCGGACCTGACCGGCAGCGCCCGCGCCGGCTTCCTGGAAGGCTTCTTCGATGCCCGCGGCCTGGCCCTGCTCAATACCCTGCGCAAGGTCGCCACCGAGTTGTCGGCCACGCCGGCCCAGGTCGCCCTGGCCTGGCTGATGAGCCGGCCCAAGGTCACCCCGATCGCCAGCGCCACCAGCGTCCAGCAACTGGACGAACTGCTCGCCGCCGCCGATCTGGAGCTGCCGCCCGAAGCGCTCACCGCGCTGGACGAAGCCAGCCGCTGAGCCGGTTTTTGCGATCTGAACCCACGATGCCGGCAACAACTCGTCGGCACCGGAGTGCAACAGCGCCGAGCGCCTGTCCTGGAAAACCCGGCCCCGGTGCGGGCCGGGGCCGTTTTGTGTCATGGCCCTGGCCCGGTGAGCGGGGCGGCGGAAGCCGTCCGGATTGCCCAGGCACCGGCCGCGGCGCAGGGTGGTCACAGGGCGCTGTTATCCTTGGGCTGGCAACGCAACGTCCGTCTGTCGCCGCGGTACGGCCGGCCCGCCAAGCCGGCAGGAGAGGGCCATGAAACTACGCGCGCTGTGCCTGTCCGCCCTGCTGCTGGCCGCGCCGGCCGTTGCCCGCGAGCCGGCGCCGGCACCACACTGCATCGATGGCCGCGATATCCGCGAGAGCTGGCAAAGCGACGACACCACCTTGGCCCTGCTGCTCGGCGACGGCAGCCGCTACCGGATCGAACTGGCCGATCCCTGCCCGCAAGCCAATGCCGGCGGCCAGCCACAACTGCTTTCGCGTGCCGGCTGGCTGTGCGGCAGCAATGACGAACTGATCCGCGCCGGCGGCCGCCACTGCGCCCTGGCCGGCCTGACCCGGATCGATGCGCGCGAGTTCGCCGGCCACGCCCAGGCCGCGCGCCGCCTGGACCAGGCCCGCACCCTGGACACCGTGGTGGTGACCGGCCCGCGGCCCAGGCGCTTCCTCGGCACCGCCTCGCACTGCCTCAACACGCGTTACATGCGCGCTTGGCACGAGGACGCGGACGGTCTGGTGGTGGCGGTGTCGCCACGCCACTCCGGCGGCCATCGCCATTACCGGGTGGAATTGGCCGGCGCCTGTCCCGACCCGGGCTTCAGCCAGCACCTGCATCTGGGCTCACGCCTGGGTACCCGCCTGATTTGCGGCAACCCCGGCGATTACGCGCTGTTCGGCGACGGTCCGGCCACCGGCGCGCTGCAGGGGCGCCCGGGCAGCGACGGTCTGGCCCGTGCCAGCCGCGCCCTGGCCGGCGGCCGCGCGTGCCTGGTGACCCGGGTTTACCCGCTGACACAGCCCTGACACCACCCGGCCCCAAAGTGGCGGCCAGCCGGTATCGTTGTCCGGCCGGTCCGTGCCAGCGACATCGGCCATGATCCGGCCATCCCCCTTCCCGCCAGCCTTCGCACGCCGCAAGGAGCACGCCATGAAACCCGACACTCCGGCACGTTATGGAACCCTTTCCCGCCTGCTGCACTGGGGCATGGCCCTGCTGGTGGTCTGGCAGGTGCTGAAGATTTTTGACCGGATCGATGATGGCGAGCACTGGGTCGGGCAGACCCTGGTGCCCTGGCATGTCTCGATCGGCACCTTGATCGGGGTGCTGGTGCTGATCCGCATCGCCTGGGCGCTGCGCAACCGGCAGCGGCGGCCGGCAGCACCGCAACCGCCGCTGCTGGGTTTCGTCGCCCGTGCCGGTCATGTCCTGCTTTATGTCGGCCTGGTGCTGATGCCGGTGACCGGCATCAGCTTTTTGGTCGGCAGCGGCTATGGCCTGACAGCGTTCGGCGTGCAGTTGATCCCCGGCGGCGCCGAGATTCCCTGGCTGGCAGCGCTGGGCAGCACCCTGCACGTGCCCCTGGCGTGGCTGTTGATCCTGCTCGTGGCCGGCCATGCCGGCGCCGCACTGTGGCACCACTTCGTGCGCAAGGACGGCGTGCTTCGGCGGATGCTCTGACTGGCCGGGCAGCAACCTTCACTGGCCGGGGTTGCCTCGGCGGTGGTTGCCCTGGCCGGGCTGGCTTCACCGTCGCGGCCGTGGCGCGGCCCGCTGGCGACGTCTCAGAATGTCACGGTGCGCAGCAAGCGCGTGCGTTCAGTCCACGGGCCGGCGGCCATGGTGTCTTCGGGCCGGGGCCGGCTCTGGCCGTCGGCGGCGGCCGGCAAGCCGGGAATATTCGTGCGCAGCTGCAGTTGCACCGGCGCGCCGACCGGCACCGTGAAATCCAGCTTGGCGCCTTGCGCCAGCGCGCCGTACCAGACGATCTCCAGGCCCTGGCTGGCGATGCCTTCGGGCGCCGGCTGCCCATCAATGCGCAATCCGGTGACCGGAAGATCAGCCGGGAACCCAATCACCGTGGCATGGCTGTGCGCCGGGCTGGTGATGCGCAGGCGCAGGTGGCGCAGGCCCGAAGTGGTGCTGGATTCGGCCACCAGTTCGGCATCCGGTGCGTCTTCGCGCAGGACCGGAGCCGGATACAGCCAGGGATCGCCCGATGACGCGGGCAGGGATGGCGCCCAGTCAGGCAGGGGCGCGCGGCGCGGCGTCTGGCCCAGATGGGAACCGATCCACGGTCCGGGCATGGCATCGGCCGAGGCCCAGTAAGCCTGGCCACGGCTGACATCGGCGACGTACTCCAGCGTGTCGGCCTGTCGCCGTTGATGGTCGAATCCGGCACCTGCCAGGGCAAGGGCCAGGACGCCGGCAGCTGTCAGCAGCAGCACGCAGGGCACGAGCGCCGCCAGCAGCCGGTGGCGCAGGATGAACACCAGCGGCAGCAGCAACAGGCTCAAGGCCAGGACCAGCAGGCCAATGATGGCCGCTGCCGCCGCCATGCCCATGGCCTCCTCCAAGCCGGCGATCATCGGCGTCAGCAGGGCGATGACCGGCACCGCCGACAGCGCGAGCCCGGCGGCGACGGCGACGGGGCGGCGATCCTGGTCCAGCCACAGCACGGCCAGCCCGGCCAGCGCGAACAGCCAGGGCCACAGGAAGACCCAGCTCGCGCCCGGCAGCCAGATGGCGCTGGCCAGGGCGGCCAGCGACCACAGCAGCAACGGCGCCAGCAGCATTTCCGCCGGTTGCAGATGGCGCCGCAGCCAGACCAGCGACAGCGCATGCACGGCCATGGCGAGCAGCACCATAGCAATCAGATAGCGGTGCCCGTGATAGGGCGCACCATGGCGGAAACCGGCCAGTTCCGGCAGCCAGGGAGCAACGGCGGCCCAGGCCAGGGCGACCAGCAGCGGCAGGCCCAGCAGCGCGGCCAGCAGGTGGACCAGGCCGAGACTGGCACCACGCAGGCGCCACTGGCCGCGGCGATGCAGGCGCAGCAGCAGGCCGGCCATCAGCACCGTCGCGCCCAAGGCCAGCGGCAGCGCCCAGGTCAGCGGATAGTGGACCAGGCCGAGCCCGGGCGCGGCGAAGTAGATCCGGTCCGCTGCGGCCAGCGTCGACAGCTCCTGGTCTGCGAAGGCCCGGGCCAGCGCCAGCAACTGATCGCCATGGTGCTGCAGGGTTCGCGGATTGGCCTGATTCAGATTGTCCAGCGCGGTGTGGTAGTGGCTCAGGCCGCGGATATTGGCGAAATCCATGCCCAGGTGGCCGGCGTCGCGGAACACACTCAGGTCGGTGTCATTGGGCATCAGCCTGAAGATGTCATTGGACAACGAATCGGCTTGGGCGCCGGGAACGGCGCGCGCCAGGGTGCGCACCATGCCGCCATTGCCGCCGACGGTGCGGAACATGTACACCGGGCCGGTGTTGCCGCGCCCCTCGGCGTTGAGCACCACACCGGTGTCTGCCGCCCAGGGATGGCCTTCGACCCAGGCGCGGGCGCCGAGCAAACCGACCTCTTCGGCGTCGGTGATCAGAACGATGACATCGTTGTGCAGGGCCGGTCCGGCACGCAGCGCGCGAACGGTTTCAAGGATTGCGACGACGCCATTGCCGGCATCGTTGGCGCCGGGCGAGTGGGGTACCGAGTCGTAGTGCGCCATCAGCACCACCGCCGGCCGGGGTTGCCGGCCGCCCTCGTCGCTGCTGCTGGAAGCAGGGCTGCCGGTGCCAGGCAGGCGGGCAACGATATTGGCCACCCGGGCCACGGTCAGCGTGGCCCCGGTGCCATGCATCACGGTGGCGCGATGCAGCTGCGGCTCCAGGCCCAGCCCGCGCAGGGCATCGAGCAGGTAGGCCTGGACCTGGGCGTGGGCAAGCGACCCGATCGGGCGCGGCCGGTCGGCAATCGCCTCCAGGTGCAGCCGCGCCCGCTGTGCCGAGAATTGGCTGGCCGGCGCGGTGTCGGACACCACCGGCGGCGGCCGCACCGCCGGCGACAGGTGACTCCACCACACCGCAGCGGCCACCAGCACGGCCAGCAGCGCCAGCGCGGCAAGCGCAGGACGGGCATGCACATCAGCCATTGGCTTGAGTTCCCCTCGGAGCGGTCCGGACCGCAGCGAGTATGCGCCGGCCAGGGCAGTGGCTCCAGCCGCCTGCGCGGCAACCTCGATTTGCCGGCTCCGGCGCTGGCGCCGGGACAGGGCCGGTATCATCGGCAGTTGCCGAGAAAAACATGGATGGACGTGCGCGATGGCCTTCTGGCTGATGAAAACCGAACCTGACGGCTTCTCGATCGACGACCTGGCCGCCGCCGGCCGCGAACCCTGGGATGGCGTGCGCAATTACCAGGCGCGCAACTTCATGCGCGAGGCGATGCGTGTCGGCGATGAGGTATTCATTTACCACTCCGCCTGCAAGGTGCCGGGCGTGGCCGGCATCGGCCGGGTCGCCAGCGACAGCTATCCGGACCCGACCCAGTTCGATCCGGACAGCAAGTACTTCGACGCCGGCAGCAAGCCGGAGGAACCGCGTTGGTGGCTGGTCGATATCGAATACGTGCGCACGCTCGGGCGCCTGGTGTCGCTGTCCGAACTGAAGGACATGCCGGCGATGGAGGACTCGCCCCTGGTCCGGCGCGGCAACCGCCTGTCGATCCTGCCGGTCACCCGCAGCCAGTGGCAGGCGGTGCTGAAGACCGAAAAAAAGAAGGTGGACCCGTGAGCGCGGCCGAGGACGGCAAGCGCGCCGCCGCCGAACGCGCCCTGGCTATGGTCGAGGAGGGCAGCGTGGTTGGCGTTGGCACCGGCTCGACGGTGCGCTATTTCATCGAAGGCCTGGGCCGGCGCCGGCACGACATCCAGGGTGCAGTGTCGAGCTCGCAAGCAAGCACCGCCCTGCTCGAGCAACACGGCATCCCGGTGCTCGACCTCAACGCGGTCGGGCCGATCGGCCTGTATGTCGATGGCGCCGACGAATGCGACGACCAGCGCCGCCTGATCAAGGGCGGTGGCGGTGCCCTGACCCGCGAAAAGATCATCGCCGCCGCCGCCGAGCGTTTCGTGTGCATCATCGATCCGGGCAAGCGGGTCTCCGTGCTGGGCAATTTCCCGCTGCCGGTGGAAGTCATCCCGATGGCCCGCAGCCATGTCGGCCGTCAGTTGTTGGCGATGGGCGGGCAGCCGGTCTGGCGCCAGGGCGTGGTCACCGACAACGGCAACTGGATCCTGGACCTGCACAATTGCCAATTCCCCGATCCGGTCGACAGCGAGACCCGGATCAACCAGATTGCCGGCGTGGTCACCGTCGGCCTGTTCGCCCAGCGCCCGGCCGACCAGGTGCTGATCGGCGCCGACGACGGCCTGTGAGCAGCGCCGGCCCGATGGCACACGCACGGCCGCCGGTGCGCTGACGCCGTGACCGCACCCGTCATCCAGGCCAACGCCCTGGCCCTGCGCTATCCCGGCGGCCGTGACGCGTTGGCGGAACTGGATTTTTCCGTCGCCGCCGGCGAGATGCTGTTCATCACCGGCCGCTCCGGGGCCGGCAAGAGCAGCCTGGTCAAGCTGCTGGCTTGTTTGATCCTGCCCTCGCGCGGGCAACTGAGCGTGCTCGGGCAGGAACCGGCGCGGCTGAAACGCCGGCAGCGGCCGTTGCTGCGCCGGCGCATTGGCCTGGTGTTCCAGGACCACCGCCTGCTGCCGACCCTGAGCGTGGCCGACAACGTCGCCCTGCCGCTGCGCGTGATCGGCAATGCCGAAGCCGAAATCGGCAAGCGCGTGCGCGCCGCGCTGGAGCTGGTCGGCCTGGCCGGTCGTGAACGCGCCCTGCCGGCAACCCTGTCCGGCGGTGAGCAGCAACGCGTCGGCATCGCCCGGGCCATGGTCCACCGGCCGCCGCTGCTGCTGGCCGATGAGCCCACCGGCAACCTGGATCCGCAGCTGGCGCTGGAGATCATGGGCGTGTTCGAGCGCCTGGGCAGCCATGGCACCACCGTGCTGATCGCCAGCCACGACCTGTTCATGATCCGGCAACTGGAAAAGCGTGTCCTGGTGCTGGACCAGGGCCGACTGATCGACGATTTCCAGCCGCAGGCCGCGGCCGGCAGCGGCCCCGCGTCTGGCCAAGGCCAGGGCCCGGCGGCAGCGCCGACACCGGTGCCGCGGCCATGAGCCCGGCCGCCGGCAGGCCATCGGTCGCCCGCAGCCGCCGGGCCACGCAACCGCCGCCCTGGCAGCGCTGGCGTCGTCGTCATCGGCAGGCGGTGGCCGAGGCCGGCCGGCGCCTGCGCGAGCGTCCCGGCGCCCACACCTTCGCCCTGGGATTGCTGACTGTGGCCGTTCTGACGGTATTCCTGCTGTGGCTGGGACTGCAGCAGTTCCAGCACCTGGGCCGACCGCTGGAACAGGCGCGGACCCTGAGCCTGTTCCTGGAGCCGCAGCTGGACGAGGCCGCCGCCAGCGCCCTGGCCGACGAACTGGCCGCCGATCCCCGCGTCGCCGTGGTCGAGGCGATCAGCCCGGAGCAGGGGCTGGCCGAGCTGAGCCTGCTGCGCGCCGACGAGGGCGTGCTTGATGCGCTGCCCGACAACCCGCTGCCCTGGGTACTGGCCGTGGATCCGGTTGATCGCGAAGCCGCCGTCGCCCTGATCGAGGCCTGGCGCCAGCGGCCCGGGATCGAATACCTGGCCGACGAAGGTGAATGGCATGACCGCGCCGCCGCCGTCCTGGCCGCTGCCCGCGCCGTGGTGCTGCTGGTCACCGGCCTGGTCGGACTGGCGGCGCTGTTGCTGGTCGCCACGGCGATGCGCACGATCCGGGTCGAGGGCCGGGCGGAGCGGGCGCTGCAACGGGTCTTCGGCGCCACCGAGGCCGACCTGCGCCGCCCTTATCTGTATCTGGGCCTGGGTTACGGCCTGCTCGCCGGCCTGCTGGCCATGCTCCTGGCCAGCCTGATCCTGATCGGCTTGCGGCCGGCCCTGGCCGGGCTGGCAGACGCCTTCAACCTGGCCCGCACCTGGCCCCTGCCGCTGGCCGGCCTGCTGGCGACGCCGCTGCTGGCCGGCCTGGTGGCGGTGGTTGGCGCCTGGCTGGGCTGCCGCTTCGAACCTGATCTGGAGGACGCTGGGTGAACATCCTTCCGGAGCCCGGCCCCGACGCTACACAGAGCACTGGTGCGGATGATCCGGCCGGGCGCGTGATCCTGCACGAGAGCTGGAAATCTCGCCTGCTGGATGTCTTCGCCACGCCGCAGATGATCGCCCTGCGCCAGTTCCTGCGTGCCGAACTGGCCGCCGGCAAGACCCTGTATCCGCCGCCGGCGCAGATCTTCGCCGCCCTGGACAGCACGCCGTTCGACCAGGTCAAAGTGGTGATCCTGGGCCAGGACCCCTACCACGGCCCGGGTCAGGCGCACGGCCTGTGCTTCTCAGTGCAGCCGGGCGTGCGGCCGCCACCGTCGCTGGTCAACATCTTCAAGGAGATCGAAACCGACCTGGGCATCGCGCGCCCGGACCACGGCTGCCTGCTGCCCTGGGCGCATCAGGGCGTGCTGCTGCTCAATACCGTGCTGACCGTGGAGCGCGGCCGTGCCGGCTCGCACCGCGGCCAAGGCTGGGAAGTGTTCACAGATGCCGTGATCGACCGCCTCAACCGCGAGCGCGAAGGGCTGGTGTTCCTGCTCTGGGGTTCGCCGGCGCAGGCCAAGGGCCGGCTGCTGGACGAGCACCGGCACCGCGTGCTGCGCGCCCGCCATCCCTCGCCACTGTCGGCCCATGGCGGCTTCTTCGGCTGCCGTCACTTTTCCCAGGCCAATGACTGGCTGCAGCAGCAGGGCCAGGCGCCGATCGACTGGTCGCTGCCGCCGCTGCCGGCCTGAACTTTCTGGACCGGAGTCGCAAGCGATGATGAAACGGATCTGTGTCTACTGCGGCGCGCGCAATGGCCGCCGCGACCGCGATGTCCAGGCGGCCCGGGCAATGGGCCGGGAAATCGCCGAGCGCGGCCTGACCCTGGTCTATGGCGGCGGCCATGTCGGCCTGATGGGTGCGCTCAGCGACGCCGCACTGGCCGCCGGCGGGCAGGTCATCGGCATCATTCCCGAGCAGCTGGTGAACGCCGAACTGGCGCACCGCGGCCTGAGCCGGCTGGAAGTGGTGCAGTCCATGCACGAGCGCAAGGCACGCATGGCCGAACTGGCCGACGCCTTCATTGCCCTGCCCGGCGGCTTCGGCACCCTGGACGAGACCTTCGAGATCCTGACCTGGGCGCAACTGGGCCTGCACGGCAAGCCCTGTGGCCTGCTCGAGGTCGATGATTTCTACGCGCCGCTGCTGGCCTGGATCGACGGTGCCGTCCAGGCCGGCTTCCTGCCCGCCCACCATCGCGACATGCTGCTGGTGGACGGCGACGGCGCGCGCCTGCTCGACCGTCTGGCACAGGCCGGACCACCCTCGCCCGGACCCTGGCCGGACATCGGGCAGCACGGCTGAACAAGGCACCCCCGCCATCCGTGCCGCGCTGCAACCGCCCGGGCAATAGAGGCAACCCGACATAAGGTCACCGCCACGATCCCGGTCAAGGCTGCCGTTGCCGGACACCGTGGCCGCCCTGGTTCTGGTGCCGGAAGATGGCCGACGCAGGGCTCGCCGGGCCCGGGAGCGCCGGAGCGAGGGGGTATAGTTGACCGTTTCCCGCCGCCACACCGGGTCGCCACACCGGCGTCCGCCTGGACGGCCCGAACAGGAGTGAATGCATGAGCCCGACCGCCACCGTCATTGGAACCCCCGGCACGCCCTGGGGCCCGGCCGAGGTGGCTGCCTGGCGCGCGCAGCACCAGCAGCGCCTGCGCAGTTACGCCGACGAGGTGGTGACCACGATCCAGGCCCTGGCCGGCCGTTTCGATATCGTCGAATACGGCGAGCTGGACTACGCGCCCGACCGCTACCCGCTGTACGCCCTGCGCAGCCGCTCCTGGCGCGAGGGCCTGCCGGTACTGCTGGTCACCGGCGGCGTGCACGGCTACGAAACCAGCGGCGTGGAAGGTGCGCTGCAATTCGCGCGCGAGCATGGCGGCGACTACGAGGGCCGCGCCAACCTGCTGATCGCGCCCTGCGTCAGCCCCTGGGGCTATGAGCGCTACCAGCGCTGGAATGCCGACGCAGTCGACCCGAACCGCTCCTTCCAGGATCCACCCGCCTGCAATGAGGCCGCCGCCCTGATGCGCCTGGTGGCACCACTGAACGACCAGGTGCTGATGCACATCGACCTGCACGAGACCACCGACACCGACGAGAGCGAGTTCCGGCCGGCGCTGGCCGCGCGCGATGGCCAGCCGTTCGAGCCAGGCAGTATTCCCGACGGCTTCTACCTGGTCGAGGACGCCGACAATCAGCAACCGGCGTTTCAGGCCGCGATCATCGAGGCGGTCTCGGCGATCACCCATATCGCACCGGCCGACGACCAGGGCCAGATCATCGACTCGGCGATGATCGCCCCCGGCGTCATCGCCTATCCGTGCCGGCCGCTGGGCCTGTGCGCCGGCCTGAGCGGTGCCCGCTTCCGGACCACCACCGAGGTCTATCCGGACAGCCCGCGGGCGACGCCGGAACAGTGCAACCTGGCCCAGGTGACCGCGGTCCGCGCCGGCATCGAGCACGCCCTGGCCAACGCCGGCTGAGGCCGGACCACCCTGTGGCGGCCCGCAAGTGAGCCGACGCCCGCGGCCACCACAGACCGCCCGTTTCAGCGGCCCTTGCCGCCGCGATGCGACCGCCAGGCCGCCATCACCAGCCAATGATCGGACCGGGCGCCGGTGCGCCCGGCACAGTCGTCATCGACAGGAGTTACCGACGTGAGCACCACCGACAGCCCCACCCTGCCACCTTGCCCGGAGTGCAACTCAACCTACACCTGGCAAGATGTCGGACGCCTGGTCTGCCCCGAGTGTGGGCATGAATGGTCGCCCGGTGCCGGCGAAGGCGATGCGGCGACAGGCGACAACGACGGCCCGGTGGTGCGCGACGCCCACGGCAACGTCTTGGCCGATGGCGACAGCGTCACCCTGATCAAGGACCTGAAGCTCAAGGGCTCCAGCACGGTGATCAAGGTCGGCACCCGGGTACGCGGCATCCGTCTGGTCGAAGGCGACCACGACATCGACTGCCGCATCGAGGGCATCGGCCCGATGCAGCTGAAATCCGAGTTCGTGAAAAAGGCCTGAGCCCCGGCCAGGGGCTTGTTCAATCACCTGCCCGGCCCCAGATGGATGGTGCATCGCAACGCCCCGGCTCCGTGCCGAAACAGTTGCCCCTCCCAGATAACAACAACACCACTGGAGCCTCCATGTCCCTGAAACTGAATGTCATCGTCGGCAGCACCCGTCCCGGTCGCCGGGGCCTGGCGGTGGGCCAGTGGCTGGCCGAACACGCCGCCGGCCTGGGCACCTTCGATGTCGAGCTGGTCGACCTGGCGCAGTTCAACCTGCCGCTGCTCGATGAAGCCGCCCATCCGGTGATGCAGCGCTATGAGCACGAGCACAGCCAGCGCTGGTCGGCCAGTGTCGCCAGTGCCGATGCCTATGTCTTCGTCACCCCCGAGTACAACTACTTCCCGCCGGCGTCCCTGGTCAACGCGCTGCAGGTGGTGATGCGCGAGTGGGGCCGCAAGGTTTCCGGCGTGGTCAGCTATGGCGGCATCTCCGGTGGACTGCGCGCGGCCCAGCAACTGCGCCTGCTGATTGCCTCCACCAACATGCACTCCCTGCCGCAGGTGGTGCCGGTACCGAACCTGCCCGAGTTCATCGACGAAACCGGCAAATTCAACCCGGTCGCGCCCACCGTCGACGGCACCACGGCGATGCTCACCGAGCTGCACGCCTGGGCCGGCGCATTGAAAGCCCTGCGCAGCCAGGTGTAAGCACGGCCGGTGGCTGGCGGGGATTCGCCCACGCCAGCCACCGGCCAACCAGGCCCGGTGCCGGCGTCAATGCCGGCACCTATGCAGGCGCCGAAAGTTTTTCCTGCACCGCCCATGCTTGCGCCACCGGATGCTGTCACCATGCCGGCCGGTCGCCGGCAAACACCGCCGCCGTCCCGGCTCCTGATTCCCTACCTTGCCCACCGATGGATGATCTTCCCGCCATGCCCGTCCTGCGCACCTTTCTGCTGACCTCCGCGATCGCCCTGGCCCTGGCCGGTTGCGAGCGCGCCGACCACGAGTCCACGATGTCCCCAACTGCCCCCACTGCCGATACCGTTTCCGCACCGGCTGATGCCGGCGACGCTGCCCTGCAGGGCAACCCCCTGATGGTCGCCAGCCAGCTGCCTTTTCAGGCGCCGCCGTTCGACCGCATCGAGGATGGCCACTACCAGCCCGCCATCGAGGAAGGCATGCGCCAGCACCTGGCCCAGGTGCGCGAGATCGCCGACAACGCCGAGCCGCCGACCTTCACCAACACCATCGAGGCGCTGGAGCGCAGCGGCGAGTTGCTGAGCCGCGCCGCCTCGGTGTTCTTCGCCATGACTTCGGCCGATACCAACCCGGCGCTGCAGGCCGCCGAGCAGGCGCTGGCACCAAAGCTGGCCGGCCATTCCGACGCCATCCATCTGGATGCCGCGCTGTTCAGCCGGATCAAGGCGCTGCACGACACACGCGACCAGCTCGACCTGACCGACGAACAGCGCTTCGTGCTGGAGCGCAGCCACGATGGCTTCGTGCGCGCCGGCGCCCTGCTCGATGCCGACAGCCAGGCCGAACTGCGCACGCTCAACAGCGAGGAGTCGTCGCTGACCACCGCGTTCTCCAACAAGCTGCTGGCGGCGACCAAGGCCGGCGGCGTACTGGTCGACGATGTCGCCCGCCTGGAGGGCCTGGACCCGGCCGCCATCGCGGCCGCGGCCGAAGCCGCCAAGGCCGAAGGCCACGAAGGCCAGTGGCTGCTGGTGCTGCAGAACACCAGCCAACAGCCGGTGCTGGCAGCGCTCACCGACCGCGAGCTGCGCCAGCGGGTCTTGACCGCGTCGCTGGAACGCGCGCAGCAGGGCGACGACAACGACACCCGTACCACCATCCAGCGCCTGGCCGAGCTGCGCGCGCGCAAGGCGCAGTTGCTGGGTTATCCCAACTACGCCGCCTGGAGCATCGCCGACCAGATGGCCGGCAACCCGGACGTGGCCCTGAAGCTGCTCACCGACACCGTGCCTGCGGCCACCGCCCGGGCCCGGGCCGAGCTCGCCCGCATCCAGGCGGTGGTCGACGAGCAAGGCGGCGGCTTCCAGGCCGGCGCCGCCGACTGGGACCATTACGCCGAGCAGGTGCGCAAGGCCGAGTTCGACCTGGATGAGGCGCAGATCCGTCCCTATTTCGAGCTCGACCGGGTCCTGCACGACGGCGTCTTTTACGCCGCGCAGCTGCTCTACGGCATCACCGTGAAGGAGCGCACCGACCTGCCCGTCTACCACCCCGACGTGCGCGTGTTCGACATCTTCGATGCCGACGGCAGCCAGCTCGCCCTGTTCTACCTGGATCCGTTCCAGCGCGAGAGCAAGATGGGCGGCGCCTGGATGGGCAACTTCGTCGAGCAGAACGGCCTCACCGGCACCATCCCGGTGATCTACAACGTCGAGAACTACACCAAACCCGCCGACGGCCAGCCGGCCCTGCTCAGCTTCGACGACACCACCACCCTGTTCCACGAGTTCGGCCACGCCCTGCACGGCATGTTCTCAACGACCACCTACCCCAGCGTCGCCGGCACCAGCGTGCCGCGCGACTTCGTCGAATACCCCTCGCAGTTCAACGAGCACTGGGCGCTGGACCCCAAGGTGTTCGCCAACTACGCCCGCCACCATGAAACCGGCGAGCCGATGCCGCAGGAACTGGTCGACAGGATCGTGCGTGCGCGTACCTTCAACCAGGGCTATGCCACCACCGAATACCTGGCCGCGGCCCTGCTCGACATGGCCTGGCACAGCCTGCCCGCCGACGACGCCAGCAAGGACGTCGAAGCCTTCGAACGCGAGGCACTGGCCCGTTATGGCGTTGACCTGCCGGCGGTACCGCCGCGCTACCGCAGCAACTACTTCAGCCACGTCTGGGGTGGCGGCTACGCGGCCGGCTACTACGCCTATTTCGCTGCCGAGGTGCTCGATCTGGACACCTTCCAGTGGTTCCGCGAGAACGGTGGCCTGACCCGCGAGAACGGCCAGCGGTTCCGCGACCAGATCCTGTCGATCGGCCACAGCCGCGACCTGGCCCAGGCCTACCGCGACTTCCGCGGCCAGGACCCCAGCGTCGAACCGCTGCTGGAGCATCGCGGCCTGAAGTGATGGATCCGGGTCCCGCGGGCATGGCGCCCGCGGGATTTGCGGGCACAAGCCTGCCCGGCATCACTGCGTTTCAGCACTACTCCGCGGCCAGCAGGAACTTCAAGCCACGACTGAAGCCGCGCGGGGCGACGCTGAGGTGGTCTTCCTCGCCCAGCACGTCCAGCTGCAGGCGCAGCGACGGGTAGTTCCGTGCCGCCAGGGTGGCGGCCATCCGGCTCGCGTCGGCGACCATGTCATGGCGTTTGCCGAACGCCCGTGATTCGTACTCGCCGATGTACATGTAGACGTTGGCTGTCAGGTCGGCATGGGCCGCGGCGTAGCTGCGCTCGATGTCCTCCATGACCTTGTCGTCGTACCAGAACGACGGGCTGCCCAGGACATAGCCGGCGAACAGTTCCGGCTCCGAGAACAGGATCTGCGCGCCCAGCAGGCTGCCGTAGGAATGTCCCAGCAACAGCCGCCGGTTCTCGTCGCTGCGGTATCTGGATGCCACGAACGGAAGCACCTGATTGCGCAGGTAACTGGCGTATGCGGCGCCCTCGCCATGCGGATCGCCGCCGGCGCTCGGGCCGTGGCGGGGCGAGGTCGGCGTGTAGTCGCGGCGGCGGCTGGTCATGGGCTCATCGCCAAGCGCATAGGACAGGCCGACCAGGATGAAGTCCTTGATCGTCGGGCCGTCTCCGTTCAGGCGCCTGGCGATGCCGCGAACCACCGGGAAGGCATAGTCCGCGTCGGTGACATAGAGCACGGGGTAGCGACGGTTGGCCTGCTCCGCATAGGAAGCGGGCAGCGACACGAACACCTGGTAATCCCGTCCCGACACCGGATCGGGCACGGTCCACACTTCAGTGCCCGCAAGCTCGTAGGGCAGTCCCTGGCCACGCTGGCCGGTGAGCGCAGATGCCGTGGACAACGTCACGATCTCTTCCGTCGCGGCGCCCGAGGATCCGTCCTGGACGAGCGTGGCCCCGGTGTCACCGGTCTTGGCGCAGGCCACGACGCAGATCAACGCCATGATCAGAACAAGCGGGATTCTCAGGCAGCTGCCGTCGTTGCCCCATGGCGCCAGGCCGGCGCCGTGCCGGCCCTGCCGGCTGCGTTGATGGCAGGTCAAGGACGCGGTTCCATCAGGCCCGGCTCGAATGACAGGCCGTGGCCAATGTCGTTGATGCAGATGCGTTCCCTCGTCGCCAGGCGCGTCCAGCGTCGCGGCCCGGAGTCGTCTTCCGAGATGTGGCCAAGCTGCGTCCAGGCGCGTCCGGTGAGGTAGTTCACGCTGGTCTGGTTGATGTCGCCCGAACCCCGGTGCACATCCATCCCGTCATAGCCCACCAGGCGCATGCAATCGCCCTGAAGCCGGAAGGTGTAGGTCACATTACGGCTGCTCCAGCTACCGGCGCTGGCCCAGCTGTGCAGGCCCAGGGTCCAGGTGCGGTTGCGCCGGATCCGCACCGCGCCGGCCACGTCGTCGCCCAGGAAGTCCATCATCATCGGAGTCTGCGGCCGCGGCACCAGCGCATGGTCGGCCATCACCCGGCGCCAGCCGCCTTCCGCCGTGGCGAGGGCCGCCACCAGCATGCGTGGATTGGTATCGAAGCTGGCCGGACCGGCGACCGGGTCATCGACGATGTTGCCGGGTTGATCCATGCGCAGGATCAGCAGCGCGTCCTCCCGCTCATCGCCGTCCAGAAACCCGCGTTGGTCGTATTCCAGCCGCCAGCCTGGCGGCACGAATGCGGCCAGCGTCGCCGCCTGTTCGACGATATCCGGGTAAACCACATCCGGCAGCTCGAAGGCGTGCACCTGTGATGCGAAGAACAAGCCGGGCAGGCAGAGCGACAGGCGAACGATCTTGCCGAGCATGAAGTTCCCTTTCGAAGGCATGTGATTGCGCGGCCCGGATCGCAGACCGCGCTGGATTGTAATCTGCCGGTCGGGGTGGACCGCGACTCCCGACTTCGGGCCCGTCGCCACTTGGCAGTCGATCACAAGCGCAGCTTCAAGGCGCTTGTTGGGCGGTTCCGAACTGGCGTCATGGTCACGATGCCGCACCTGGCACAACGGGTGGATCACCGCGTGACCTGTACTCGTCGCGGTGTCAGGACCCTCGTCAGTGCGTTCAAGAACGGCACCGAGCCGGAACTCCTGACTCAGTTATCCGGAAATTCCGGACAACTGCCGCCGCCGGCATACGGTGGCAACAGCGGCCTCGCCCTTGGTCCGCTACCTGCCCGCCCGCTTGTCGCACACCCGCGATCGTGACACTGTCCGGAGCCACCGGCACGGCACCAACGGAGATCGAGTTCTGGAAACGGGCACGGACAGGCATTCGCTGGCGGTGCTGGGTATCGCCGAGATCGAGGAGCGCATCTACAGGCACCTGGTGGCATGCAATGGCGTCACCCAGCCGGAGCTGGCGACGGCTCTGGGCCTGGGCAGGAAGACCTGTGCGCGGGCGCTGGACCAGCTGGAGCTCAGCGGCCTGGTCCGGCATTCCCCGGAAAGCCCGCGACGCTATTTCGCGGCGCCGCCGGACCTGGCCATCGAGGCCCTGATCCTGAAGCAGCAGGAGGCGATGCAGCGCGCCCGGGTCACCGCCCGCAACCTGCAGGAGGTCGCCGTCAGCGCACGCCAGGCCGGCGCGCCCGAGCAGATGGTGGAGCTGATCGCCACCCGCGACGGTGAGCGCCTGGTGTTCGAGCAGCTCTACCTGGGGGCGACCAGCGAGGTGGTGACGCTGATGCGCTTGCCAATGCGGGTATCGAGGATGGAGCCGCCCTACGACCTCAGCCTGCAGCAACACACACGTGACCGCGGTGTCCGCTTCCGCACCCTCATCGACGGCGATTTTCTGGAAGCACCCGGGGCGGTCGGCTACCTGCATGCGGAGATCGCCGCCGGTGTCGAGGCGCGCACGGTGCCGCACCTGCCGTTCAAGCTGGTGATGGCCGATCGGCGGGTGGCGATCATTCCGCTGAAGCTTGAGCAAAGCGACAGCCACATCCTGGTGGTGCGCTCCTCGGCCTTGCTCGACGCGCTGTACGCCCTGTTCGAGATTCTCTGGCAGCGCGGCATGCCGGTCGGCGCCCCGCCCGGGCGCAGCATCGCCGATGCCCGGGACCGGTTCGGGCTGGGTGCCGATGGCGAGGCCCTGCTCGGCCTGATGACGCTGGGCATGAACGACAAGGTGATCGCCGCCGAGCTGTCGATCTCACTGCGCACGCTGGAACGGCGCGTGCAGACGCTGATGAAGACGCTGGGTGCACGCACCCGGTTCCAGGCCGGCTATCTGCTCAGTCGTTTGCTCGACGATTGATGGCGGATTTCCGTCATGGCGGAAATCCGAAGCCAGAATCGATTGTTACGCGATCGCCATTGCCTTGACACTCGGCAGCGCTACGCATGGCCGGGGGGACGTGGGAGCGATCGCTGGACGACCACCGCGGCCCAGGCCGCAGCGGCTGTCCCGGACATGCCCGGGCAGGGCACCGTCATCAAGCAATGGAATTGAACCGATGAGCAATTACACAGACAACGATGCGGCCACGCGGCGGCGATTGCAGGGGCGCAGCCCCGCGATTGTCGGCCTGCGCCGGCTGCCCCTGACACTGTTCGTCGCCGCAGCGGCCAGCAGCGGCGCCTGGGCACAGCAGGGCAACCACCACTGGCCGGATGCAGGCCAAGGTTTGGAAAGCGCGCCCTTGATCGAACGCGGCAGCGGCTCGTTGCAGGTATTCGACGACCGCGATGATCTGCTTGCGGCCGTCGCCGGCATCGACCTGGTGCATGAGGATTTTTCCGGCGGTCTGGTGCCCGCGTCCGGAATGCGGGTCTGCTACCAGGCGGTTGGCCATCGTGCCAACGACCCCTGTTTTGTTCCCGGCGACCTGGAGCCGGGCTTCGGCGTGCGCAGCAGTCGCGGCAGCATTTTCGACGAGAACACGATCGACATCGACATCGTGGCCCTGGGCGCCGGCTTTCTTGGCATCCCCGACACGGTGATCGGCAACAACGTGACCGATTTGCCGTACAACCCCCTGCGCATCGACTTCCACCCGGCCACCACCGTGGTCGGCATGGATGTCTACGACGGCATGCTCGGCGGGCCGGTCCAGATCGATGCCTATGCCCTTGATGATTCCCTGATCGGTACGTTCACCGTGCAACCGGCCGATATCAATGTGGCGGCCTTCGCCGGCATGATCAGCGATGTTCCGATCCGCCGGGTCGAGGTCAATGCCCCGTCCGATGGTGGCGGTGAGCTGATCGGCCGCCTGCTGTTTGGCGGCGGCGCCGGCCATCTGGCGGCGGTCCATGGCGATGTCGATCTGGGCACGGTCGCCGTCGGCGCTACGGCTGGCGCAGCGCTGGAACTGGCCAACCGCGGCCATCTGGCACTGGCCGAAATCCAGCTGCAATCAGTGCCGGCGCCGTTCACCATCACTGCCGATGGCTGCACCGGCTTGCAACTGGCCGGGGGCAAAACGTGCACCGTGGAAATCGCCTTTGCCGGTGCCGGCGCAGGTGTGCATCTGGCCACCTGGTGGCCGATTGGCAACGATGGCCCGGCGATCCAGCTGCGCGCCGACGCGGTGGCGGCACGGCTGCAGACCGCCCCTGGCCATCTGGATTTTGGCGACATCCCAGCCGGGACCAGCTCGTCAACGCAAGCGGTGACCGTCAGCAACGGCACCGGAGCGGCCATCGGCACCGGCCTGCCGGTGTCGGTGCCGGCCCCGTTCAGCCGCGCTGGAGGCGATTGCCCCGAGGCCGGCATCGCGCTGGCACCGGGCGCCAGCTGCCAGCTGGAGATCGCCTTCAGTCCCCCGGCCGCTGGCGATTACGACAGCGATCTGATCTTGTACGACGCCGATGGTGGCCCGGGTGGCATCAGCCTGGCCGGCCGCGGCGTATCGGGAGGTACCCCATGAACCGCATTTTGATCCTGGGCGCCAGCCTGGCAGCTGCCATCGCCGCTGCGCTTCCGGCCGCAAGTCGGGCGGCCGGCATCACACCCCTGCAACAGTCCGAGATCCAGGCCATGGCGGCGCAACGCGGGGCCAGCTTCGTCAGCGAAGACTTCGAACTGAGCATGACCCGCTTTCTGCCCCCATCCGAGTTCGCCTCCTGCACCGAGCCGGTCAGCAGCCGCTCCGATGACGCCTGTTTCGCACCGGGGGACATGTCCGCCGGCTTCTCCGTGCATTCCAGCCACGGCTACGGCGTGCTCTCCATGGGCCGCGACATCATCGGTTTTCCCTCGCTGACCATCGGTGCCTGGCCGTATCGCCTGAGCCCCTCGTCGATCAACTACACCCGCATCGAGTTCGAGCGCGGCCCGACGGTGGTGGCAGCCGATGTTTTCGGTTTCCGTATCGCTGGCGGCAATGCCACCGGCCAGGCCGCACCGGTGACGGTCGAGGCCTTCGACCTTGCCGGGCTGTCGCTGGGCAGCTTCGTGGTGACGCCGCCGGCACACAACCTGCCGGCCTTCGTCGGCTTCAGCTCGTCGGTACCGCTGGGCGCGATCGAGTTCGGGCCACGGGAAGAAGCGGTAGGCGTTCAGATCGACAACCTGCTGTTTGGCGGCATGGCGCAGGATCCGGTGCTGGCCAGCACCCGCCTGGCGTTCGGCGCGCAACCGGTCGCTGAGCTCGAAGTGCTGCCGGTGCAGATACACAATCCCGGCGATCAGCCCTGGCTGCTCGATGCCCCGGTACTGCACGGCGAGGCCTTCACCGTGGCCGAGGAGGATTGCTCGACGGCAGCGCTGGCAGCGCGTTCACAGTGCACGATCTGGCTGGCTTTCGAGCCACGCTGGCTGGATACCTTTTTCGGTCGCCTGCAGGTGACCGGCGACTTTGGCGGCGCACCGCTGCAGGTCGAACTTCATGGCATCGGCAGCATGCCGGAGGCAACGCGATGACAAGCATCCACAACAGCAACAGCCGCCGGGGCGCATGCGTGGCACTGGCGTTGGCATTCACCGCCAGCATGGCGGTGGCCGGCACCGCCGCCGCCAAGGGCTCGGCAACGCACAGCTGGCAGGCCCGGGCCCAGGCCGGATCCGGCGCTGGCGAGGCACCCCCGGCACCCGCGTCGCGTGGCACCGGCAATCTGCAGATGTTCGCCACCCTGGCCGAGTTCCAGGACGCGACCTCGGGCTGGGATCTGGCGTTCGAGGATTTCTCGTCACGCCCGGCCAATTCGGTCTCGCCCTGCTACGAACCGGTCAACAGCGACCTGGGCCAGCCGGGGACCAACTTCCTGGCTCCGGTCTGCTTCACGCCAGGGCAGCTGGTTCCCGGCTTCAGCCTGCGCAGCAATCTGGGGACCGGCGCCCACGGTTACGGCACGATGGCCTTCACGCCGCCCACCGGCGGGCTGACCTCGGTGGTCGTCGGCGCCATGTCGCCGGCAACAACAACCCTGGTCGACTTCCATGACGGGGCCGTGGCCGTGGCCATGGATGCCTTCGACTGGCAGGCCGGCACGCCGCTGAGCTTCGAGGTTCTTGGCGAAGGCGGCCGCCCCCTGGGCAACTTCACCCTGTCCGGAACCGTGCCGTCGCTGGGCGTGTTCGCCGGCTTCATCAGTCCCGAGCCGGTGTACCGGGTCGAGGTCCGCAGCCTGTCGGGAGCCAGCCAGATGATCGGCAACCTGCGCTTTGGTGGCCAACCCGGGGGATACACCGTGAACGCGGAGGCGCTGCACTTTGGCGCCACCGCAGTCGGCGACAGCGTCAGTGCCAGCGTGGTCCTGCAGCAGACGGGCAACTTGCCGGTGCAGTTGCCGGTGCTGCCGGCGGAGTCGGCGCCGTTCTCGATCATCCAGGACGATTGCTCCGGCCAGCTGTTGGCCGTCGGTGCCACCTGCGAAGTCAGCTACGGCTATACGCCCACGCTCGCACAGGCCGACCGCTTGATCCTGCCCCTGCCGCTGCCCAATGGCACCATCGGCGACCGCAGCCTGCTGCTCACCGGCCGCGCCGTTGCGCCGCGCTTGCAGCTGGATGCCACGGTCCTGGCGTTCGGCGAGATCGCGGTCGGCGAGCAGGCAACCGCCAGCGTGATACTGGCCAACCAAGAGGCGGTGCCCCTGCAAGTGCACTCGATCAGTGCTGCCAGCGCGCCATTCGCAGGCGTGGTTGGCACGGGTGCCTGTCCAGCGGCACCGTTTGAGCTGGCACCCGGTGAGGCTTGCAGCCTGAGCTATCAGGTAACACCGGCCGCCTCCGGCGCGCAGCGGGAACGGGTGCTGATCAGCAGCAACGATCCCTCGTCACCGCGCCGCCTACTGCTGCAGCTGGGGATCGAGGATCGGATCTTCAGTCACGGCTTCGAGGCAAAGCCCTGATCTGGGATTGTTCCTGAGCTTGTCCCTGAGCCTGCTCAAGCCCCGGTTGACCTCGCGTCGCCGGGGCTTTTTGTATCGGCTGAGGGCGGTTTTCGAGGGCCGGATTCCGCAGCCCTCAGCCACGGCTTTGTTGGCGCCAGCCTGGAAGGCAACCCAAGCTGGCCGCCAGGGCTTTGCCGTCCCCGGCTCGAGCTCAGCTTGCTGATAGCGGCGCCGACTTTCACCGGTCAATCAGCACTCGCCGGATGTGATGTGCCTTCGGGCCGCAAGTCCCGTGCTGGAGCCTTGTTCCAAAGACGGGAATTGTCTCCGACACCTTCCTTGTGCACAGATCATGGATGTAGGGGATGGACCTTCGCGGACAACGAACCTGCAACTTCTGCTTTCGCGCCAATCGGCCGTTGCAGATTGTGCGTAACCACTGGAGCCGGGCCCAACCTGGTTTGGAGACCGGTATCCACACTGGAATCGTAATGAAACTGACCGCCTCGTCTTGCAATATCTATTGATCTGTCAAGGGTTGACGCATCAAGGAGCGTTCGATATCGTTCTCAAATCGTAACGAAATAGCGGCTCCATATGGCTCGACCTCCCTCCGCTACACCTGCCGCCCTGCTCGGCTTGCTCGCCAGCGGTGAGGCAGTGCGCGCCTCCAACATCCTGCAGCAACTCGGCATCAGCAGGCCGGTGCTGGGACGGTTGGTGCGGGAGGCTGGCGACCAGGTCCTGCGAGTGGGCCGGGCGCGCGCCACGGCCTATGTGGCCCGCGCCAGCACCGACGCCGGCAGCGCCTGGCCGCTGTGGCGGATGCGGCCGGACGCCACCCTGGAGGAGTTGGGTACGCTTTATCTCCTGCGCGGAGAACGGTTCCAGTTCGAATCCTCGGGCGAGCGGGCCAACCTCACCCGGCCGGTCGAAGATGTGCACGGTCACTTCCCAGGCCTACCCTGGTTCCTTGATGACCTGCGCCCGCAGGGTTTCCTTGGCCGCAGCCTCGCCCATCGCAGCGGTCCCGGGCTCGGCGTTCCCACGGACCTCAACCGCTGGCGGCTGCGCGACACCCTGCTCGCCATCACCCGCACCGGAGGGACCGCGATCGGTGACCTGCTGCTGGGCAGCCACGCCGTCGAACTCGCGCTTGCCGAATTGGACGCGCCGCCCGATGCTATCGAAGCAACCGGCCGGCGCGCGCGCTATTCCGAATGGGCGGAGGCTGCCCTGGCTGGCGAAGATATCGGCTCATCACCGGGCGGCGAACAACCCAAGTTCACCAGCACCGTCCTCACCGCAGACAGCCAGTACGCGGCGCTGGTCAAGTTCGCTGTACACGACAGCGGCCGGGCGGCGACCCGCTGGGCGGAGCTGCTGGCCTGCGAACAGCTCGCCCTGTCCTGTCTGCGCGACGCCGGCCTGCCCGCCGCCGAGGCGGAACTGGTCGACGCCGACCGGCACCTGTGCCTGGAAGTGCGCCGCTTCGACCGCACGCCCGACCGCATCGGCCGGCATGGCTTCGTCTCATTGCTGGCCCTGGATGCCGCCTTCGTCGGCACCGACGGTCGCGACTGGGTGCTGTCCGGGCAGCGACTGGCCGCGGAGGGCCTGATCGACGCAGACACCGCCAGCCAGATGGCCGTGCTGCACTGGTTCGGTCGTTTCATCGGCAACAGCGACATGCACGCCGGAAACCTCGGCTTCCACCTCACCGACGCCGGCCCGCTCGCCCTCGCACCCGCCTACGACATGCTGCCGATGTACCTGGCGCCATCGCGCACCGGCGCCGTGCGCCCCGCCACGCCACTCAGCCTCAGACCTCCCGAAACGACAGGGCAGACCGGCCATATCGCCCGCGCGGCGGAAGGGGCGATGCGGTTCTGGGAACAGGTGGCCGAATCGAAGCGCATCCGCACGGGAGAACTGCGGCAGGTGGCGATACGGAACCGCGAAGTGGTGGCGCGGTTTGCGCGAACGTTTGCGGGTTAGAGCTTATTGCTCGCAAGGCTGCGATACATGTTGTCGCACCATATAGCCGGAAATCCGCCACCCGCGTTGCGCAAAGGGAATAATTCTGGCCAAATTGTTCCCTGGATACGTCGCACGAGGCCGCGATGAAGTACGCCACCCGGATCAAGCCGATCAGCTACCTGAAGAACCACGCGGCTGAAATCGCCGCCACGCTGGAGCAAACCCGCGAACCGCTGCTGATCACCCAGAACGGCGAAGCCCGGCTGGTGGTGATGGACGTGGACTCCTGGGAACAGCAGGAGCAGACCATGGCCCTGCTCAAACTGCTGGCGC
>CAZUZT010000020.1:21460-23551 GCA_964624575.1 uncultured Rhodanobacteraceae bacterium | reverse complement strand
TCGATCGAGCGCGACCAGATGGAGCGCGGCGTGCTGTAACCAGCCGCCGCAGGCCGGGGCCGATCGCCATCGCGGTACGGCCCCGGATCCACCGGGCGCGGGTCGTTGCGACACCACCGGAACGCCGGCCGGCACCATCATCGATGCCGCTGCCTCCGGTACAGGGGTGACCGCCTGCATTCGCGCCGCTGCTCTGCCCACTGCTGCCAGATGAGGATCCTGTCATGAGCCTTACCGCCAGCCTTCCCGGCTACCTGTCCGGTTTCGGAAACGAGTTCGCCACCCAGGCCATTGCCGGCACCCTGCCGGAAGGGCGCAATTCGCCGCAGCGGGTTGCCCATGGCCTGTATGCGGAGCAGATCTCCGGCACCGCGTTCACCGCGCCGCGGCACCAGAACCGCCGTTCCTGGCTGTACCGGATCCGGCCGGCGGCGATCCATGGCCGCTTTACGCCGTTCTCGCAGGCGCGTTTCCACAACGATTTCGGCGCCGGGGCAGTTACCCCCGAGCAGTTGCGCTGGGATCCGTTGCCGCTGCCGGCCGAGGGTGCCGGTGTCGATTTCATCGATGGCCTGTTCACCATGGCCGGCAATGGCAGCCCGGTCAGCGGCACCGGCATCGGCGTGCATCTCTATGCCGCCAACCGCCCGATGCAGAACCGGTTCTTCTACAGCGCCGATGGCGAGCTGCTGATCGTGCCGCAGCAGGGCCGGTTGCGGATCGCCACCGAGCTGGGCGTGATCGAGGTCCAGCCGCAGGAGATCGCGGTGATCCCGCGTGGCATCCGGTTCCGGGTCGACCTGCCCGATGGCGAGGCGCGCGGCTACGTCTGCGAGAACTTCGGTGCCTTCATGCGCCTGCCCGACCTGGGTCCGATCGGCGCCAACGGTCTGGCCAATCCGCGCGATTTCCTCACCCCGACCGCGTGCTACGAAGATGTCGAAGGTGATTTCGAACTGGTGTGCAAATTCCAGGGCCATCTGTGGCGGGCCGATATCGGCCACTCGCCGCTGGATGTGGTCGGCTGGCACGGCAACCATGTGCCGTACAAGTACGATCTGCGCCGCTTCAACGCCATCGGTTCGATCAGTTTCGACCATCCCGATCCGTCGATTTTCCTGGTGCTGACCTCACCCAGTGACATGCCGGGCGTCGGCAACCTGGATTTCGTCATCTTTCCGCCGCGCTGGCTGGTGGCGCAGGATACGTTCCGGCCGCCCTGGTTCCACCGCAACATCGCCAGCGAGTTCATGGGCCTGATCGACGGCGCCTACGATGCCAAGGCCGACGGCTTCGCGCCGGGCGGCTGCTCGCTGCACAACTGCATGACCGGACATGGCCCGGATGCGACGACCTTCGAGAAGGCGTCCAATGCCGATCTGTCCAGCCCGGACGTGATCACCGATACCATGGCCTTCATGTTCGAGTCCCGGGCGGTGATCCGGCCGACCAGCCAGGCCGTCGACGCACTGCATCGCCAGGTCCAGTATCAGGAATGCTGGCACGGCTTGCGCAAGCACTTCCAGCCGCCAGGAGAAGGTTGATGAACGCCGGCAACAGCACCAGAACCAGGACTTCAGGTTTCACCCTGGTCGCCATGTTCGTGGCCGTGCTGCTGGCCGCCTGCAGCCGCGAGCAGCCCGCCGACGACCCGGTGCCGCCCGCGCCGGCACCTGACACGCAGGTGGCCGCGCCCGAACCAGCGCCGGAGCCTGAGCCAGAAGCTGAGACGGACGCCAGCGACCTGGCAGCCCTGGACGGCAGTCCGGCCGGCACCAGTGGCGTCACCGGCTTCCACGGTTTCGGTCCGGCCCGGTTCGGTGATGACGAGGAATCGGTCCGCATCGCTTGGGGCCGGCCGCTGGCGTGGGATCAGGCAGCAGAGTCGGGCGCGGGCTGCGCCTGGTTGCGGCCCGATCCCGCCCCCTCCGACGAGTTCCGGATCGCCTTCCTGTTCGACGACGGCCAACTGGTGCGTTACGACGTGGCCGGCGCCGGCTACGAAGCGCCCGGCGGCGGCCGGGTCGGCAACACCGGCGACGCGCTGGAATCGCTGTACCGCGATCGCATCGAGCCCCTGTCCGCCGATCA
>CAZUZT010000020.1:0-21360 GCA_964624575.1 uncultured Rhodanobacteraceae bacterium | reverse complement strand
CCGGACGGCGCCGCCACCGTGCTGGTGTTCGACCTGGACGCCGGCGGCATCGCCCGGCAATGGCGCATCGGCCTGCCCTCGGCGCTGGCTGATACTGAGGGCTGCCCCTGAATCCCGCGCTGCCCGGCTGGCCGGTCGCAGCCGCAGCAATCCCGAATTGAAGGAGTCACGATGAAACTGGCAACACTGAAGGAGGGCGGCCGCGACGGCACCCTGATCGTCGTCAACCGTGCCCTGACCCGCGCCGTGAAGGTGCCGCAGGTCGCCACCACCCTGCAGCAGGCGCTGGAGGACTGGCAGAGCGCGGCGCCGCAACTGGCCGCCGTCTACGAGGCGCTGCAGGCCGATCGGGCCGAAGCGGCCTTCGACCTGGATGTCCAGGTGCTGGCCTCGCCGCTGCCGCGCGCCTACGAGTTCGTCGACGGCAGCGCCTATCTGCCCCATGTCGAGCGCGTGCGCCGCGCCCGTGGCGCGCAAGTGCCGGAAAGCTTCTACACCGATCCGCTGATGTACCAGGCCACCAGTGCCGGTTTCCTGGGCCCGTGCGATCCGGTCATCGTGCCCAGCGAGGAGTTCGGCATCGACCTGGAAGCCGAAGTGCTGGTGGTCACCGATGACGTGCCGATGGCGGTGACGCCGGAGCAGGCCGCCGGCCACATCCAGCTGATCGGCCTGGTCAACGATGTCTCGCTGCGCAACCTGATTCCCGGCGAGCTGGCCAAGGGTTTCGGCTTCCTGCAATCCAAGCCGCGCTCGGCGTTGTCGCCGGTGCTGGTCACGCCCGACGAGCTCGGCGATGCCTGGCGCGACAGCAAGGTGCATCGACCGCTGCTCACCCACATCAACGGCGAATGGTTCGGCGCGCCCGAGGCCGGGGTCGACATGCAGTTCAGCTTCGCCCAGCTGGTGGCCCATGTCGCCCGCACCCGGCCGCTGAGCGCCGGCACCCTGATCGGTTCGGGCACCGTCGCCAACGAGGACACCAGCAAGGGCGCCTCGTGTTTTGCCGAAAAGCGCACCGTGGAAACCCTCGCCACCGGCAAGCCGGTGACGCCGTTCATGAGCTTTGGCGACCGCTTGCGCATCGAAATGCTCGATGCCGAAGGCAACAGCATTTTCGGCGCCATCGAACAGGAAATCGCGCCGCTCAAGCGCTGAGCGCCGGCCGGCTGCGCTCGGTCGTCGGGGCACCGGGCCCCGGCCCGGCGTGCCCGGACTGTCTTTCGATGACCCTTGACGGAGCCTTGCCATGACCGCCGCCATCGACTCTGCCGCCACCGGAAAAGGCGGCCTGACCCTGTACGACTACTGGCGCTCCAGCGCCGCCTGGCGTGTACGCATCGGCTTGCGCCTGAAAGGGCTGGACTACACCAGCCTGCCGGTGCACCTGGTGCGCGATGGCGGCGAGCAGCACCAGCCCGGTTACCGCCGGCTCAACCCGGCCGGCCTGGTGCCCAGCCTGCGCCATGACGGCCAGGTGCTGACGCAATCGCTGGCGATTCTGGAATATCTGGACGAGGCCTTCCCGGACACGCCGCGCTTATTGCCGGCGGCGCCCGCCGAACGCGCCCGCGTCCGGGCCCTGGCATTGACCATCGCCGCCGATACCCATCCGCTGCACAACCTGCGCGTGCAGCAGTACCTGAAAGGGCCGGGCGGGATGAGCGACGACGTCGTCGCCGACTACGTACGGCACTGGCTGGAAACCGGCTTTGGTGCTCTGGAATCATTGCTTGCCGGCGATCCACGCACCGGACGCTGCAGCCATGGCGACCAGCCGGGCCTGGCCGATTGCGTGCTGGTGCCGGCGGTCTATGCCGCCAGACGCTTCGGCGCCAACCTGGATGCCTGCGCCACCGTGCTGCGCATCCATGACCTCTGCGCGCAACTGACTGCCTTCGTTGCCGCCCAGCCGGATCGCCAGGCCGACGCGCCGGCGAGCTGACTCCCGCAACGACTGACGGTGCCGGTAGTGAGCCAGCCACCGCGTGCCGCCGGCAGGCCAAGCAGGGTTCAGCCACAGCCCGGACAATGGTCCGTTATCCGTCCCGCCCAAAGGTGGCCGTCATGACCATCCGTCTCACATTCCTGCGCCCGCTCCCGTCCGTCCCGCTCCGGTACCTGGCCTGGTTCGCCCTGGTGCTGGCCGGCGCCAGTGTGACCGCGGTCACGCCGGCCCAGGCCGCCACGCCGTATTACCAGGTGGACTACAGCGCCAGCTTCGACCTGGAAGCCGGTCAGGCCGTGGTCACCCTGGCCGTGCGCAATGACGAGGGCCGCGCCACGCGCATGGATCTGGCCATGCCCGCCAGGCGCTACCACGACATCGACGGCGATGGTGAGATCGAGCGCGATGGCGACCGGGTGCTGTGGACCCTGCCCCGTGCCGGCGGCGAGCTGTCCTGGCGTTACGACATCGATCGTCGCCGCCGTGATGGCGGTTACGACGCACGGATCACCGACGACTGGCTGATCGCCCGGGGCGATCACCTGTTCCCCAGTGCCCGCGTGGGCATGACCGTCGGCAGCCAGTCGCGCACCCGTCTGCGCCTGGTGTTGCCCGAGGGCTGGAGCAATGCCGAGAGCCAATGGCCGGCCGGTGCGGACGGCTGGTTCATCGTCGACAATCCCGAAACCCGCTTCGACCGGCCGACCGGCTGGCTGATCGCCGGCGATGTCGGCACCCGGCGCGAACAATACGAAAACATCGAAGTGGTCGTCGCCGCGCCCAAGGGCGACAACATGCCGCGCCAGCAGATCCTGGCGATGATCGGCTGGACGCTGCCGGAGATGGAGCGGATTTTCCAGAAAGTGCCGCCCAAGCTGCTGATCGTCGGCGCCGGCGACCCGATGTGGCGCGGCGGCCTGTCCGGTCCGCGCTCGTTGTACATGCACAGCTCGCGGCCGCTGATCAGCGAGAACGGCACCAGCACCCTGCTGCATGAACTGGTGCATGTGTTCAGCCGGATCAGCGGCGAGCCCGGCCACAAGTACATCTCCGAGGGCATCGCCGAGTTCTATTCGATCGAGCTGCTGCATCGCACCGGCGGCACCACCGAGGCACGCTACGAGCGTACCCGCGCCCAACTGGAGCGCTGGAGCCGCAACGTGCGTCGTCTCACCGTCGACCGCTCGCACGGCCCGGTCACCGCCCGCGCCGTGCTGCTGTTCATGGACCTGGACCGGGAAATCCGCCAGGCCACCGACCACAGCCACAGCCTGGACGACGTCACCCGCCTGCTGATGGCCAAGCGCCCCGTCGACACCGACGACCTGCGCAAAGCCGCCGAACAGATCCTGGGCCGCCCGGCTCGCACCCTGGATACGCCGCTGCTTCGTTGAGGCCGGCGGCATTTGCCAATCCAGCCGATTCCGCCAGCGCCGGAACGGCTGCGTGGGTCACTGTCGCCGCCCGGCGGCGCTGGCTGCGATTTGGTTCGAGATCGAGGTCGAGGTCGGAGATCGGTCGGGAACCGGGCTGGATTGACCGGCCAGCGACGACAGCAGCGTGATCAGTTCCTGGTGCGTGGTGCCGCCTTCGGGCCAGCCATCCACGCGTCCGACCAGCTCGCCATCGATCAGCACGTGGAAACGCGGGTAGGCCCAGGCATCAATGAATGGCCAGTCGTGCCGGTCGGCGGGCAACATCATGGTGAACGGGCGGCTGCGGTTCCACGCTTGCACGGCCTCCAGGTCGAGCAGGTATTCGCTGCCGGTCAGCCAGACTGTGCGTCCGCTGGCCAGTGCCGTAAAACGGGAATCCGTGGCCAGTTGCGTCAATGCCCGGCGCGAGTGCGGGCAGGCAGGAGATACCGTCGCCACCACGATCAGCCCCTGGTCCAGGCGCACCGAGCCGGCATGGAGCAGGGCGGCATTGTCGTCCGCGCGCCAGATCGGCATGCCGGTGTCGCTGCCATGGTCGGCAGCGGAAAATGCCGGCAGGGGCGGCAGGTTCAGCTCCGGGAACCGTTCGTACACCTGCCGGGCCTGGTCGACCCGGCCGTTCAATGCCAGTTGCCGATACCACCAAATGATGTCGCCAGCGGCCGCCTCGCCGCGCGCCTGGAGCCGGGCGATGGCATCGTCGTGGTCGCGGCGATATCGGTCCTGACCGGTCTCGATCACCATGGTGCCGGCCGCGGCAGCCAGGCTGCGCAGGTGCGCACGCGTCGCATTCGCCGGGTCGGACAAAGTCGCGGCAAACAGTTCGTCGTAACGTGCCTCGAGCACGGCAATGCGCTCGGGCCGGGCCTGTTCCAGCGTCGCCTCATAGCTGCCAGAGAATTCCATGTACAGGGCGTAGTCGGATCGGTCGTGCACGGTCGACGTCGTGCTGCAACCACCGGTCAGCAGGGCGAACAAGGTCAGCCATTGAAGTGCTCGTATTTTCATCGGCTTGGTTGTGGCCATGGACCTGCCTCGTTTAGCTACTGAAGACGATTCCCCACGGCAAGCGTGCAACTCTGGTCAGGACGCTGCAAGCGACAGGCGGTATTGGATTTGCGGCGGGGTGTCCGCGGATGTCCGAAAATGGACAGCTCGTTGCCGGTAAGTCACTGATCTCATTGGTGTGTGAATGGCACGGATTTTGCGATGTCGTTTCGCAACGAATCCGGAAAGCCTGACCATGTCGATAGTGTGGAGCGATATTTTCCAGAGCTGGCGCGCCAGTGCCCGCCGGCCCGGGTTCCTGGTCCTGGCGACGCTGACCCTGGCACTGGGCGTGGCGGCGAGCGTCACCGTGCTGCACCTTGTCGACCGGGTGTTGTTGCGCCCCTTGCCCTATCCGCAGCCCGGGCAACTGTTTGCTGTCGGCCTGGTGCAGCAAGGCGGCTGGAACTCGGCTACGCCGCAGGAATACCAGTTGATCGCGCAACTGCCGGGCATCGACTCGGCGGGCCTGGCGAGCATGGCGCCGGTGCCGGTGAACCTGGCCGATACCGACCGGCCCGAGCTGGTCCAGGCGCTGACCGCCGACACCGGCTTTCTGCGCACGCTGGCGCCGACGATGGCGCTGGGCCGCAACTTCGACGCCAGCGAGGACGCCGCCAATGGTGCGCCGGCAGTGATCATTTCCCATGGCCTGTGGCAGCGGCGCTTCGATGGCGATCCGCAGGTGATCGGGCGAACCCTGGCGGTTGAGGGCCGGGCAACGCCGGTGGTCGGTGTGCTGCCGGCCGATTTCCGGTTTACCGCGCCATTTGACCTGATCACGCCGCTGGGCCTGGCGCCGGGCAGCCAGGACAACGGCCGCAATTACCTGGCCCTGGTACGGCTGGCTGGTGACAGCGCGCCGGATGCGTTCGCCGGCCTGATCGACCAGCGCATCCGTGACCTGTACGTGGGTACCCGGGCCGGCGAGTACTACCGGCAGTCCCGCTTCGGTCTGAGTCCGCTGAGTGGTGCCCTGTCGGCACAGGCGCGCCCGGTGCTGCTGCTGTTCCTGGCCAGCGCCGCCTGTGTGCTGCTGCTGGCGCTGGTGAACCTGGCCAACCTGATGCTGCTGCGGGCGCTCGGCCGCGGTCACCTGCTGTCGGTGCGCCGCGCCCTGGGCGCGACCCGCCTGCGCACCGCCCTGCCGGGTCTGGCGGAGGGTCTGCTGGTGGGATTGCTGGCCACGGCGCTGGGCCTGTTGCTGGCCTGGACGGCGCTGCGCCTTGGCCGCGGCCTGGTGCCAATCTCCTGGTTCGGCGGTGCCGTGGATCTGGGCCTGGGCCCGCGCGCCGTGCTCGCGGCGCTGGCGGCCGGGCTGATATCGGCCCTGCTCGCCGCCGCCTTCGCCGCCTGGCGTGGTCAAGGCGGCACCCTGGCAAGGCAGTTGTCGGCCGGTGGCCGCAGCAGTCTGGGTCGCGGCGCGCGCCGCCTGGCCCGTGCCGGCGTCGTTGCGCAGGTATCCCTGGCCTGTGTCCTGTTGCTGGCCGCCGGTCTGTTCGCGCGCAGCCTGCAGCAGGCCGGCCAGGTTGACCTGGGCTACCGCACCGAGGGCCTGGTCAGCTTCGAGCTGTCGCCGGTGCGCACGCTGTATCCGGACGCGGCCAGCGTCCGGCAACTGGTGCGTACCGTGGTTGAGCGCCTGGACCAGGTGCCGGGCCTGGCCCAGGCCGGCGCCGGCACCAACCTGCCGATCGGCGAACCGCTGAACTATCCGGTGGCGGTGGCCGGCGGCGAGCTGGCCAGCGTCGAGTTCCGGGCCGTCAGTGCCGGTTTGCTGGAAGCCTTCGAAGTGCCGCTGCTGGCCGGTCGCGGCTTCGACAACCGCGAGCGCGAAGGCGGCGCCCCGGTGCTGCTGGTCAACCGCGCCTTCGCCGCTGGCCACATGGGTCTGGATGGCGACGGGCCGGCGGTGCTGGCGCAGGCGCTGGACCAGATCGTGCAGATCCCGGTCGGCAATGACATGGCGCAATTGCGCATCATCGGCGTCGTTGGCGACACCCGCCAGCATGGCCCCGAGCAGGCGGCACCGGCCATCGTCTACCTGCCGTTCGCGCAGTACCCGGATGCGCTGCTGATGCTGTTGCGCGACTACATGCCACTGCGTTTCGTCACCCGCCACCAGAATGAGCCGGCCCAGTTCCAAGCCCAGGCGCTGGCCGCGATTGCCGCCGCCGTGGCCGAGGTTGCGCCCGGCCAGCCGCTGGCCAATCTGCGCCCGGTGTCGGAACTGCTGCGCGCCAGTACCGAGGCCACCCGGCTGAATCTGCGCCTGATCGGCAGCTTCGCCAGCCTGGCCCTGCTGCTGGCGGCGGTCGGCCTGTACGCGGTGATCGCGGTCACCGTCGCCGGCCGTCGGCGCGAGTTCGGCATCCGCACCGCCCTGGGCGCCAGCCGCTCCGGTCTGCTGCGGCTGGTGCTCGGCGACGGCTTGCGCCAGGTATTGGCCGGCCTGGCGCTGGGGATCGTCGTCGCGTTCGCCCTGCTGCGCCTGTTGCAGGCCCAGGTCGCCGGCATCGGCGGCACCGATCCGTTGGTGCTGTTGGCAGTGACCGCGGTTCTGATCGCCACCGCCGTGCTCGCCTGCCTGGGCCCGGCCCTGCGCGCCCTGCGCGTGCCGCCGGCGCGGATATTGCGCGCCGAATGAGTCGGGGTTTGCTCATCCTGCCGTTCACGGGTGCTGTTCGGCGCCGTACAACCCGCAGCAGCATTGTCGGGCGAAACCGTCGGGTGCGGAGGTTGCTCCCTGCTGCCCGGCCGCCTTTGTTGTTTGAACAACAGGAGATGCGTCGATGTTGTTTGCCACCGTAGTGCGCCGGTTCCGTCACCGCGCCGGTTTTCTGGGCATCCTGGTTGGCCGGTCGCTGCGTGCGCCCGGCTTCGCGTTGACGGTGCTGCTGCTGACGGCGGCAGTGGTGCTGGTCAACGCGACGGTGTTTGCGGCGGTCTGGGCGATCCACTTCAAGGCCTTGCCGTATCACGACGGTGACCAGCTGGTGGAGCTGCGCGCCGACCTGCGCAATTTCGGCTTCAAGGTCGGTTTGTCGAAGCCGCTGCAGGAGCAGCTGGCGACTGCCGACGATATCTATGTCGGTGTCGCCGGGCATGCAACGGGCACGGTCGAGCGCAACGACGCGGCCGGGCTTGCCTGGCGCGTGCGCAGGGTGACGACGAATTTCAGCAGTGTGCTCGGCGTGGCGCCGGCGCTCGGACGGGCGCTGCTGGACGAGGATGCCAGTGCCGACAACAAGGTTGTCTTGTTGTCGGAGGCGAGCTGGCGGACGCGGTTTGCCGCCGACCCGCAGGTCGTCGGACGCGAGCTGCTGCTCGGGGAGGAGCGCTACACGGTCGTCGGCGTGATGCCGGCGGGCTTCGTCTTCCCCGACAACCGTGCCGACGCCTGGATGCCGTACGTGCCCAGTGCCGGCGAAGCCGCCAATGATGCCAGCGGCAATGTCGGCAATTTCGCCGTCATCGCGCGTATGGCAGCCGGAGTGACGCTGGCGCAGGCCGGTGCGCACCTGGCGGCGGTCTTCGCCAATGCCGACGGCCTGGAAGGTCTGCGCACCTCGGCGGACCTGCAGCCCAGCGTGCGCCTGTGGCGCGAGCGTTTCGCCGAAGAGCACGGACTGGTGTTGGCCTTGCTGCAACTGGCCTCGCTGATCCTGCTTGCCGTGGTGGCGGCAAACCTTGCCAACCTGGTGCTGGACCGGATGCTGGCGCGGCAGCGCGACCTGTCGATCTGCCGTGCCCTCGGCGCTGGCGATCGCGACATCGTGCGCGCAGTGCTTGCCGACCTGCTCCCGCCGGTGCTTGTCGGCCTGGCAGTCGGCCTGGCGCTGGTGCCGTTGGGCGTGGCCGTACTGAAGCAGCGTGGCCTGATTCCGTCGGCGCTGCCGGTCAACGTCGGTGGCGACTCGGTCACCTTGCTGGTGGCGGCGATGGCGGCGGTGCTTGTATTGGCGATTGCCTTGGTGGCGGCGATGTCGGTGCGCAGCAGCGCCGACATGGCCGCCGGAATGGGTGTGCGCAATCAGAACAGCGGTCTGGGCCGGGCACGCTCGACCATGTTGGTGGTGCAGCTGGCATTGGTGACGGTCTTGCTGGGTGCGTCGGCGTTGCTGTTGCGAAGTGCGCTTAACCTGATCAACGAGCCGCGCGGCTTCGACGAACGTGGTGTGCTGATGACCTCGATCGATCCGGTCGGAGTCAGTCGCGGCCTGGAATACGATGCAGCCCGCGACGGTGAACGGCTGAAGACCGGCCTGCTGGCGATCCGTGACGAGGTCCAGGCGCTGCCCGGCGTGCGCCACGCAGCATTCGCGTCGATGGCGCCCTTCAGTCAATGGGAGTCGGTGTCGACGCAGCGCGTGCCTGGTATCGACGGTGAGCTGCAGGTGCGCAACCGCTCAGTCGGTCTCGGCTACTTTTCGACCCTTGCGATCCCGTTTCTCAGCGGACGGGATTTCGTCGAGGCCGATTTTGGTGATGCCAGCCCGGTGATCGTCGACGAGCTGTTTGTGCAGCGCTGGCTGGCCGGGCGCGATCCACTGACGACCAGCATCGACGTGCCAACGGGTCCGGAGACGTATCGTTCGGCGCCCATCGCCGGCGTGGTACGCACCGTCAAGCACGAGTCGCTGGAAGAAGTGCCGAGCTTGCCGACGGTGTACACGCTGACGCCGGTGACGTTACCGATCGGCGTGCTGGTCACGCGTGTCGACGGCGATCCGGCGGCCCTGGCCGAAACCATCCGTGCCCGCGTGATGGCCCAGTTCCCTGACGCTGCTGTGTCGTTGAACCAGCCGCTGTCAGAAGCCATCGCCGGTTCGCTGCTGGGCCGGCGTGCGGCGCTGGAATCGGTTTCGATATTCGCCGCGATCACCCTGGTGCTGGTCGTATTGGGCCTGTATGCCGTTCTCAATTTCGCCGTGCGCCGGCGCACGGCAGAGCTCGGGGTGCGCATGGCGCTGGGTGCCGATCGGGGCGACGTGCTGCGCATGGTGCTGGGTCAGGGCACCGTGCTGGCCGGCATCGGTATCGTTCTGGGCCTGCTGATTGGTTTGCCGCTGTCACGGCTGATTGCGGACCGGCTGTATGGAATTGGTCCAAATGATCCGCTGACCTGGCTGCTTACTGCGACCGTCGTGGTAGTCGCCGCCCTGCTCGCCTGCTGGCTGCCGGCACGGCGCGCCGCGCGACTGTCGCCGGTGCGGGCACTGGCCGCCGACACCTGATGCCCGACATGCAAAGGACACTGCCATGGAACCGTTGATCAATCTGGAAAACATCGAACGCAGCTGGCCGCTGGCCGGCGGGCGCAGCTGGGTGTTGCGCAACATCAACCTGCAGGTGGCCGAGGGTGATTTCGTTTCGGTGACCGGCCCCTCCGGTTCGGGCAAGAGCAGCCTGCTCAATGTGCTGGGCCTGATGGACAGCGGCTTTGACGGGCGCTATCACCTGGCCGCGCAGCCGGTGCATGAGCTCAATGCCCGCCAGCGCCAGAGCCTGCAGCGCGACACGATCGGTTTCATCTTCCAGCACTACCACCTGATCGACGAGCTGACCGTGGCGGAAAACATGGACCTGCCGTGCGTGAACACACCCGAGGGCAGTATCGGAGCGATCCTGCCGCTGCCAACACCCGGACCACAGGAGGCACGTCCATGTTTGCCACAGCCCTAGCGCGCCGGCTCCAGCGCAGTCCCGGTTTTCTTGTCACCGTGTTGGTACTTGCCGGTGCGGTGATTGCGGTCAACACCGTGGTGCTGGCGGCGATCTGGGCGCTGCAATGGCAGGCATTGCCATTCCCGGACGGGGAGCGGCTGGTCCGCATGGAGGCCCAGATCACCCGCTTTGGCATGAATGCCGGGCTCAACGACGCCCTGCTGTCGGAAATGGATGCGGACCGCACCGTCTTTGCCGGAGTCTTCGGTTATGCCAGCCCGCCGCCTGCTGAAGCCAGCGATGGCGACGGACGGCCATGGCGCCTGACCACGATCGACGCCCAGGCCCTTGCGGTGCTGGGCACGGCCCCGGCACTGGGCCGGGGCTTTTCATCTGCCGAGGGCGACGGTGAGTTGCTGCTCAGCGACCGGCAGTGGCGTCGGCAGTTCGGCGCCGACCCGGAGATCCTCGGCCGCAGAGTGCGCCTGGGCGGCAAGCCGCATGTCGTCATCGGCGTCATGCCACCGGCGTTCGCTTTTCCGGACAGTGGCACCGAAGCCTGGCTGGCGCGCGAGCGCCGGGATGGCGATGCCACCGGGGTTGGCAGCGTGCAGGTCGTCGCCCGGCTCCAACCCGGGGTGGCGCCCACAGTTGCCGAAGTGCGCCTGGATGCCCTGATGGCGGCCTGGGCGCCGATGCAGGCCAGCCTGGAACACCTGGGCCTGGTCGGGCGGGCGACCCCTTTGCGGCAAACGATGGTTGACCGCTACCTGGACAGCCTGCACTTGTTGGCGCTGGCATCGGCACTGCTCCTGTTGGTGGTGGCATTGAACCTGGCGATCCTGGTGCAGGATCGTTGGCTGGCTCGCCAGCACGAGTTCGCGGTCAGTCGGGCGCTGGGTGCCCGCCGCCGGCACCTGCTGCTGACGGCGTTGGCCGATCCGGCGGTGCCGGTTGTTCTCGGTGGCTTGGCCGGCCTGACCCTGGTGGCACCGGGGTTGCGCCTGCTGCAGCATCGGCGGCTGCTGCCCGAGCATGCCCTGGTTGCATTTGGCGAGCCGCTGCCGGTGTTGGCAATCGGCCTGGCCGGCATCCTGGTGCTGCTGTTGGCGGTGGCCGCGATCCTGCTGTTGATGCGCAGTCTGGTGCCGGCCGGTGGCCCGCTGTTGCACGGACGACGCCTGGTCAGCGGCCGGGAACGCCTGCGCCCGGGCCTGCTGGTTGCCCAGGTGACGCTGGCCACCGCCCTGGTTGGCGCCGGCGGCCTGCTGTTGCACAGTGCCTGGCAGGTACTGCAGGCGCCCCGTGGTTTCGATGAGCGCCAGGTCCTGCTGGCCGCGGTCGATCTGGCTGTCGGCCCGGGCGCTGGCCCGGCTGCGATGGACGACGATCAGGCACGGCAGGCGCTGCGTTCCCGCCACCAGGCGCAGATGCAGGCGGCACGCGATGAGATCCAGGCCCTGCCTGGAGTCGAGGCGGTGAGCCTGGCGTCAATGCCGCCGTTCAGTGGCGCCGGCTACATGGTGTCGCTGGGTGAGCCCGATGGCGCCCCGGACGAGCACGTGCAGGCGTACCTGAACCAGGTCGACGGCGATTATTTCCGCGTCTTGCGCATCCCGCTGACCCTTGGCCGCGGCTTTGTCCAGGGGGATTTCGGTGAGCAACGGCCGGTGATCATCGACCAGGCCTGGCAGCGGCGCTGGTTGCCGGGCTCCGATCCGCTGGCCGCGCGGCTGCCCGGCGCCCCGGGTTTGATGGAAGGCCTGGGTGACAGCCCGATCATTGGCGTCGCCGGCACCATCCGCCATGAGCGCCTTGACCGAGCCGACGAGTTGCCGATGATCTACCAGGCAGCGCCGGCCGGCGGCTGGCCGCAGCCCTTCGTGCTGGTGCGCGGCACCGTGCCACCGGGCCAGCTGGTGGACCCGGTGCGCGAGTTGATCCGCAAGCACGTGCCCGATGCCCGCATCGGGGTGGTCGGCCCGCTGGCCGAGCTGTTGCAGCGCAGCCTGGTCGAGCGCCGCGCCGTGCTCGAGATGGTCGGCCTGTTCGCCCTGCTGGCGCTGGCCCTGACCTGCCTGGGCCTGTACTCGGTGATCAGCGTGATGGTCCGCCGGCGCACCGCGGAACTGGGCCTGCGCATGGCCCTGGGTGCCAGCGCGGCGCAGATCAAGCGCCTGGTGCTGGGCCGGGGCGGGACGCTGGTCGCGCTCGGCCTGGCCGCCGGATGGCTGCTTGGCCGGATACTGGGCCGGCAGCTGGAGGCGCACCTGTATGGCGTGGACGCGGGTGATGCCGCCACCTGGGCCGTCGCCCTGGCCCTGGTCGCCGGCGCGGCACTGGCCGCCTGCTGGCTGCCGGCACGGCGCGCCGCGCGCCTGTCGCCGGTGCGCGCACTGGCCGCCGACACCTGATGCCCGACATGCAAAGGACACTGCCATGGAACCGTTGATCAATCTGGAAAACATCGAACGCAGCTGGCCGCTGGCCGGCGGGCGCAGCTGGGTGTTGCGCAACATCAACCTGCAGGTGGCCGAGGGTGATTTCGTTTCGGTGACCGGCCCCTCCGGTTCGGGCAAGAGCAGCCTGCTCAATGTGCTGGGCCTGATGGACAGCGGCTTTGACGGGCGCTATCACCTGGCCGCGCAGCCGGTGCATGAGCTCAATGCCCGCCAGCGCCAGAGCCTGCAGCGCGACACGATCGGTTTCATCTTCCAGCACTACCACCTGATCGACGAGCTGACCGTGGCGGAAAACATGGACCTGCCGCTGGGCTACCGCGATATCCCGCGTGGCGAGCGCCGGGCGCGGGTTGCCGACCTGCTCGACCGCTTCCAGATCGTCGGCAAGAAGGACCTGTTTCCGCGCCAGCTTTCCGGCGGCCAGCAGCAACTGGTAGCGGTGGCCCGGGCGGTGATCAGCCGGCCGCGCCTGTTGCTGGCCGACGAGCCGACCGGCGCCCTGCATTCGGCCCAGGGGGCGATGATCATGGACCTGCTGGCCGAGCTGAATCGCGACGGCATCACCATCGTCCAGGTCACACACAATCAGGAACATGCCCGGCGCGGCAACCGCATCGTCGAGCTGGCCGATGGTTGGCTGACGGAGCCGGATCGCGGCGGGCACGGCCTACAATCCCCGCCATGACCAAGAACGCCCCGATCCTGATCGCCGACGACCAGCGCGATGTGCTGGAGGCCCTGCGCCTGTTGCTCAAGGCCGAGGGTTATCCGACGCTGACCGCCGGCAGTCCCGATGAGGCCGTCGATATCGTGCGTGCACAGTCGCCGGCCCTGGCGCTGCTGGATCTGAACTACAGCCGCGACACGACCTCAGGCCAGGAGGGCCTGGAGCTGATCGCGCGCCTGCGCCAGCTCGACGCCGAGCTGCCGATCGTGGCCATGACCGCCTGGAGCAGCATCGAACTGGTGGTCAAGGCGATGCAGGCCGGCGCCGGCGATTTCATTGAAAAACCCTGGGATAACCGGCGCCTGCTCAGCGTGTTGCGCAACCAGTTGGCGCTGGCCGACAGCCGGCGCCAGAACGCCCGGCTGCGGCGCCAGAACGAGATTCTGGCCGGCAGCGAGGATGCCGATTTCATCGCCGAGGCGCCGGTCATGCGCCAGCTCCTGGATCAGCTCGCCCGGGTTGCGCCGACCGATGCCAATGTCCTGGTGCTGGGCGAGAACGGCACCGGCAAAGGAGTCATCGCGCGGCTGCTGCACCGCCATTCCCGGCGTGCCGACAAGCCGCTGGTCAAGGTCAACATGGGCGGCATTGCCGAAACCGTGTTCGAGTCGGAGATGTTCGGTCATGTCCGTGGCGCCTTCACCGATGCCAAGGGTGACCGCATCGGCCGCTTCGAGCTGGCCGACGGCGGCACCCTGTTCCTGGACGAGATCGGCAACATCCCGGCCTCGCAGCAGCCCAAGCTTCTGCGCGTGCTTGAGGATGGCGAACTGGAGCGGCTGGGCTCCTCGCGCACGATCAAGGTCGATGTCCGCCTGATCTCAGCGACCAATGCCGACCTGGATGCCGAGGTTGCCGCCGGCCGTTTCCGCACCGACCTGTTGTACCGGTTCAACACCCTGACCCTGCGCGTGCCCACGCTGCGCGAGCGCGCCGGGGACATCGTGCCGATGGCGCGTCATTTCCTGGCCGGCAGTAGTGCCCGCTATGGCCGCGATGGCCTGGCGCTGGCGCCGGAAGCCGAGCGTGCGCTGCTTGCCTACCCCTGGCCGGGCAATGTCCGCGAGCTCAGTCACGTGATGGAGCGTGCGGTATTGCTGTCGCGTGGTGACCGTATCCAGACCGGTGAACTGGGCCTGGAACGCGGCGCCGGCATGGCCGGTGGCGAGCCCCGCGGTGCCGGCCCGGCGCTGGCCGGCCTGACCCTTGACGATGCCGAGGAACTGCTGGTGCGCCAGGCCCTGGAACGCAGCGGCGGCAACATCCAGCGCGCCGCCGACGCCCTGGGCGTCAGCCGGCCGGCGCTGTACCGGCGGCTGGAGAAGTACGGCATCGGCAACGACGGCGAGGCCGGTTGAGCGAACGGTTTTGTACGGCCTGGTGTTCGCCTCAGGCCTTTGCGTCATGTGCGTGCCAGGTGCGGGGCCGGCTGAGGCTGTTGCGCCCTCAGCAAAACCCTCTCCCGGGGGAGAAGGTTTCAAGCGTTCCTGATGCTGTGCTTCCTCCTTCCCGGAAGGAGGGCCGGGGAGGATGCTGCGACGCGATAGCGGCGCAGGCTCTTTCGCCGTGTGCTTCGCACCCGGCGTATCCCCTCCCCCTTCGCGAGCGAAGGGGGAAGCTATGTTGGCTGAGGAGTTGAACCTGTCAGGCTGACTTCTGCACCGCCACAGGTTTGCGACAAGCTTTACTCGAACACCGTCTCGACGTCGATGACGCGGATGTGCTCGCGCTCCAATGCCAGCGGCAGTTCGGCGATCAGTGCGTCCTCTTCGAGCAGCTCGGCGGGCTTGTCGGTGTTGTACTGGATCGGCGAAGGCGTATCGCCGGCCAGGGCGTCGGCCAGTTCGCTGGCCTGTCTGGAGACGAAGACAAATTGCGCGCTGGACGGGTCCAGATAGCGGGCAATCACGTCGTTGACCTGCGCCAGGGTCAGGTCGGCCAGGCCGCTGCGCACGTAATCCAGGAACGGCGGAATATCGAACCACTGCGAGTCCAGGGCGTAGCCCAGGCGGGCCCGGCCGGAAGCGGTGTTGATCGCGGTGGCCTTCATCAGGAAGTCGCGCGTGGCCTCGAAACGCTGTTCGGGAATGCCCTTATCGCGCAGGCGCTGCAGTTCGAACAGGGCGGCGCGGGTGGCGAACAGGGCGTCGTTGTTGTCGCGCAGCGGCCGCAGCCAGATCTGGAACAGGTCGTTGTCGCGGGCGTAGTTGGGCTCCGGCGAGGTCAGGAACATGCCGTTGGGGAAGTACTCGATGTAGGCATAGTTGCCGTAGTTCATGCCGCGCTGTTCGCGGATGCGCTGGTAGAGCAGGGCGGAGGAGTTGCGGTGCTCGCCCAGGTAGCTGCGCAACAGCCACAGCGCCGGCCAGTCCGGATGACCACGGCGCACGTCGATCGGCCAGCCGAACGAGACCGCCACGCCGGGGGTTTCCTTCTCGATCACGATCGCCTGGCGCTGCGCTGCCGCTTCCGGTGCGCTCACTTCCAGCGCCGGTGCCTGGCCGCGGCCAAGCCGGTTCAGGTCGGCGACGAGCTGCTCCTGGAACGCTTCATCGGTGACGCCGGACAGGCCCACGCGCACCCGCTGCGCGGTGAAGGCGTTGGCGAAATGGTCGCGCACCTCGTCCAGGGTGATCGACTCCAGGTCGCCGGCATGACCGGCGTTCAGCCGGCCGTAGGGGTGCCCAGCGCCATAGACCGTCTCGTAGAGCAGTTCCTTGGCCAGTTCCTCGTCGTTGTTGCCGCGCAGATTGACGCGCACGGCGTTGATCTGCAGCTGCTTGAGGCGCTGGAAATCGTCTTCGCGGAAACCGGGCTCCAGCAGCATCTCGCGCACCAGCGCGTACCAGGCCTCGAGATTGTCGCGGTGGATGGTGCCGGACAGGCGCAGCATGCGCTTGTCGACCTGGGCCTGCAGGCCACTGGCCAGCGGATAGAAGGCCTGCTGCAGCTCCTCGAAGCTGCGCTTGGCGGTGCCGCCCTGGCTGATCATGGCGGCGGTCAGGGCCGCCAGGCCGGCCTTGCCCGGCGGGTCATAGGCGGCGCCGGCGTCGAACAGCAGGGATACCTCGATCAGCGGCGAGCTGGACGCCAGGGCCAGCACCGGAATGGCGACCGGCTCGGCACGGCCGGCGATGGCGGCGGCGACGGCCTGGTCGATGGAATCAAAGGCGTTGGCGCCGGGCAGGGCATCGGCCGTGGCGATCGATACCGAGGCGCGGTTGCTGTCGATGAATACGCTGTTGGCCGCGTCCAGGATGTCCTGGCCGGTGGTGATATCAAAGGTGCGGTACAGGTCGTTGAGGGTTTCCGGGGTGCGCTCGTAGTGGACGAACCGGGCCAGCGTTCCGGCCAGGCTGTCGGCCGAATCCAGAGTCGCGGCAAAGCTGTATTTCATCCGCGACTTGGTGTTGGCCAGCGCGCCCTCGTCGACAGCTTTGGTGCGCGCCCGCACCAGGGTGTCCTGGATGGCGCCGGTGACGGCCTGCGCGTGCTCGGCATCGGTGAGCCGGGCGACGATGGCGAACAGGCCCGGATCCTTGTTGGTCGGCGCCTGCACGAAGAACTGGTCGACCATGCGCTCACGCACCACCAGCTGCTGGTACAGCGGCGAGGTCGGGCCGAAGTGGATTTCGGCCAGCAGCATCAGGGCGGTGGTGTCCGGTGAGTCGGTGGTCAGGGCCGGTCCGCGCCAGGTGTGGATCAGGATCGGCGGCGTCGGCGCGTCCCACTCCAGGTGCTCGTATTTGGGGCCGTCCAGCGGCGGCTCGACCGGGATCTGCGCCTGGTAGCTGCCGGGCTGCCAGTCGCCCCAGTAGTGCTCGACCAGGGCCAGGGTGGCGGCGGGCTCGACATCGCCAACCACGATCACGCTGGTGTACTCGGGCCGGTACCAGCGCTCGAAGAACACCTGGGCGTAGTCCATCTGGTTGGGCATCTCCTCGATGTCCTCCAGGTAGCCCATGGTGGTGTGGCCGTAGGGATGCACCGAATAGGCCAGGCCGGACAGCACTTCCAGGCCCTTGAGCATCGGGTTGGCGTAGTTCTTCAGGTATTCGCCCTTGACCGCCAGCGCCTCGGTGCGGAACTGCTCTTCGGTATAGGCCAGGTTCTGGAAGCGGTCGGCTTCGATCTGGATGATCTTTTCCAGGTCCTCGGCAGCAAAGGTGGTGTGGTAGTTGGTCAGGTCCGACGAGGTGTAGGCGTTCTGGTCGCCGCCGGCCTGCTGCACCACGGCCTGATAGGCCTCGGGCGGGAAGTCGGGCGTGCCGCGGAACATCATGTGTTCAAAGAAGTGGGCGAAGCCGGATTTGCCCGGCTCGACTTCGTTGCGCGAGCCGGTCTGCACCGGGATCTGCAGCGAGACCACGCCGGGGCTGTCGGTCGGCACCACGATCACGCGCAGGCCGTTGTCCAGCGTATGCATCTGGTAGGGCTGGGAGAAGATTTTGTCGTTGGCGTCAGCGTTGGCATCGGCGCTGGCCCCGGGCTGGGCGATGACGCCGGGCGCGGCGACCAGGGCGGCCGCGGCCAGGCCGGCGGCACCGGCCAACTGCAACAGGGAATTTCGCATCGAAGGTACTCGCGCTGGGAAAGGATGGTGCAAGGATAACGCCTGCATCAGGCCGCGCCGGAAATCACCGGCGGCGGCATGAGTCGCTGGCCGGGGCCGGAAGACACCGCCCGATCGCCGGCTCACTCAGGCACTCTTCGGGCGGGCAGTTTGCGGCTGAAAAGCGGCCGGACGACGAAGAACGCGATCGCCGAGATGGCGCTGCCGACCAGCGCCGCAATCGTCGGCAGGATCGAGCCGAACACGAAGGTCATGCCGAGCACGAAGCCGAAAATGACTTCGGCGCGGTAGGTGGGCACGAACAGGCCGGCAGCCAGAGCGGCGAGAAAGATGGCGTTGGCGGCGGTTCCATGGCCGGCGGCGAATGACTGGGAAAGCGCCAGGCCCACGACAAAGGCGCCCAGAAAACCGGCCAGTGACCGGAGCGCTGCCGCCTCGTCCAAAGCTGCACGACGGGTGGCGCTGCGCGAAGCCAGCCAGCCCAGAAACGGCAGGACGGCCAGCCCCCATGCGTTCGAAATCGACGGCAAATCGCTGCGATGCAGCAGATGGTGGCTGCTGATCCCGCCATGGCTGTACTGCCAAAGCAGATGCGCCGCGCTGACCATCAGGCCCAGGACAAGGCCATGGCGGATAACGTGTTGCACGGATTTGTTCGTCATCGGCAATCCTTGAACACCAAACCACACAGGGCTGACACGATAATCGGTGGCGACTGCGCTGGCCTGTGCCATTGGTTGGGCCGCCATGACCGGTGCCAAGTCCAGGGGCATCGCCGGTTTGCGCCGCTGCCGGCCGGGCCGGGATAATGTCTGTTTTTCGCCATCCGGAACCGCGCCATGCTTGATCCCGCCCTGTTACGCAATTGCCTGGATGAGGTCGTCGAGCGCCTGGCCAGCCGTGGTTTCGAGTTTCCGCGGGCCCGGTTCGAGCAACTGGAAGCCCGGCGCAAGGATCTGCAGACCGCCACCCAGGAGCTGCAGGCGCGGCGCAACGCCCGTTCCAAGGCCATCGGCCAGGCCAAGGCCGCCGGCCAGGACACTGCGCCGCTGCTGGCCGAAGTCGCCGGCCTGGGCGAGCAGTTGCAGGCCAGCGAAGCAGCCCTGGCCGAGCTGCAGCAGCAGCTGCACGATTTGGCCGCCAACCTGCCCAATCTGCCCGACGAGGGCGTGCCCGCCGGCCGCAACGAAGCCGACAATGCGCAGATCAAGCGCTGGGGCGATCCGAAAGACCTGCCATTCACCCCGCGCGACCATGTCGACCTGGGCGCGCGCAACGGCTGGCTCGATGCCGACACTGCCGCGCGCATGTCCGGCGCCCGCTTCACCGTGCTGCGCGGTGGCCTGGCCCGCCTGCACCGCGCCCTGGCCCAGTTCATGCTTGACCTGCACACCGGCGAACACGGCTACCTGGAATGCAACGTGCCGGTGCTGGTGCAAGGCCACAGCCTGTACGGCACCGGCCAGCTGCCCAAGTTCGAGGAAGACCTGTTCGCGATCGAAGGCGAGGAACGCCGCTACCTGATTCCGACCTCCGAAGTGCCGCTGAGCAATATGGTGCGCGAGCGCATCGTCGAGGCCGGCGAGTTGCCGCTGCGGATGACCGCCCACTCGATGTGCTTCCGCTCCGAGGCCGGGTCCTACGGCCGCGACACCCGCGGCATGATCCGCCAGCACCAGTTCGAGAAGGTCGAGCTGGTCAGCATCGTGCGGCCTGCCGACAGCGCCGCCGAGCTGGAGCGGATGACCGGCTGTGCCGAAACCGTGCTGGAAAAGCTCGGCCTGCCCTACCGCCGCATGCTGCTGTGCACCGGCGACATGGGTTTTGCCGCCGCCCGCACCTATGACCTGGAAGTGTGGCTGCCCTCGCAGCAGACCTGGCGCGAGATCAGCTCGTGCTCCAACTGCGGCGATTTCCAGGCCCGGCGGATGCAGGCGCGCTGGCGCAATCCGGAGACCGGCAAGCCCGAACTGCTACATACACTCAACGGTTCCGGCGTTGCCGTCGGCCGCGCCCTGGTTGCGGTGATGGAAAACGGCCAGAACGCCGACGGCACGATCACCATCCCGCCGGTCCTGCGCCCGTACATGGGCGGCGAATCGCTGCTGTCCTGATCGCCGCCGCCCGCCCTCGGCGCGCCGGGCCGGCGTCGGTCCGGTGGGCGCCGGCGACGGCATGGGCCCGGTATTTGCACAGCGCTGGCGGTTGCGGTTTTTCCGGGCAAGATCATCGGGCCGCTGCCCGGTTAGCATGGGCCTTGCGGCCCTGCACACTTCAGATGAGGCGATGAGCGATGAACAGCAATGACCCGATGGCCTGGCTGCGGCAGTTCCAGGCCGGCCAACCCTGGCTGCAAATGCCTGCCATGTCGGCGCCGGGCGCCGGTTTCGGCCTGCCGGCTGGCGGCTGGCCGGCGCTGGCGGCGATGCCCTGGGCCGCGCTGCAGCCATCCTTTACTGCTGGTTTACCGGGTGCCTTGCCGGGATTGGCGGCCGGGTTTCCAGGTTTCCCCGGCTTTCCCGGATTCCAGGCAGCGGCCGGCGACAGTGACGGCGGTGCAGCAGGTGCGGGCGGCAACTCCGAGGTCATGGCGCGCCTGCTGGCGCAGGGCCGTCGCTACCTTGAACTGTTGCAGGGCCTGACCCTGCCCGACGTGCTCGGGCAAGATGGCCAATTCGATGCCGGCAAGTGGCTGCAAGGCCTCAAGCAGATGCATCAAAACCATGGCCAGGGCCTGGCCGGCGCGTCCGGCTTGCCGTGGTTCGGCGCCGGCGATGGCAATGTCATCGAAGCCATGGTTCGCAGCCTGGTCACCGGCCTGGCCAGCGGCATCCGCAACGAGGCCGATGCCTGGCTGACGCTGCCCGCCTTCGGTCCCGCGCGTGAGCACCAGGAGCGCATTCAGGCCCTGCTGCGGGCGTGGCTGGAATACCAGGCGGCCAATGCCCGCCATGGCGAACTCATGCACGGCTCGGCGACACGGACGCTGGAAGTGCTGGAGGAACGGCTGAGCCAGCGCGATGCCGAATCCCCGCCATTGGCGACGCCGCGCGCGGTCTATGACTTGCTCATCGACGCCGCCGAGGAAGCCTTCGCCGAGGTCGCGATGAGCGCCGAGTTCGCCCGCCTCTCCGGCGAGCTGACCAACGCCCAGATGCGGGTCCGGGCGGCGATCAACACCGAGATCGAATTGATGGCGGCACAGTTCGGCCTGCCCACGCGCACCGAGGTCGACAGCCTGGGACGCAAGGTCCAGGCGCTGACCCGGGAGCTGCGCCGGGGCAAGGCAGCTCGCGGCCGTGACGCGGCATCGGCAGCGGAGGCCGGGCAAACAACGGCAGCCGCCAGTCGTGCCGCCGGCAGCGCGAAAAAGACCGCAAGTGCGGGCGCCAGCCGCACGCCGAAGTCGACCGGGCCGGTGGCCAGCCCGGCTGCCAGATCCACTGCGTCAACGCGCAAGGCAGCGGTCGGCAAGGCCGCAAGCAAGACCGCCACCAGGA
>CAZUZT010000019.1:0-23895 GCA_964624575.1 uncultured Rhodanobacteraceae bacterium | reverse complement strand
GGTCATTGTTTCGGCCTCGCGCCGAACGCGAACGGCTCGCCGCTGAATCGGTCTTAATCCCCTTGGGTTCGGGGTCATTGTTTCGGCGAGGCCGAGGCTGCCTAATGGTTGCCAGCGTCATGTCTTAATCCCCTTGGGTTCGGGGTCATTGTTTCGGCCCTTCGTAGAAGTATGCCAGTCACTGGCCACCGTCTTAATCCCCTTGGGTTCGGGGTCATTGTTTCGGCGCACCCTCATGGTGCTGGCCGCCGTCGCCCGGAGGTCTTAATCCCCTTGGGTTCGGGGTCATTGTTTCGGCGCTTGCAGAGTATGGCAAGCGCGTCATCAGTACGTCTTAATCCCCTTGGGTTCGGGGTCATTGTTTCGGCCACTGTGGCCCGGCTGGCTAGTACCAGTGAAGTTCGTCTTAATCCCCTTGGGTTCGGGGTCATTGTTTCGGCAACGCTACCGCGACGCGCGGACAGAATGGCGGGTCTTAATCCCCTTGGGTTCGGGGTCATTGTTTCGGCCGAATCGCTGACCTGATCAGCGCAGCAGAAAAGTCTTAATCCCCTTGGGTTCGGGGTCATTGTTTCGGCAGCTTGGTCGAAAAACCGTTGTGGAATCCGCAGGTTGCGGAGGCCTTTGGGGTGGTTTGGCGGTTGCCGTTTGCTGAGGGCTGCCTGGCCAGGAATTTAAGCAATACGGAGGAGTTCATCTCGATGCCTTCGGCGAGAGGTATGCGTCCCAGGGTCCATACCTTACAACGTGGCGGCAGGTGGTAGACGCGAATGTCGTCCTTGGTGGTGTCCATGAGGTGGCTGAGGTCGTCAAGGACATCACGCAACTTCTGCTCGCTCATCTCCAGGCCGAAGACCGAGTACTGCAAGGGCCAGCCGTGCTTGCTCATGTAGGCGTGGATTCGCTGCAAACGCCGGGGGTCGCGGATGTCGTAGGCCAGCAGCCAATGTTTCCGATCACGCTGACTCATAGCGTCAGGTTGCGCAGCCACATCTGGAAGCGATGGATGAGCACGCCAAGCTCATCACTCACCTGGGGGCAGGTGGCCAGGAGTACCGCGGCCGCATGGTTGGGGCCGAGCTCGTCCAGTTGCCGGCTGTCCATGCCCGCCAGCGTCCGGTGAGTTGGCCAGCGCAGTATGGCGGCGAACTCGGCGACGATGCAGAAGCCTGGATGGGTGTGCCCCAGACGCTTGGGTGACAGGTCCTGAGCCAGACGTGCTGCGACAAGGGCGTGAATGGCACCATCCATGGCGCGCAGCAACGGGGCCATCCGGCGGCCGGTGCGCAGGTAGTGGTGATTGCAGAAGCCGGCGTGTGCCTGCTCGGGCTCAAGGCTGCGCAGCTCCACACCAAGGGCGGTTTTGGTTTTCAGGATGCTTTGCCGGGCCATGCCTTGGCGCCAATGGCGGAAGCGCACTTCCCACTGGTCATGCTCCAGGGCAATCTGCAGCATCTGGTCAAAGGTGGCTTCGCGTTGGCGGATGCCATAGCAGAAGCCTTCCGGGCGGCCGTAGCCATCGGTGAAGGAGACCGTAATTCCGGAACGCAGGCAGGCCACCAGTGAGCCCGATGTCCAGTCGACATCCGTGGCGCTGATGACGCGGGCAAGGCGGCGGAACGGGTACCAGGCGGGGGCGCGGCCCTGGCGCTGTACTTTCAGTGCGCGTTCTTCGTGGCTGACTTGCCAGTTGCAGCCTGCGGCCAGGTAGAGGGGCTTCAGCTCCATAGCCAGTCCTCGTCGGCATTGGCATGTTCGAGTTCGGGGGCCAGATCGCCGAGTGCTCGCACGGTGAGTGCGGCGTGGCGACGCAGGGCGCGACGCAGGGGACGGCTTGCCGAGGCCCAGGTGGCGTAGAAGGTGCTGCGGCCGGTTTTTCCCAGCAGGCATGCGCCGCTGCCGTCGCGGCCAAAATGTTCGGCTTCAAGGTGGCGCTTGCGGAACAGATTCCACACCAGGGCATCCACGTGGGGGCGCCATGGCTCCATCAGGTCACAGGCCAGCGAGGCGCGGCCATGGCACGGGCCGTGGAGGTAGCCCAGCATCGGGTCCAGGCCACGGGCATGGCAGCTTTCCAGCGCCATGCCGTAAAGCATGGTGTAGCCCAGCGACAGACAGGCGTTGACCGGGTCTGGTGGCGGCCGGCGCTTGCGCTGATTGAAGCCCAGCGCCTTCGGAAACAAACACGGATAAGCCCGAAAATAGGCGGCAGCGGCGGCGCCTTCAAAGCCGCGCAGCGAGTCGACATCGGTGGCTTCGGGCAGGCGCGCAAGGCACCGGTCCAAGGTGGCCAGGGCATCGAACAGCGGTTTGCGCAGGTCGGGCCGTTCGAGCAGCGCGCGTGCGATAAGCCGGCGCTGTGCTTTCATCTTGGCGCTGATGATGCGGCGCGACCATGCGGTCTTGAACTGGGCGTCGTCCAGGCGCCGGACCTGGGTGATGCGGGTGCGCACGTCATTGCCGGGCGCGCCGACCAGGTTGGCCACGCGATCGCCGCGGCGGCCGCCCAGTGCGAGGATGCCGACGCCCAGATCAGCCAGCCCGGCCAGTGTTGATGTGTTGAGCTGGGTATTGCTGCGGAACACCACGCGCTGCATGAGCGCAGCCGGCAGCTTGGAGGGCGGCTGGCCGGGAACCCGTACCGTCAGCACGCTGCCGCTGAGCTCCACCGAGCAATCCGCGCGATCAATGAACAGTGTGCCCATGGTTATCAGCCCTGGTAGAAGAGTTCGCCATCGGTGGGAGGTGTGCCGATGCCCAGGGTGTGGACCGCGGCACGCGGGTCGAGCCGGATGATGAGGACGCGATCGGTTTTCGGGTCGATGAGGCCTTCGATTTCGTCATGGATCTGCGACAGCTCGCCGCCATCGAGCCAGCATTCGTAGAGCGATTTCTGGCCGCCGATGGCGTTGCCGCGAATGGCACGCAGGGTGCGGTTGCGGGGCCGGTTTTCGCTGATGTCGTAGCCGATCAGGTGCAGGTGTCGCATGCATTCCATCCGGGGGTTCGTCGATGGTTGCAGCATGGCGGTGATGGGTGCCGGTGCGGGTTCCGGCAAGCTTGCAGGCGGCGTTGCGGTGTATTGCCGCGGGCTGGCCGGCGGTCACGCGCGCAAGGTGTAACGGCCGAAGCCGAACACGCATTTCTTGCCCACATGCAACCACTGGCCCAGATGCAGGAACGGCCAGAAGGCGGTCAGGTCACCGCGCAGGGTCGCGGTGCCGAGGCTGCCACGCATCGGCATGGCGCGTTGCTGTCGCGAGGAATGGCGGGCGAACTGCACCTGGCGGAAGTTGATGTCCACCGTGGCCTGGCTGGCCTGTTGCGCCAGATCGGAAAAGTCCGCGGCCAGGGGCTGGCGCAGATGGATCTGGGAAAGCTCGGCGGTACGACGGACCAGTGCCATCAGGATGTCGCGCGCGGTCAGTTGGTCAGGCCGGATGGCCCGGCCATTGCGTGCCAGCAGGAAGGGCGTGCTGAATTCGAGTACGGCCTGGTCCAGGCGCCTGGGTACATCGGGTATCGGCAGGTGGCGGTCGGCGGGGGTGTGGATCGGGCCGGCGGTGGTGAAGTCGGCCACGGCTGTTCCCGCTTCAGTCTCGATCCGTTGCAGGCGCACGCTGCCGCGGCCGATGTCCTTCAATGCCTGCTCGAAGCTGCGTGCGATCAATGGCAACTGGTCGATGGCCGGGCCGATCAGTACCAGGCCGAACCGGAACGACTCGCCCGGGCGGTGCGAGAGCGGGCCGGGCGCCGGCGGTTCGATGACATAGGGTGGGGGCACGTTGGCATAGTTGTGCCGGACATCGGCAGGTGGCGGCGTTTCAAAAATGGCCGGGTAGGCACAGCGCCGGTACAGCGGGCAGGGCTTGCAGGCGTCTTGTCCGGTGACACAGACCGCGCGGCGCAGTGCGTGACCGAAGGCGCCGCGCAGGGCCGAGCCGGCGAAGTCGGGGAAGTCGATGCGCCGCTCGACGGTTCCGTGCATTGACAGGCGTACCAGGCGGATGCCGCCAAAAGGAGTGCCTGCTGCTTTGGGTCCCATGCCTGCCTCTGAGGTCTACGGGTGCCGTAGGTCGGAGTCGACCAGGGTCTGCAACACGTCAAGCTGGTGGGCGATGAATGCGCGCAAACGTTCCTCGGATGACAGCGCATTCTGGATCTGGCCGCTGTCTGAACGACTGCCATGGGCGAGAGTGTTGCGGAGGTCGCGCAAGTCCAGATACGCAATCTGGGCGGGGCTTTTGCGTTTTCCGGCACGTCGGGCGTGCTCCTCGAAGTTGTCCTTGGCTTCGCGGCGATGGTCGTGGGTCATCGGGTCGCGGCTTTGCTGTGCCGCCACGATTCGGGAAATGATGGCTTCAAATCCCAGTGTTGCCGCTCGCAGGTAGTTGCCTGCCTGCAAGTGCTGGCGGGCCATCTGTTCCTGGCGTTGATGGTAGTGGTGCTCGGCGGCCCACCCCGTGCGCCGTTGCAGCTCCGGGTGGAACAGCCGCAGCATGGGTGAATCCGTATCCGCGTTGATCTTGCGGAATTCCCGCAGCGGCTTGCGCGCTTGCCCGGTCTGATTAGTGCGCTCACAGAACGCGGCCTGTGCCAGGTAGCCGGCCGCGTCGGATTGGCCAGAACGCTCATACAGGGACGCGAACACGCCGTAGTCACCGTTGAAATCGTAGCTGGCCAGGGCATCCACCCAGTCGAGCATTTCCAGAAGGCCACTTAGATGAACCACCGGTGTTTCCCCGTTTGTGGTCATTTCAAGGGCACCGTAATAGATGTCCTGGGTCTGGACCTGCTTGGAGCGTTTGAGGTATCGGGCGGCCACCAGTGCGAGCATCGGCAGGTGGCGGTAGGAGTGCGTGACATCGATGGCGATGCATTCACCTTGCCCCAGGTGCGTTGCCAGGCTCTCAAGCAGGTGCGCTTGGCCGACGGCATTGCGCGCCTCATCGATCAGCAAGCAGGTGACCGGGATGCCAAGTTTCCGCGATAGTCGGGCGGTGTGAGCTTGCAGGTGCTCGTCCGTCACCCTGTTCTCGGTGACCGCATCGATCAGTGCAAGCAGTGAGTCGTCATGCTCTGCGGTTTCACGTTCGAAAAATACATCCCACATGCTGCCCGAAGTGCCAATGAGGATCAGCCGTTCTGGTTTGAGGTAGTCGGCGAGTGCCATACCAAAGAACGGAACGTCATGGCGTATGAAATCGGTGCTGAAGCGGTAGCTCGCTTTCCGGTAGCCACCGGGAGGACCTTTGCCGAGGAAACTGATGAGGGTGGTCAATGTGGAACTCCTGAGGCTGGGGGCGGGGATTGACGGCTGATAACAAACGCTTCCAGCCGGGCGCCAAAGGTGTCGAGTTCATCGGCACCAAGCTCGCGGCCACGGGCTGCCGGCGGCAAGTCGAGCGACAGATGCAGATATCTGGCACCGCGGCTGCACACGTCCGCCGCCAGGTTCACCGGCAGCGTGCCGATGACGGTGTCGCCGGCGCGGATCTGGTTGGTGTCCAAGTGGGACACGTGCTCATCCACGGCGATGCCCTGGCGGCGCGCCCAGTCCAGAGCCCCTGGATGGCGGGTGATGAAGTAGGTGGTCATCACGGTATTGTGCCGAGGCGCATTTCGGTGGGCGGCTTCGCAAGCTTGCGCAGGCGGCGAAGCCGCCCGGGAGCACGGGTTGTCAGGTGTGATATACTTTGGCATATGCCAGCCACGGAGCCTGCCATGACACAGACTGCAAAATTGTTTACCAACGGCCGCAGCCAGGCGGTACGCATCCCTTCGGCTTTCCGTTTTGAGGGGAGTGAGGTGTTCATTCGCCGGGACGAAGCGACGGGCGATGTGATCCTGTCGGCACGGCCGAGAAACTGGTCGGGCCTGATGGATGCGCTCAAGGCGCTGGATGTGCCGGACGATTTCCTGCACGCACCCGCGGATTTGCCGCCGGCTTCGCCGTTTGAGGACATGGCCGACGGCGATGGCGGCAAGGCCGCATGAGTCGCTACCTGCTGGATACCAATACGGTCAGCTATGTTTTCCGCCAACAAGGCGCAGTGGCACAGCGGCTTGCGGCATGCAAGCTGGGTACGGTGTTCCTTTCCGCCATCACCGAAGCGGAACTGCGTTATGGCATGGCCCGCCATCCCCAGGCGCGCCGGCTGGAAGCCGCCGTACACGAATTGTTGTTGCGCGTGGACGTACTGCCGTGGACGAGCGATGTCGCCAGAACATACGGCACGCTGCGTGCGGCGCTGGAGAAAGCCGGCATCAGCGTAGCCTTGCACGATTTGCAAATCGCCGCGCAAGCGCTGCATGAGGGCATGGTGCTGGTTTCGCATGATCGGGTATTCGGGCGGGTGCCTGGCTTGACGGTCGAAGACTGGCTTTAGCGGTCACTGGCGCCGCTAGTCGCCACGCAACCTGGCCAGTTGCAGTTTCTTGCGCGCATCCTTCCACTCGTTGGCCGTGTCGAGCTTCTCCACGAGTTTGGGCAGCCAATCGGTCAGCGTTTCGGCCAGTTGCTTGCGGTCGACATCGTTCCAGTCGGCGCTATCCACGGCGGCCTTGCTCAATTTCAGTGCTTCGGCATACAGCCCTTGGCCGACATTGAGCGGCTCCTTGCCCGTGCGTGGGTTGTCTTGCCGCGCCTGATGCTTGGCCTTGCATTTCTGGATGAAATCGTCGATCAGCAAACCTTGCGGAGAGAACCCTTGGGTGCGCTCGGCTTGCTCGCGATCTTTACGCAACCTCTCCGCTTCTTCCTCGCGGCGTTTCTTGAACGCGGGGTCTTCTTGCATCGCGCCATAGCCCACGGCGGTTTTCGCACCGAAACCAAGCCAGGAAAAAGCGTGCAGGAAGGCGGCATTGAGCAGGCTCTGCCAGTGGTCATCCCTGGCCAGATCGGGTGCCAGCCGTTCCAGGCGCGGCTGGTCGCAGCGCACATGGAAGGCGAAACAGGTGCCGGGCGGCAGGGTCAGGAAGCTGATCGGGTTGGGTTGGCCGCTGTCGTGGGGAGTCTGGCCATCCTGGTAGTAGTGGCTGTGGTGCGGGGTCATGATGTCCACGGCCAAGCTGTCGCCGGGAACCTGTGGCAAGGCGTCCCAGAAGCTGAGCACACCGCGCAGGTGCTCGGTGTCGCCGTCCTGGCTTTGCTTGCCGAACAGTACGTCCAGTGGGGACAGCTTGATGATGTCCTTGCCGGTATCCAGGGTATGAATGGCGTCGGTGGTCCAGCCGTGAGTGTCACCCCAATCACCGGATGCCAGCTCGCGCGCGGCCTGGCGCAGCACGCCTTTGACGCCGCTGCCGGGCAGATACGGCAAGCCGTAAGGATTCAGGAAGGCGAAGCCGTTTTCCAACGGATACTCATTGCCCAGGCCGGTAGTGAACGGCGCGGTGGCGAGGGCTTCGAGCGTCAGCAGGACGGGCACTTGCTGCGCGAGGTGGGCCTGGCGTTCGGCCAGGGACTTCATGGTGGCTTTGTCGTTGTTGGTCAGCTTGCAAACCGATGCCAACACCGTAGGCTCGTTCCGCTTCCTGTCCGGGACATGCTTTTCCCAGTTGTGCGTCCAGCCTTGGAAGTACATGCCGAAGCGCAGGCCGGGTGGGGCGTTGCTCAGGTCTTGCTTTTGCAGATAGTCGGGGATGGCGGCAATGGGCATGTCAGCGGTCCCCCTTCTTGCGGGCGGCGGCCATCTGCCGCAGCCATTTGAGCCAGGCGAAGGCTTCGGCATTGATGGCCTGGTAGTCGGCGGGCGAGGTGTCCATCAACGTCTTCATGAAGGGTTCGAAGTCGGCGCGGGTCAGCAACTTGGGAAAGCGCGACGCCAGCCAGTTGCGCAGATCGTTGGCTACGTCGCCGTTGGCTTTGCCTTTTCCATGGCAGAAGGCCAGTACCTGCATGAGCCCGCTATTCATGATGAGCGCGGGCAGGCCCTTGGCGGCATTGACGTGGTCTTCTCCGTAGTGGATGCAGGCGTTCCAGGCGTCTTGTGCACGCTGCTGTTCCAGGGTTTGTCTTTTTGTCATGACTCAACCCTCCACTTTGGCCAGCACCAGGCCGCGGCCGGTGGTGGCATCGCCGCCGATCTGCAGCAACTGGCCGTCAATCAGGGTGTTGATGCGGCTGAACACGGCTTCGGCGGGCAACTCATCGCCCGTGCCGGTGCGCGTGCCGCTGGCCATCAGCGGCGCGATCAACAGCGATTCGGGCGGCAGGTTTTCGGTATAGAACAGGCCGCCCGGATCGGCGGTGCCGGTGTCCGGTTTGATGCGCACATGCGGCTCGACCAGCATGGCGTGCTCGGCGAAGTAGCCGAAATCGGTGTCGGACAGGACCACCAGATCGGTCTTGAGCTTGTTGCGGAAAAACTCGTGGCTGGGGTCTTCCGGCAGGGCGCGGCCGGCCAGGTCGGCGGCGATACCGGCAACGTCCTGCGACGCCCTGGCCGTGTACTCGAAAGCTTCCAGATGCAGTTTGTCGCCGGACAGCAGATCGGGGTTGCACAGCATGCACGCGTTGGCTTTTACGTCGGGAATCTGCCAGTCCGCCGGTTTGCCGATCAAGGCCAGCAGCCGCTGCGCCCGGGCCAATGCCTGCGGACAGGTGACGTGGACATAACCGCCCTTGAGGCTGCGAACCGGCAGTGCCACCAACTGCGCGTCGCCAAAGCTGACGGCGCCGACGTGCAGATTGTTGCTTCCTGAATCCGGTCCAAGCAGGCGGTCAATGTCGGCCTGGTCCCCGCCCAGGGCCTGAAAGCTGTGGCGTATGGCGCCCTTGATACCGGAGCCGGCAAAGCTGGGATGACGGGTGTGGCGTTCGCGCTGGATGGGGTTGTCGATCACGTCGACAGCCTGGCCGGCACCCATGTGTACCGGACTGACGGCATAGAGAAAGACGGCGGCTTGTTTCTCGAACATGGTCTATTAACCTCTTGAGTTGGTCGGGTTCTGGAGCCTGTGGCAATGCGAACAGTCGATATTCATGAAGCCCGTCTGCCCGAGCTGCTGGCCAAGGTGGAAGCCGGAGAAACCCTGGTGATCACGCGCTGCAACAAGCCGATTGCCAGGTTGGTGCCGACTTCTGAAGACCTGCCCGGAAGGGCGCCTCGCCGCATCGGACTGGCCAGGGATGAGTTCACCATCCCGAAAGATTTCTTCCAGCCGATGGATGACGAACTGGCCGGGTTGTTCGCCGGTGCGGGCGTGACGGCCGATGATCCGCTGCATCCGGATTGGAAGCCACGGCGATAAGGCTGCTGCTGGATACCTGGGTTTTCCAGTGGTTTTCCCGCATGCTCGGGAAGTGGCCGGTGCACGAGGCGGCCGTTGCGCAACTGACGAAGCTGCCTGACGTCCATCGCGACCCGTTCGGCCGCATGCTGATCTGCCAAGCCATCGAGCATGGTCGGACGCGGGTGACGCCGGACGTGCAGATCCGCCGCTATCGGATCCGGGCTCTGTGGTAACGCCTTGCGTGTGCTCATGACCTGTCCCCGTGCAACCAGTGCGCGATGGCCAGGCGGTTGAAGCCTTCGGCGCGACGGGCAGGATCTTCGCAGGGCTGGCGCCAAAGGCCATGGGCTGCAAGCTTGCGCAGGGCGTCGGGCGTGGCATTGACCTGGTCCAGCCAGTAGACGCTGCCGGTGGGCGCGATGCGCTGGGCCGGCTTTGGCTGCCGGCGCGCCAGGTCCCAGCCGGAGACGATTTCGCTGCGCGCCACGCAGGCGGCCATCAGCCGGCCCTGGACACCATGCAGATCGAAACCGATGGTGCCGTTTTCGTCTTGCGTGCAGCCATTGGGCAGCCAGCCGCGCGTGAACAGGCCGGGGCTGGTGAGTACCAGTCGACAGCGACCGTCCCGGGCGATGGCGTCGTAGTCCGGTTCCGGCCAGGTGATGTTGGCGGGCCGGATGCCGGCGGCACGGCCGTCGCCGCCCAGGCGCAGCAGACCGCTGTCGGGCACGGCAGCGCCACCGACCGCGGCCACGAAGCCGATGCCCGGCTTCACCGCCACGGCCTGGTTGGTGAACAGCCGGCCGTCTTCAGCGCTGCGCGTGGCCGCGGCAAGGCCGACACCGACGCGCTCGTCCGTGGCCCAAAGTTTCCGTACATGCACCAGATCGGAACTGGCCGGCGTGTGTCCACGCAAATACGTCTGCCAGCCGGCCTGTGTCAGCCACCAACCGCTGGCCGGCTTGCTGCGCTCGGCCTGGGCCAGCACCGGCAACAGCGGCAACGGGCTGGAGCTTGCCAGTTGTGGGTGTGGCGTGGTCGTCGTGAGCGCCTGGGCAAGGGGCGTTTCTTCGCTGGCCCCGTCGTCGGCCCCGTCACTGGTGATGACCAGATCAGCCGGTGGGGCAACCAGGATTTCAATGTCACCGCCTTGATTGCCGGTGCGGCGAGCGACATGGAACGCGCGCAATACGAAGCTGCCGGGATCCGCCGGCGTGCCCAGGTATTCGTGGGGCGCATTGCCACTGGCGAACGCCGCAAGATCGACGCCATCCTCGGTGAGGATGCGCGAGCGGATCGCGCCGGCGGCAACCGACGGCCATGGCGGCATCACGCTCTGGCCATAACTGCCGGGGTCGCCAAATGACTGGTTGCCGCGCAGGAACAGCACATCCAGCGGCTCGATGAAACGCCAGGCAAGGTCGCTCATGGGGTGTCTCCTGCGGTGGTGGTACGCACTTCGCGGGCCAGGAATTCGGCCACGCTGATGAAGTTGCGCAGCCAGTCGATGCGCTTTTTGGGGGCCTGTTCCAGCGTCAGGGCGGTGAGGCGCTGCGCCAGCGATTCGGCGGTGGTCTTGTCCTTTTCTTTAGAGGCCTGCCGGGCAAGCTGATAGCCCAGCAGGGTTTGCAGCATGGCGCCGTCGCCTTCAGGCAGTGGCAACTCATGGTCGTTGAGCCATTGCAGGGTGTGGTAGGCGGCGCGGCGTGAGACGCCTTCGGTGGCGAGAAACGTGCGCAGGGCATCGAGCAGTGCCAGCGGCTCGCCCCACTTGGCCGTCAGCCGCAATGCGCCGCCGGAACGCTTGACGATGGTGATCGAGAAGGCATCACGGCCGCCTTCCTTCTTGGCGCGTTGTTCGGCGGCTACAAGCTCGCGGCGCACGGCAGACAGCGGGGCTTGATGATGCGCGATCACTGCGCCGCAGGAGGCGGTGGCGTTCTTGCCCATCATGCGCATCAGTTTTCCGCCCAGCCAGGCAAAGCCATTTTTGCAATGCAGTCGTTTGCGGTCCTGACGCAGTTCGCTCCAGTCCTTGGTCTCGTCTTCCGGAAAGGTGCCCGAGTAGGCCTGTCGCAGGCACTGCATGGCGGGCAGCACTTTGGCCACCGGCAGCATGGCGAAGACATCATCGCCACCGGCGTAGATCAGGCGGCCCAGATGCTCGACCTCGACCACGTGACGGACAACGGTCAGGGCGAAATCATTGAGCGCCCCGGAGATGGCCAGGTGGCGGTTGGGCGAGATCGCGCGCTTCTGGGCGCCGTATTGCTTGATCAGCGGCTGCCTGGCGGCGTGCTGGTCGAAGCCGGTCCGTACCTGGGGATGGAAGCTGTCGCGGTAGGTGATGGTGGTGTCCGTGCTCTGGTCGCCTGACAGGATTGCGCCCATGCGGTCGCCGTCCATCATCACCAGGGCGTAGTAGGTTTCGGCCTTGGTGCCGAACAGGCCCTTGATCGCTTGCTGCGCGCGGTGAAACTCGTTTTCATCATCACGTTCGCGAGTCGCGTCGAGCCAGGCAGGGATGCGTGCCAGCAGGTTGCCCTGTGCGTGCCGGTGCAGCGACCGGGCCAGCTTGCGCGGCAGTGCGACCCGATCCTGCCCTTGCAGGGTGGATTGAAGCTCGGCATCCAGAGTCGTGTCGCCAATGTTGTCGAGCTGATGCGCCAGCGCCATGGTGTGGGTGGAGACGACGAAGCGGCTGATCCTGTCGTGCTCACCTGGACTGCGTTCCAGGGCACGGCCCACTTCCTCGGCGAACAGCGTCGGCCACAGCCGCTTGATCGCCGGCAGCGCAGCCAGGTGTTCGCCGGCTTTCGCCCAGGCGGGTTTTGTGCCAGCGACCTTTGTCCACAGGGTGCCCTGCTTTTTCCGGTAGGTCTGGTTCCAGCCCAGTTGTTCGCGGTCGGTGGTCAGCCATTCGGCTTCGCCGCTGAGCGAGCAGCGCCAGCCTTGCTGCCGGGTCTGGGCGAAGTTGCGCACGCTCTTGGCCGCTGCCAGCGCGCGCTCGGCCAGGTCGTGCACGGCCGGGTACAGAACACCGGGGTTGGGTGCGAAGAAGATGGACTTCTTGCTGGTGTCATCGACCAGTTCGATATCTTTCTGCAACAGTTGCCATGCCGGCGTGTCCAGAAAGCCGGGCTCGCCATCACCTTCAAAGAACGGGCGCATGGCGGCGGACAGTTGCGTGGTATCCAGCCCTGTCTGCTTCTTTGCCTCGCCGATGCCGATCAGCGAGAACGGCACCGCTGCCCAATGCACTTCCGGGAAGCCTTCAAGCTGCTCCTTCATCTGCTCAAAGGGCGTGGTGATGTTTTCCTTCTCGCCCGCGTAGCCGGCCTCCTTGAGCAGGGCTTCGACGACATTCTGGCCGAGGGTTTGCAGCCAGGCACGCACGGCCGTCTGCACCGCTTCTGCAATGGCCGTGGCCTGGGATGCCGGTACCACCGCGACGAAGCGGTTGGGCAGGGCGGCTGAGAACAGTGGATTGCTGTCGGTGTTGCCAGCCACTTCAGGCTGCCAGTCGCAGCGTTTGAACAGTTCATCGGGCAGCCCGACTTGGCCGCGCAGCCACAGGTCCACCTGGGGCACACCGCGCAGGCGCGGGAACAGGATGGCATCGGGCCCCAGCCGTTCGCAGACCACGCGCATGGCTTCCCACGACAGCCGCGCCAGCAGGTGCGAGCCGGCCCACAGGTCATCCATCTTGCGGGCGCTGGCGATGAACGGCTGCACCGGTCCAATGGATAGCGACAGCAGTGCGGCTTCGCCGTTTTCATCGGCGGTGAAGGCGCCGGCGAAGGCCGAGGTGAGATCAAGATGATCCCAGATACTGTGGTCGGGAACGCGGGTATCGGCGGGCAGCAGGTTCCACAGAGCGCCCAGCGTGCCGTTGTCGGCATCTTCGGAAAGCTCCGACCCGAAGCGCCACATGGCGAGCACGGTTTTCCGGTAGTCGGTGACGCCGCCATCGTTGCGGATCAGCAGGCTGGACAGGTGATCGAAGGCACGCTGCTTGATGTCCTGGATATCGGTGTCGGACAAGCCACCATGTTTGCCCAGGTCGTATTCTTCGCCGGTGAGAGGGTGGATCAGCACCGGCTTTTTAGCCCAGCGGACCTGCGCCCACGAGGCCACACCAAAAGTCTTTTCCTCGCCCTTCTTTGTGGTGACGGTGATTTCCTGCATCGGCCATTGTGGACGGTCTGCGGCCGCTGCCCACCAGTCGGCGCGCTGCACGGTCCTGAAGGTGGCTGGCCGGATGCCATTGTCGAAGGCCACGGCATGCAGCACATCGGCATTGTCGTTGTCGATCGTGCCCTCGGCGGGCAGCTCGTCATGCCGCGCCAGACGCCAGAGTACGCGTGAGTTGCCACCTTCGTGGCCTGCGGGGTCGCGCAGCAGAACCAGCGCCTTCTCCGCCGGGTCGTGCAGGCGGGCGTGGAGCTTGGTTTGCCAGAGGATGTTGGGGTTGTTGGTCATGGGATGGTCTTATTGGGTACGTGGGCAAAAGCCGGCTGCAGTGTCCAGACTGGTGCAAACGGATCGCCAAGCGATTTGCAGGTCTGCGGGGTGCATTCGTTGTCCGCCGTCATCCGGAATCCGGTGAGGCATAGCGAAGGTGCGGACCTTCAACGCATCGCCTTCGGGAATGACCTTCCAGCGCAGTGGGCTTGGCATACGGCCCGACGAGGCGAAGCCCAAGGCCGGCCGCAAGTCCTTGCCGTTGAGGCCCTTGAGAGTGGTGCGGACAAGCCTCCGCTCCGTGGCGATGAAGCGCATGGCGGCGTCCCAGCTTTTGAATGTCGCTTTGCTGTGCCAGATGCAAGGACCGTGCTGGTCCGCAGCTAGCGACATGGGCCAGTCGTCTTGCAGGCAGACATCCAACGGGCGCACATAGCGTTGAATCTGCGTGTTCGACATCGGTGTGATGCCTTCCACGTGCAGCGCGCCCCAGCCGCCTCGGCTCCGGCTGCCAAGAAGGCCGAAGGCGTGCACCAGGTTCATTACTCCATCCATCGATTGCTGGATGCCTGCCGGAAAAGCCAGATCAAGCTGCCTGGTGGCTTCTCCCGCGGTGCTGTCGGCCTTGATGCCGCGACGATCAGGCAGGCCGCGCCCGCGTTTGATCAGGCCAAACCAGGCGTAGCTGGTGTTCAAGCCGTCGCCCAGGGGTTGGATACCCTGCTGGCTGCCCTCAGCCCAGGCAGGCTGCTGAGCCAACGCACTCAACCGGATGCGGATGGCGCTCTTGCGCGCGGCCACGTGGCGGCCTTCCGAATCCTTGTCGTCCTCAAGCCAGGCATGCCCGAACAGCAACCCTTCCTCACGGCGCATGGCAGCCAGGTCCACCTTGAAGTTGTGTTCAGCGGCGTAGGCCACACGCCAGAACTGGCGCAGCAAGGCCTTGATCGGCGGGGTTCGCCATTGGCCGATCTGCTCGGCATTGCCCAGGAAGGCCGGGGTGACGAACCGCAGCCGGTAGGAACGGATTTGCATGCTCAAGGTTGGTACCCCTTCTACAGTTCAGATCATTCTGGCCGGCGGTGGTTCGCAGGCGGCGCCCTGCAAGCTTGCAGGCGTGTGTTCAAGGCAGGATTTCAATGCAATCGGCGGCCAGTCCAAGCCGGTGACGGCTGCGGCGACCACCGGTCTGTTCCGAGACAATGCCGTAGACCTTCTCGCCGGTCTTGCCCAGCGACCGGCGGATCGCGGAATTGATGCGGCTGCGTTTTTCGGCCAGCCACTGGCTGAAATCGATGCGGTTGTCGTCCAAGCGACACTCTTCCCAGCTTTGCGCCTCGGCACTCATCGCCCTGGGGTAGAGCCGGGCCCCGAACGCCGCCAGGTCGCGTCGCAAGGGTGCGTCGATGGCATTGAAATCGGCCAGCGCAACGGCTGGAGCATCCATGCCGAGGGTGCGCTGCACATGCCAGGCGTAGATGGCGAAGTTGACGGGCGACAGCGGGATTTTTTCTTCCCCGCAGATCACCCTGCGCTCACCGAGGCTGATCACCAGTCGTGGGGACTCCAGCCGTTGGGCCGCGGCGACGGCATCGGCGAAACGGCCGCCCGACAGCAACTCCGACGGCAACCGGTCGCGCAGGCGGACAAAGGGAATCTCGGCCAGATCGACGCGGGCGTCGGCGGTGGACAACGGCTCGCCATTGCGCCCGGTCAGCACCCGCGGCACAGGCGGCGGATAGAAAAAATCCGGATTGGTCTCGAAGCCCGACGACACCAGCACATGCGACAGGCGGTCCTGGGGCCGGCCATACAGCGACAGCGCATAACCGGCGAAAAAGCCCATGCTTTTGCGACCGCCGGCCAGGGAGACGTGGATCTGGCATTGGTCATCGGCAGCGAACCTGGCGATGCTGGCCACAATCGCATCGGCCATGGCCATGTTGTCCTCAGGGCTGCGGATGTCATCCAGTGGCTGGCCGGCTGCGTCGGCAAGAACATGGATGCACGATTCGTCGAACCCGAACCCGATCCCGGACAGGCCGTAGTCGTCACACAGTCGGGAAAAATGGCCCTGGCCATCGGGCAGCAACAGGCTGCGGGCGTGACGGGCGCCGGTGACCGTGGTCAGCACATGGACTTGCGTGGGCAGCCAGGCCGGTTGCCGGGTGACCAGTGCATACACCGTTTCGGTAACCACCTGGGGTGTCAGGCCGGTCACACAGACCAGGATGCGGTGCGGGAAGTGGGCCGCAGCCGCGCCAGGGCTGGCGGCAGGGGCAGGATCCGGACGGGGCATGAGGGCTTGCTTGTCGCTCCATTTGACAGTCGCGGCCATCGCGGCATGCGGTCGACCTTGGCAGTACATTCCGGCATCGCGAGTGGTTGCTGTGATGGCATGGGCGGGGCACCCGATGCCCCCTGTTCGAGCGGCCCCGCAGCCATTAAAGCCCATTACCTGCAAATGTACTAGTCGCAATCCGGCGCCAGCCGGCGCAGGAAGTCATCGAACAATTCGGCCAGCCGGGCCGGCTGGCCGCCCAGGCGATGGTTGTCATCGAGCAGATGCCGCAGGCAGCGGTGGCGGCGGCGCGCCCAGTCGATGATCTTGTCCGGCGGCACGATGTCGTCGTGCCAGCCATGGCGATCAAGGTCCGTGGAGTCCGGTCGAACCGGCCCTTTGCATCCGTGCCGCAGGCTGTCCGGCGTCGATAGGGTTCATACGGACGGCCGTTGCCGTATCGTGCGGTCAACAGAACCCGTCGACAGGAGATGGATCATGAAGCGTTTGCTTTGCGCGCTGGCGGCCTGGCTGCTGGCAGTTCCGGTGTTGGCCGGGGCGGCGGGTTTGCAGGTCGAGCCGGTTGAATACGAGATCGACGGCCTGGCCTACGAGAGCCTGCTGATCCATTCCGGCGAGGGCGCGGCAGCGCGGCCGGGCCTGGTGATGGTGCCCAACTGGATGGGCATCAGTGAAGGCTCGATCGAGCTGGCCAGGGAGATCGCCGGCCAGCGTTATGTCGTGCTGCTGGCCGACATGTATGGCAAGTCCGTGCGGCCAGCCGATGGTCGCGAAGCAGCGGCCGCGGCCGGATCGGTGCTGGGTGACCGGGTCGTTGCCCGCGAGCGCATCAACCGCGCCGTGCAGGCTTTGACCGACAGTGCCGGCGAGCGCCTGCAGGGCGGCAAGGTCGCCGCCATCGGTTTCTGCTTTGGTGGCACCACGGTGCTGGAGCTGGCGCGAAGTGGCGCCGACGTCGCCGCGGTGGTGGCGCTGCATGGCAACCCGAGCCCGGTCATGCCGATCGATGATGCGGGCATCCAGTCAGCGGTACTGGTATTGCATGGCGCCGACGACAGCGCCGTGCCCGAGCAGGGCCTGCGCGAGTTCGAGCAGGAGATGCGCACCGCCGGCGTCGACTGGACTCTGGTCAGCTTCGGCGGCGCCGTGCACTGCTTCGCCGAGCCCAGCGCCAACAGTCCGCCCAACTGCCTCTATCACCCGACCGTCGCCAAACGCAGTTTCGGCATCATGCACGGGTTTTTGGCTGAGCATTTCGACCGGCGCTGAGGCTCTCGGGTCGGGCCACCGATCCGTCCCGCGACTGTCCGCGAAGGGATGGATTGCGGGGTAGCGCCCTGGCCCGGCGTCAGCGGATCTCCAACCCCCGCGGCGAGCCGTTCCAGCGCGCGTGGCTGGCGTATTCGACTTCGAACACCTTCAGATCGGCTTGTGATGCGTGCTCGACGAAGAAGATCTTGACCTGGGCCTGGGCGGCATGCGCTGCCCGCCACCACAGGACATCGCCCTTGGCCTGTCTGCGGTGCTCCTGCCAATGGATGCGCAGGTCGGCCTGTGAGGCGTGGCTCACGCGATAGACCTTGATGTCGGCCTGCGAGGCATGGGCGACCTCGTAAATGCTGAGGGCGTTGGCGGGTGTGGCCAGCGCCAGGCCGAGAACCAGCAGGAGCAGGTTGCGAATCATGAGGGCGGTTCCTGGCGGCGGCGTTCGATCAACCGACCTTAGCGGAGTCGGGCCGCTCACACGCCATGCCGGGCCAGCGCCCAGGCGACATGCTCGCGTACAAGCTCCGAAGGGTGCTGCTGGCGCGAGCGCAAGGCGGCGAGGGTTTCCGGTGTTCCGGGCGCATTGCCCAGGGCGACGGCGATGTTGCGCAGCCAGCGTTCGTGGCCGATGCGGCGGATGGGCGAGCCGGCGGTGCGTTCCAGGAAGGTGGCCTCATCCCAGGCGAACACCTCCACCAGGCTGGCCCGGTCCAGGCCGTGGCGCACGGCGAAGTCCGGTTCCAGCGTTGGCTGGGCGAACTTGTTCCAGGGGCAGACCATCTGGCAGTCGTCGCAGCCGTAGATGCGGTTGCCGATCATCGGCCGCAGCGGTTCGGGAATGGCGCCGTGCAGTTCGATGGTCAGGTAGGAGATGCACAGCCGCGCGTCCAGTTCGAACGGGGCGACGATGGCACCGGTGGGGCAGGCATCGATGCAGCGCCGGCAACTGCCGCAGTGCTCGCTGGCCGGGGTGTCCGGGGCCAGTGGCAGGTCGGTGTACAGCTCGCCCAGGAAGAACCAGGAGCCGGCAGCGGAATCGATCAGGTTGGTGTGTTTGCCCAGCCAGCCCAGGCCGGCGTTGCGCGCCAGCGGTTTTTCCAGCACCGGCGCCGAATCGGTGAAGGCGCGGTAGCCGAACGGGCCGATCGCCTGCCCGATGCGGTCGGCGAGCTTCTGCAGGCGGGTGCGGATCAGCTTGTGGTAATCGCGGCCCAGTGCGTAGCGCGAGACGTAGGCGCGTTCCGGGTCGGCCAGCGTTTGTTGCATCGGCGCGGCATCACCGGGCAGATAATCCATGCGCACGCTGATCACGCTGATCGTGCCGGGCACCAGCTCATCGGGCCGGCTGCGCTTGCGGCCGTGGCGCTGCATGTAGTCCATGCTGCCGTGCCGGCCCAGCGCCAGCCACTGGTCCAGCGCCTGTTCGTCCTGGTTCAGATCGATATGGGTGAAGCCGACCGACTGGAAGCCCAGTTCGGCGCCCCAGGCACGGATTTGTGCCTTCAGCGTTTCGGGATTGATGTCGCTGCTGCTGGCCATGGCGCCATTGTAGGTGCGCGTACATGTGCTTTTACGGCCGCCAATCCCTGGCTGGTCGGCTTTCATTGCACATCCAGTCCGGCCGCGACGGCACCTACAATGCCGCCATGGATCAACCCCTGTACACCGCCGCCCAGGTGCAGCAGCTGGAAGCGCAACTGGCACGCAGTCACGACTGGCCGCCGGCGTTGCTGATGCAGCGCGCCGGCCAGGCCCTGCATGATGCGCTGCGCCGGCACTGGCCCGATTCGCGCCGGGTGCTGGTGTTGGCCGGGGCCGGCAACAATGGCGGCGACGGCTATGTCCTGGCGCGGCTGCTGCGTGCGCAGGGCGATCAGGTCACGGTGCTGGCACTGGCGCCATCGCGCGCCGAACCGGCCGCCAGCCAGGCGCGGGCCTGGCTAGATGACGGCGGCGAGGTGATCGACTGGTCGTCGTTGAACGGCGCGCTGCCGGGCGCCGATGTCATCGTCGATGCGCTGTTCGGCATCGGCCTGGCGCGGCCGCCGGACGGTGACGCCGCGTCGCTGATCCAGGCCTGCAACCAGTCATCGGCGCCGGTGCTGTCGGTCGATGTGCCCAGCGGCCTGGATGCCGATACCGGCGCGGTCGCCTCGGTAGCGGTGCAGGCCACGCACACGCTGTGCCTGCTGGCGCGCAAGCGCGGCCTGTACACCGGCCAAGCCGCAGACCATGCCGCCGACCGTGCCGGCAGCACCGGTTTCGATGACCTGGGCTGCGCTGACCTGGTCGCCGGGTTCGCCGATGGCAGCGAACCGGCGACGCACCTGCTCGCCGCCGACACACTGGCACGGTGGCTGCCGCCGCGCCGGCGCAGTGCCCACAAGGGTGACCATGGCCATGTCCTGGTCATCGGCGGCGATGCGGGCATGGGCGGTGCCGTGCGCATCGCCGGAACGGCCGCATTGCGCGCCGGTGCCGGCTGGTGCAGCCTCGCCACGCGCCAGGCGCACGCACCGGTGCTGGCGCCTGATCGTCCGGAGCTGATGGTGCATGGCGTGGAGGACGACACCGCGTTGGCGGCGCTGGTAGAGCGGGCGACGGTGCTGGCGATTGGTCCCGGCCTGGGCCGCAGCGGCTGGTCGCGGGACATGCTGGCGGCGGCTTTGTCATCGGCGACGGCGTCGTCATCGGAGTTGTCGTCGGCGACGGGCCCGGCTTCATCAGCCGGCCGGCCGCTGCTGCTGGATGCCGATGCCCTCAACCTGCTGGCCGAAGACGCCATTGAAGCCGGCAGCAGCGGAATCCCCTGGGCGCCGGGGCAGGCGGTGCTGACGCCGCACCCCGGCGAGGCCGCACGCCTGCTCGGCGAGAGCGTGGCGGCGATCGAGGCCGACCGCTACGCCGCCGTGCGCGAGCTGGCCCGCCGGTACCGGTGCGTGGCCGTGCTCAAGGGCGCCGGCACCCTGGTCGATGATGGCCAGCGCTGCCGGGTCTGTCGCCATGGCAATCCCGGCATGGCCTCGGCCGGCATGGGCGATGCCCTCAGCGGCATCATCGCCGCCTTCCTGGCCCAGGGCCTGGCACCGTTCGATGCCGCCAGTGCCGGCGTGCTGGCTCATGCCCTGGCCGGTGACCGTGCCGCCGCCGAAGGCGAACGCGGCCTGCTTGCCGGCGACCTGATCGACTGCCTGCGCCAGGTGGTGAATCCATGACCGGAACCGATCCTGGCGCCGTGGACTCGTCCGGGTTCACCGGCGGTACCGAAAGGTTCCTGCCCGACGAGGCCGCGACCATCGCCCTGGGTCGGCAGTTGGCCACCGTCCTGCGTCAGGGCGGCAACGTGCACCTGCACGGTGATCTGGGTGCCGGCAAGACCACCCTGGTGCGGGCGCTGCTGCGCGAACTGGGCCATGACGGCCCGGTGCGCAGCCCGACCTATGCCCTGGTCGAGACCTATGACATCAACGGCCTGGCCGTGTATCACCTGGACCTGTACCGCACCGCCGATCCGGAGGAGCTGGAGTTCATCGGCCTGCGCGACTGGCTGCGGCCCGGCAACCTGGTTCTGATCGAGTGGCCGCAGCGCGGCGCCGGCTACCTGCCGGCCGCCGACCTGCGCATCGATCTGGCCCATGCCGGCGAAGGGCGCCGGGTACGCCTGTCCGGCCCGCTGGCCGCCGGGCTGTTGCTGCAAGATGTTTGCTGAGCGGCGCGCCGCCAGCATCCGGCCCCGCCTGCCGCGCTGAACTTCAGCCAGCGCCTGCGGTCGCTGTCAGACCTTTGCTTGAGCACCGGATCCGCCATGGCCATCGATCTTCGCCACCTGTTGCGCCGCCACCGCGGCATCGTGCTTTTCATCGTGCTGATGGTGGTGTTCCGCTCCGCCATCGCCGACTGGAACGATGTGCCCAGCACCTCGATGAGCCCGACCATCCTGGCCGGCGACCGGATCTGGGTGAACAAGCTCGCCTGGGACCTGAAGCTGCCGCTGACCGGCCATTCCCTGCTGCGCCTGGGCGAGCCGCAGCGTGGCGACGTGGTGGTCTTCGATTCGGCCGCCGCCGAGCTGCGCCTGGTCAAGCGTGTGGTCGCAGTGCCCGGCGATGTCGTCACCCTGCGCGGCAACCGGTTGACGATCAACGGTGAGCCGGCGCGTTATCAGGCCATCGGCCAGGACGCCGACGGCGAGATCGCCATCGAACGCATTGCCGGCCACCAGCGCCAGGTGACGCGCGCGCCGCGGCCGGCCCTGGGCGATTTCGGCCCGGTCACCGTGCCGGCGGACCAGTACCTGGCCATGGGCGACAACCGCGACAACAGCATCGACAGCCGCGTCTACGGCTTCGTGCCGCGTCACGAGCTGGTCGGGCGCACCGGCACCGTGGTGTTCTCGCTCGACTACCGGCGCTGGCTGCGACCGCGCGCCGACCGCTTCCTCAAGCCGATGGACGGCGGCCTGGACGCCATGCCCGGTACCGCTGAAATCGACACCGTGCCGCGGCCGGAATCAGGCCGTGTGGCAGCCGGCTGACGGGCGCTTTCCGACCGGCGATTTTGCCGCCCCAGCCTTGATGGTTGAGCGGATGGATCAGGACCAATGGGGCTGAGCAGAAAGTGGTCCGACCCTGCCCGCGCCCTGGTTCGCGCCCTGGCCCGCGCACCAGTATCGCAACCATCGCAACCACGGCCACGCTGGTGGCCTGGCGCTTCTCCGGCCGGTCGCCATGGCTTGCCACCGTGCCCACCGGCGATCCTGCGCCCGGCCCGGCTGGCGGCGTTGGTCATCTTGCTGGCCTTGCCCCTGTTGTTGGCCTGCTCGCCGCGCAACGATCAGCCCACCCTGCATGGCGCCACCATGGGCACCACCTGGTCGGTGCAGTTGCCGGCGGCGGCCGGTCATCGGCACACTGCGTTGCACGAGGACATCACCGCCTTGCTGGCCGGGTTGGAGGCCGAACTCAGCCACTGGCAGCCGGACTCGGCGCTGTCGCGCTTCAACCAGGCGCCGGCTGGCACCTGGCATGAGCTGCCTGCGGACCTGACCACAGTCATGGCGGCCGCGCTGGCGCTGGCGCGCGACAGCCAGAGCGCCTTCGACCCGGCCTTGGGCCCGCTGGTGGACCTGTGGGGCTTCGGTCCAGACGGACCACGCGAAACGCCGCCGTCGGCGACGGAGATTGCCGCGGCACGCGAACGCAGCGGCTGGCAGCGGCTGCGTTATGAGCCGGGTTCGCAGCAGCTTTATCAGCCCGGCGGGGTTTTCCTGGATTTGTCCGGTATCGCCAAGGGCCATGCTGTTGACCGCATCGCGGCGTTGCTCGATGACGCCGGCATCCGCAATTACCTGGTCGAAATCGGCGGCGAGCTGCGCGCCCGTGGCCATGGCCCGCGCGGCCGGCCCTGGCGGGTAGCGATCCGTGCGCCGCTGCCGCATCCGGCGCCGGCTGCCGTGGTGGAACTGGCCGGCAATCCCGCTTCGCCGGCCGCACCCTTGGCGGTGGCGACCTCGGGCAGCTACCACGCCGGTTTCGAGCATGGCGGCCGGCACTACTCGCATACGCTGGATCCGCGCACCGGCGCACCGGTCGTCAACGGCGTGCTCTCGGTAACCGTGCTCGCCGATTCGGCCATGCAGGCCGATGCCCTGGCCACGGCGATCACCGTGCTCGGCCCGGAGCAGGGACTGGCCTTCGCCGAGCAGCACCAGCTCCCGGTGCTGATGCTGGTTGCCGAAGAGGGACACGTGCTGGACGGCGCCATCGACACCGGCCCCATCAGTGCCAGCCCGGGAAGCTGGCGCGCCCTGGCCAGCGCCGCCTGGCCGGATCACAGCGCGCGCCAATCCGACCCTTGAACCTGCCCGGAGCGGGCAGCCAAAACCAGCCTGCCGCTTTCCGGCCTTGACGTCGGCTTACGCCCGCCACCGTCATGCTGGCGCTTTCCCGTCAGCACAAGGAGTTGCGCCCATGATCCGCAAAGCCACCGCAGTCTGGACCGGCAACGGCAAGGGGGGGCGCGGCCTCCTGGATACCGGTTCCGGGGTTTTGTCCGACACGCCCTATGGCGCCAACAGCCGCTTCGAGGACGGCGCCGGCACCAACCCCGAAGAACTGCTCGCCGCCGCCCACGCCGGCTGCTTCACCATGGCCCTGGCCTTCCAGCTGGAAGAAGCCGGCTTCACCGCCGATCAGTTGCACACCGAGGCCGCGGTTTCGCTGGGCAAGGATGACCAGGGCTTCCGCATCAACCGCTCCGCCCTGCGCCTGACCGCCAGGGTGCCGGACATCGACCAGGCGCAATTCGACCAATTGGCCGAAACCGCCAAGAAAGGCTGCCCGGTCTCGCGCCTGTTCAATGCCGAAATCACCCTGGACGCGACGCTGGAAAGCTGAGCCCACGTTTTGAAGTGACCGCCTTCCCCCTTCGCGCGCGAAGGGGGTTGAGTCTGCCCGATGGGAACGGGCGCCATGAAGCGCTGGTCAAGCGGCCTGCTTCAGGCTCTTGGCTTCCCCCTTTGCGCGCGAAGGGGGATTTGAGGGGGATGCGCCGGGCGCGCAGCGCACGGTGAAACAGTGTGCACGGCTACTGCAGCACCCGGCAAAGAGCCTGCGCCGCTGGCGTGC
>CAZUZT010000018.1:0-23972 GCA_964624575.1 uncultured Rhodanobacteraceae bacterium | reverse complement strand
TCCGCCATGCCGTGGTCGGATGTGATGATGAGATTGGTGCCCGGCAGCAAGTCGCGCTGGGCCAGGCCGTCAAGCAGTTGCGCCAGGGCCCGGTCCTGGTCGGCGATGGCCTCGCGCAGTTCCGGCGCATTGGGCCCCAGGCGGTGGCCGATGGTGTCGACCTGCTCGAAGTACAGGGTGACCAGATGCGGTCGCTGCTCGCCAGGCAGGTCCAACCACTGGAATAGCTGGTCCAGGCGTTCATCGATGGTCATGGCGCCGTCGTAGGGCAGCCAGTAATGGGGATGGTGGCCGCCGATCGGCGCCTCGCTGCCGGGCCAGAACATGGTCGCGCTGCGCAGGCCCTGGCGGCGGGCGGTGTTCCAGATCGGTTCGCCACCCCACCAGCGCGGATCGGACACCGCGTCCCGGTTGCGCAGGGCAAAACGGCCCAGCTCCGGGTCGAGCATGGTGTTGTCGATGATGCCGTGATGGTCCGGGACCAGGCCGGTGACGACGGTGTAGTGATTGGGAAAGGTCTTGCTCGGGAAGGACGGTTCCAGCCAGCGGGCGCGGGTGCCTTCGGCGGCCAGGCGGTTGAGGGTCGGCGTCAGGCCGCGTTCCAGGTAATCGGGGTGGAATCCATCCAGCGACACCAGGATCAGCAACGGCTCATCGAAGCCGGGGCCGGAACGTGCCGGCTGCTCGGCAGTTGCGGCCGTGCCGGGGCGGATGCTGTCGCCGGGCGCGGTATGGGTGCAGCCTGCCAGCAAGACCAGCGCCAGGGCAGCCAGGACGATGGCGGCCTGGAGTTGGCGTGGGAACGGGTGGATCAGGGCAGGGCGACGGGCGGCTTTGGCCGCTTGGATGCGGTTGGGCGAAAAGGACGGTCTGGACATGTCCGGTCAGGATAACCGCCCGGCATGACGGTTTGCCGACAGCGCTGGCGCCGCAGGCTGTCGAGATGATTTTTCGCGGCGGCGCCCTTGCCGTGGCGGTGATGCTGCCGAAGCCGCCCCGGACCTGGCGTAGCGTCATCGCCGCCGCCAGCGCGCGCCAGGGAGTGCCGGCCCGTGGCATCGCTGCCTCGGGCTGCAGGCCGGGCTCAGGCGGGATCGGCGGCCTTGTTCTCCATCCCGGTGTAGATGATCTGGTCAGCCGGATCGACCGGCTCGCGAATACGCGGTTCGACCGGTGCCGCCGGCTCGGCCACGGTCTGCGTTTCGTCGGCCTGGCCGTTGGCGCCGGCCATGTGCAGGCGGCTGACGCCGTCGTTGCGGCTGGCGTAATCGATGATGTGGGCGTTGACGAACTCGGCCTGGGCGGCGCCGGGCGGGGTGCGGACCTGCAGTTGCCGGCCGCGCATTTCCACGCGCCGGCTGGCGACGGCGTTGCCTTCGGCGTCGGTCCACTCCAGGAAGGCGTGGCCGTTGACCGGCTGGCCGGCGTCCACGGCGATGGTCGGCAGGCGGCCATTGGCGCGCACGTCCAGTTGCACCGGCAAGGTCGGCTGATTGAGGATCACCGCCGGATCGCCGAGCAGGTTGTAGGTTTCCACCAGGGTGCGCTGGTGCGGTGCGGTCAGCGTGTGCTTGGCCCGCATGATCGCCTCGCCAATATGGGCACCCGGTTCCATCAGCTCGTCGATCACCGCCTGGCTGTAGGGAATGGTGGGCGAGTTGCGCCAGGAGGCGGCGAACACGGCGATGGCACCGCGGCCGGGTTCGCGCAGGAAGCGCTCGCCGATGGAATCGGCGCTGGGATGGTCGAACGGCGCCGAATAGCAGGTCATCGACAGCACCATCGGCAGCCGATTGCCGTTGTCCAGCCCGGCCACGTGGTCCAGGGTGAACAGGTCGTGGTTGCGCACCGGATCGGGCGGCCCGGTGCGCCAGATGTAGCGGCCGCCGTGGCCGATGAAGTGCACCAGCAGCTGGCCTTCGTTGAGTGCGTCGTTGAGCGCGTTGATCTGCGGCAGGTTGTCGGTCTGTTCGGTTTCGGCGTAGACCCCGGTGAAATCAAAGCCTTCGGACTGGAACTGCTCGCCGAACTGGTCGCTGCTGTTCTGGAAGTAGCTGCTGGTATCGGTGGTGAACAGCACGCGCCGGCGCCAGTCGCCAAAATCGGTCTGCGTGGCGTAGTTCAGGGTCTTGTCGACGATGGCGGTGACTTCCTCGGGCTCGACCACCGGGAAGCGTCCCAGGGCCAGGTCGGGCAGCCAGTCGTCGCCATCGACGGCGACAAAATAATTGTCGGCGGCGGAGTGGCCTTCCTCGGACGGGTACTGCCAGGTCGGGATCAGGTTGCGGTTGGCGGCCAGCTTGTCGCCGTCGGAGTACATCTGGCCGGGAATCTCGCCGAATTGGCCGGGAATCAGCAGTTCGCGGTTGGCCCATTTGGCGTAGCGGTTGTCGTCCACGCGCTCGGAGCGGATGTCGAAGCTGGCATCGCCGACCAGCAGCACGAAGCGCGGCTGTGGCGCCGGCCAGTGGTGGTAGGCGTGGGCGATGAAATCGCGGATCGCGCGCGGGTGCACGATGCCGTGGTTGAACTCGTCGTAGAGATGGGCGACATCGACCTCGGCCACGCGCAGGCCCTTGCCGCGATGGAACTGCGCCAGCGGCCGGGCGGCCTCGGCCAGGCGCTCGTGGCTGATCAACAGGTAGTCGTAGCCCTGCTCGACATCGCGCCAGCGGGCGTCGGCCATGGCCCGGACGGCGGCCGGTGCCTGGTAGCGCTGGTCGAGCACCGGCTGGTAGGTGCCGGCGGCCAGGTCGGGGAAATGCCAATGCCCGTCAGCCAGGGGCTGGCCCTGGTGGAGCTGGCCGTTGTCGCCGTACAGGCTCAGCGAGCCACTGCCGTCCGGTGCGCGCAGGGTGGCGCTGCCCGGACCGGTGACGGTGATCGTGCGGGGTTGATGGTCGAGTTCGCCGGTGCTGGGATAATCCAGGCTCAGGTAATCGAACATGACGACATCGACCAGGGGATCGCTGGCACCTTCCAGGAGCCGCCGGGGCACACGCAGTTCGATGCTGTTGTCGGCGCCATGGGCCGCCAGCGCGCTGGCCGGCAGCGTGAACTCGACCTCGTGCCGGTCGCGGTCGGCGAAGTTGGCCGTGGTCACCGGCTGGCCGTTGAAGCTGATCTGCACTTCATGGTCCGGCGGCGGGGGCGGCTGGTCGCGGCGGGCGTTGATCCGCGACAGGCCGCGGAAGCCGAGCCGGACGCTGACCGGGCCCTCACCCAGGTCGGGCAGGGCGAAGCGGCTCTGGAACGGTTCGGCATCGATCTGGGTGAGCTTGGCCCAGAACCACAGGTCCGGTTCGCTGCCGGCCTGGACATACCGGTTGCTCAGACGGATCTGCAGGTTCTCTTCTTCCAGGTGCAGCTGCCGGCGCAGGCTGGCCGGTCCGTGACCGGTCCGGGTGGCGTCAGCGCCAACCAGCGCGACCTGCGGGTGCGGATGACGGGTGTCATCGGTGTCGATATCCAGCCGGTAAACGTTGTTGGTGGCGTAGGTGTCGAACCAGCTTTCCGGGCCGTGCAGGCGCTGGGCATGGAAGCTGATGCGGTCGCCCGGCCCGAAGCGGCCGTCGCCGCCGTCCTCGATCCGGACCGGCCGGGGCTCACCGCCCTGGCTGAGGTGAATACGCGTGCTGTCGACCTCGCCCAGGCCGGGCAGGGCCGCGCTGAGCTCGGCGTGGCTGAGGCTGTAGGCGCCGGTGTCGGCGATTTCGATCATCACGCTGCCGGCGGCCGTGGCCGGCAGGGAAACAAGGCTCAGGACAAGGGTTGCGGGAACAAGAGAGAACAGGCGAAGCAGGGTCATGGATTTTCAACGCGTTATGGCTGCGGCAGGCCGGCGCAGTCTAACGCGATGCCACTGATCTCGCAGGACTGACCGGCTGTGTTGTGACGGCGGTCATGGTTGAACGACAGCATCAGGCGCGTCCGCCCAGGCATCCGGCGGGCACGCCAGTTCTATGCGGTAGAACGCCTTCAGATGCGCATGGATGGCCGGGTGCGCCCGGGCCAGGGCGGCCGGAGTCGAGAAGTAGGTTTCACTGGCGACAGCGAAGAATTCGTCCGGCGCCTGGGCGGCGTACGGATCCAGGAAGGTGTCCTTTCCGGCCTCGACATCGGCGACGAAGGCGCTGAATGCATGCTGGAAATCCTGCAGCCAGCGGTCACGCACATCGCCGGGCATTGGCGGCACGCCATCGGCATGGCCATCGAGCATGTCCAGCTTGTGGGCGATCTCATGGGCGACCAGGTTGAAGCCGGCGAAGGGATCGGCCAGGTCGGCATGGATATCGTCCAGCGACAGGATCAGCGGCCCCTGTTGCCAGGCCTCGCCGGCCATCCAGTCGTGGGATTCGCTGACCACGCCCGAGGTCTCATCGTGCTCTTCGCGGCGAACGCGGAACTGGGCCGGATAGACAATGACTTCGCGCCAGCCACGCAGCCAGTCGTAGTCCAGGCCAGCCACCGGCAGGCAGGCCAGCAGGGCGATGCGCAGGCAATCATCATCGTCCAGTTCCAGGCCGGCGGCACCGGCAAAGCGCTTGTCGTGCAGGAACCGTTCCACGTGGCCGCGCAACTGCCTTCGTGCCGGCGCCGGCAGGCAGCCGGTCAGGGCGATATCGCCACAGGCGGCGTGCCAGGCATCGTCGGGAATAGTGACCCGGGTGCGGGTCAGGCGGCTGAACCAGGCGAGCATGAACGCAGTGTGCCGCATCCCGGGCCTGCCGGTAGGCGCCGGCCGTGATCATTGCCACCCCCACCGTCCGTGCGCGACGGCCTGCAAGTCGGCTCCGCGGCGGCGTCGTCCGGGCGTGGACCGAGCGCGGCCGGAGAGCCAAGTAGCTACGGCTCAGCGCAGCACGCCGGGCAGGATCCGGCGCAGGGCAATATTGCGGGTCGTGCGCTCGCTGTCATGCTGTCCGGCCCGGCTGGCGTCATGAACCAGGGCGCGCACGCGCTGCTCGGGGTCGCGGCCGCTGGCAACTGGCCGCTGTTCGCAGCCGGTGACCTGGTGGCCGAGCCACCGGTCGTCGCTGTTGCTCAGGCTGATGGCCGCGCCGACAATGCCCATTGCCATGATCAGCAAGAGCGCGAATCTTGAATAGAGCATGTTCATGGTCGACTCCTCGGGTGGACTGGAAGGGTGATCCGGATGTTCTTGATGGATGTTCTTGATGAGTTCAAAGCATGTCTCGTGCCAAGCCGTAATATGAAGCCAGGTCATTGATTCTCAATTGATTGCAGACAAGCCAATGGGTGACGTAGCTGTCCGGTTCCGGTCACCCGCAGCCGTCGGCGAGTACCTGGCAGGCCGTGCTGGCTCGCCGGTGGAGGAGAGCGCCGCCCCCGCTACTGGCCCGCTCGATGAGCTGTTGACCCAGCCGTCGCTGCCGCTGTCAGCCCTGGCGCAGCCGCTGCGCCGCCTTCTGCCCGTTCTGATTCATGACTTGGCGCTGCCGCTGGTGATCCGGGATGGTCGTGTGTCCTGGTGCGAGGGCGCCCGGTCGCAGGCCGATGAACTGGATGCCGGGCGGATCGCCGGTGTTCTGGCGGCACACGTTCCTGCCGCCGCCCGTCACCAGGCGGCCCGCTGCCAGATCCATACCTGCCTGCTGGTGGACTCCACCAATACGGTATTGATGCGCGCCGCCACCGCCGGTGCCCGGACACCGCAGGTGTTGCTGGCCCACTGCCAGAGTGCTGGTCGCGGCCGGCACCAGCGGGCCTGGCACGGCCGCTGGGGTGAGGCGATCCAGCTATCGGTGCTGGTCGACAGCGGGCGCACGTTGGCGCAACTGTCCGGCCTGCCGCTGGCGGCCGGCGTAGCGGTGGCCCGGGCCCTGGCCGAACTGACCGGCCTGCCACCGGGCCCGGCCGGCATCGGCCTGAAATGGCCCAATGATCTGGTCCATGGCTCCGGCAAGCTGGGCGGTCTGCTGGTCGAGACTGCAGGCAGCACAGAAAGCGGCGCACGCGCGGTGATCGGCCTGGGCCTGAACTGGCTGGCACCGGCGTCCTTGCAGGCGGCCGCCGGGCAGCCGGTGGCGGCACTGGCCGGGCTGCCCGGCATCGACGGCATCGACCGCGCCGAGGTCGCCGGTCGCGTGCTGGCCCATCTGCTGGCAGCGCTGCAGCAATTCCAGGACGAGGGCCTGGCTCCGTTCCTGGCCGGTTTCCAGGCTTTCGACGTGCTCGCCGGACAGCCGGTACGGGTCATCGCCGGCAACGCCGACGCGGTTGACGGCGTGGCCTTGGGCCTGGCTGGCGATGGTGCCCTGCGTGTGCGCCATGGCGTTCACGAACGGTGCTACCACAGCGCCGAGGTCAGCGTGAGGCGGGCATGAGCGGACCGGATCTGGTCATCGACATCGGCAACACGCGGATCAAGTGGGCACTGGCCCGTGCCGGTGCGCTGCTGCCCGGTAGCCACGGCGCACAGGGCCATGATGCCGGCCTGCCGCTGGCGCAATGGCGGCAACTGCAGCCGGCACGGGTGGCCCTGGCCAGCGTTGCCGGAGTTGCTGGGGTTGCCGGCGTTCCAGAGATGCCCGGCGCTGATCGGGCCAACGCAGCGCCGGATACGGATATCGCGATGCAGATCGGTGCCGCGCTGGCATTGCCGGTGTTGCGCCCGCGCAGCCGCAAGCGCTGGCGCGGGCTGGTTTGTGCCTACCCGGATCCGGCGCAATTCGGTGTTGATCGCTGGCTGGCCCTGGTGGCTGCACGGCACCGCCAGCCCGGTGCCACGCTGCTGGTGGTCAGCGCCGGTACGGCGATCACCGTGGATGTGCTGCAGGACGACGGCGACACGGCCTGGCACCGTGGCGGCCTGATCGCGCCCGGCCTGCAGGCGATGCGGCGAGGCCTGTTCGCGGCCGCCCCGGCACTGGCCCGGCATCACGGCGGCGAAGCCCGGGCGGGCTTGGCGGACAACAGCGCCGATGCCATCGCCAGCGGTTGCCTGCAGGCGGCGCTGGGCTTGATCGACGGGGTGCGCCGGCGCTCTGGCAGCCAGCCGGTACCGGTCCTGTTGGCCGGCGGTGATGCCGGGCAGTTGCAGCCGCACCTGCCACCGCCGGTGCAGCTGCTGCCGGCGCTGGTGCTGGAAGGCCTGGCCCGGTGGCTGCAAGAGCAGCCGCCGGCCCACTGATGCCAGGCCACTGATACCAGGATTACTGATGAAATCGGCCCGGCGTGTGCCGGCCAACCGGCGCGGGTGGCGTCAGTCCCAGATCACCCGTGCCTTGCGCAGTTGCAGTTGGCCGCCGGCATTGCAGTTGCTGAACACGGCACGGATGAAATACTGGCAGTGCTGATTGTCAACGTGATGGGCACCCTGGAGCATCATCCGGCTGAGCATGGTGTCGCCGGTGACGTTGTCGGTATTCACTTCGCCCAGCACCAGGTAGTCGACCTGGCCAGGCGACTGCGGGTCGGTGCAGGCAGCCATCAGGCCGGCATGGAGGACGCTGGTCGAACTGTCGTGGACCCAGACATCGAAAAAGCGCGGACGCCGGTCATTGGCCAGGTGGATCGGCGCCACCGCCCGGGTGCTGCCCGCCGGGGCACTGCAGGCCAGCGAGTTGAACGGCTGGTACAGCGAGTACTGCACCTGGTCGTGCTCGAACTGGAAATCGGAAGGACTGACATTGCGCCAGCCGCTGTTGGCCGGTTGGCCGCGTTGATCCAGGACTTGGCGCCACTGCTCCAGTTCGGCGGCCGCCGGCTGCGGGTGGTTCGGTAGTTGGTAGACAGGCGGGCCGTCCGGATCGAAACCCCACAGGGCCAGTGTCGCCGGGTCGGTGATCCGCGCGTAATCAGATGATGTCTGCCAGGCCGGGCGGTGGTCGGCCAGGGCGTTGCCGGCCAGCAGGGCGGCGGCAAGGAGCAGGAACAATGAGCCATGGATGGATTGCATGATCGGGTCCTCGGTCACGGCGTCGCGTAGGCGTCGCGGAAATTGCTGAAGAACAACTGGTCGGGATCGCGCAGGCCGGCCAGGACGCTGTCGATGCCCAGGCGCCGGTGTCCGCCGCAGGACTGGCTGCTGGCGCCGAACTGGACGCTCAGCCATTGCGTGCAGCTGCCGGGCTGACCGATGACCATGTCCTGGCCCAGGTCGATCAGGGCATGGAAGTCGCCGGTCTGGTTGACCACGTGCGTGGCCAGCAGGCTGACCGTCCAGACCGGGGCCGTGCCGGCACAACTGCGATGCAGGCGCAGTGTCGGCGCCGGCGAACCGGTGTGGCGGGTGCCGGTCACCGACACCGATGCCAGGGCCAGGCCCTGCGGCACATCGATCGGCCAGAACGCGCGGCGCGTGCCGCCCTCGCCGGTATGGCGGCAGTAGTAGGCCGAGGTATCGCTGTTGTACAGATCGGCGCTGCTGGCGCGGTGGCCGGCCATGCCGATGTCCTGGCTCAGGTGCCAGTTGTGCGGCTGCGGGGAATCGGCGAGCACGGCGGGCGTGAGGGCTGTGGCGGCCAGCAGGCCCGTGGCCAGCAGGAACGGCGACAGCGCCGGGGAGGGGAGCGTAAGGCTCATCCGGATATCTCCTTATCAATGACTGTAGTTGACACGGACCCGACCCAGCCGCTGGCTGTTACTGCAGGCGCCCAGTTGCACACGCAGGTTGTAGGTGCAGCGCAGGGTGTCGGTGATGACGCTGCCGGTGACCGGCTGCTCGACCCGGAACGACGCGCTGTGGCCGGCGCTGGTGAGGTCGGCCAGGGCCGCCATCACCGGCGTCGGACCCGAGCCGGCCGCCCCGGGAGTGCAGAAGCTGTACAGGCGGGCAGTGACGGCCGATCCGGTGGCCGCACCCCACAGCACCAGCGAGTCGATCTGCACCTGGTCGGGCAGATCGATCGCGGCATCGAACCAAGGCAGGTCGGCGTCGGTGCAGTGGACATAGCCGTCGCCGAACGGTGCAAAGCCGGTGCTGTGCAGGACCGGCCGGAACTGGAAGCCCATGACCTCGACCGCGCCGCTGTCGCCGGCGGCTGGCGTCGTGCCGTCGGGAGCAACCGCTGCGTCGATATCGCCCGGGCTGGCGGCTGCCGGCAGGGCGACCAGGGCCAGTACCAAGGCCAGTGATTGGGCCAGTGCCGGCGCCGGTGCCGGCAGGGCCGCAGCCCTGGTCAGGCTGGCTGGACGAGGTCGGGTCATGGTCGTTCTCCACGCAGTGATGACAGTGCCGCAAGGCTGCCGGCGCCCGCCGGGCATGGCTTGAAGGAATCATGATCAAACGCTGATGGTTTCCTTCGCTGCCGGCCAAACCGTGAACTGGTGCCGTTATCGGGCTGGTCATTGCGACCCGATGGCGCCTGTTTCCGCGCGGCACCGCGTGCCGGTTCGACCGCCAGCCGCCGGTCCCGGTCGATGCATTCACCGGCGCCGTGCCGCAAGTCCGGCCAGCGCGGTCGGGCACGGTTGCCGGCGCCGCCTCCTGTAGACTCCGGACCCCATGTCTGCGCGCATCCTTGTCGTCGCCTTGGTGGTGCTGAACGTGGCTGCCGCCCTGTGGAACTGGCTCGCGGTCCCGGCCGTCCCGGTGGCGGCGCCGCCACCGGTGATCGAACCGGGTGTGCCGCCGCTGATCCTGCTCGCCGAGCAGGCGGCCGGCACCGATCTGGAACTGGCTGAGCTGGTGGCTGCTCCGGAGCCGCCGCCGGAACCTGTGGCGGGCGAAGCGGCGGGCGAGGGGCAACCGGTCTGCCTGGAGATCGGTCCGTTCGCCAACCAGTCCGCGCTGCGCGAGGCCGAGCAGGCGCTGGCGGCCATCGGCAGTGTCCTGTCGGTGCGCGAAACCGTGGAGCGCCGCTCACGCGGTTTCTGGGTGCACCTGCCGCCGGCCGCGACCCGCGACCAGGCCCTGACCATGGCCCGGCGCCTGGCCGGAGAAGGCGTGGATGACTATTACGTGGTCACTGCCGGTGACAGCGAGAACACCATTTCCCTGGGTCTGTTCCGGGACCGTGCCAATGCCGAACGCCGACGCCGGGAAATGGTCAGCCGCGGCTATTCCGCCCAGCTCACCGACCGGGTCGAGGAACAGGTGATCCATTGGCTGACCCTGCGCCAGCAGGCCCGGGCGCCGGACGGCACCGGTGTTGCCGACTGGCGCCCGCTGTTGACCGCCACCACCGACCTGGCCGCAGAGCCGGTTTCCTGTCCGGATTGATTGACCGCGCAGCCGCCGATGCAGTATCTTTGCGAGCTTGATTTTTGCTGAGGCGGCCCGCCATGAAGTCTGACATCCATCCCGAGTACCGCCCGGTCGTCTTCCAGGACACCGGTGCCGAGTTCGCTTTCCTGACCCGTTCCACCATCCAGTCCAAGGACCGCATCGTCTGGGAGGATGGCAACGAGTACCCGCTGGTCAAGATCGAGATCTCCTCCAAGTCGCACCCGTTCTACACCGGCAAGCAGAAGATGGTCGATACCGGCGGCCGCGTCGACAAGTTCCGTCGCCGCTACGCCAGCAAGTAAGTCTGACGGCTGCGGATCTGCCGCAGCCGGATGCGAACATGCCGTCATCGGCCTCGTTAAGGGGCCGCAACGAGAACGCCGGGCCTGCCCCGGCGTTTTTCGTGTGCGCACGTTCTGGCAGGACACGGCAGCCGGGTTCGCACCCGGCCCGATGACCACCTGAACCGACCTGGATCTGGCCCGTCGGCCCGGCTTGGACCGGCCTTCCGGAAGCTGACCGGTCGTGGTGGTGACGCCGCCCTGCGGGCAGACTCCCGGCGCCAGTTGGGCGACAATAGGCGGCTCCCCTGTTTACTGCCCCGGAGCTTGCCGTCGATGTCCAGCCGCCGCGATCTAGCCAATGCCGTCCGCGCCCTCGCCATGGATGCCGTGGAGGCGGCGAAATCCGGTCATCCGGGCATGCCGATGGGCATGGCCGACATCGCCGAAGTGTTGTGGAACGATCATCTGCGTCATGACCCGGGCAATCCGGCGTGGCCGGACCGCGACCGCTTCGTGATCTCCAACGGCCACGGCTCGATGTTGCAGTTCGCCCTGTTGCACCTGTCCGGTTACGACCTGCCGATGGCCGAACTGCGCCGCTTCCGGCAGTTGCACAGCAAGACCCCGGGCCACCCCGAAGCCTTCCACACGCCCGGAGTGGAGACCACCACCGGCCCGTTGGGCCAGGGCCTGGCCAATGCCGTGGGGATGGCGCTGGCGGAGAAGCTGCTGGCGGCGCGCTACAACCGTCCCGAACACGAGATCGTCAACCACTGGACCTGGGTGCTGGTCGGCGACGGCTGCCTGATGGAAGGCATTTCCCACGAAGTGGCCTCGCTGGCGGGCACGCTGAAGCTGGGCAAGCTGGTGGTGCTCTACGACGACAACGGCATCTCCATCGATGGCCAGGTCGACGGCTGGTTCAGCGACGACACCGTGCAGCGCTTCCAGGCCTACGGCTGGCAGGTGATCGCCGATGTTGACGGCCATGACCCCGACGCCATCGGCCGCGCCATCGCCGCGGCCCAGCAGGATGACGAACGGCCGAGCCTGATCTGCTGCAAGACCACGATTGGCTACGGCGCGCCGAACAAGGCCGGTACGGAAGGCTCGCACGGGGCGCCGCTGGGCGCGGATGAAATTGCCGCGACACGGAAGGCGCTGGACTGGCCGCATGAGCCGTTCGAGATTCCGGCTGCGATCAAGTCGCGCTGGGACGCCCGCCTGGCCGGCGGCATGCGCAGCAAGGAGTGGCAGCGCCATTTCGAACAATACCGGCGTGTCTACCCGGAGCTGGCGACCGAGTTCGAGCGCCGCCTGCGCGGCGAGTTGCCGCCGCAGTTCCAGGAGGAAGCCCGCGCCCATATCGAAACCATGCAGCGGGAACTGCCCAATATCGCCTCGCGCAAGGCCAGCCAGCTGGCGATCCAGGCGCTGGCGCCGGTGCTGCCCGAACTGGTCGGCGGTTCGGCCGACCTGGCCGGCTCCAACCTGACCCTGTGGAGCGGTTCGGTCGATGTCAACGACGATCCCGCCCGGGGCAACTACATTTATTACGGCGTGCGCGAGTTCGGCATGACCGCGATCAGCAATGGCCTGGCCCTGCATGGCGGCTTCATTCCCTACGACGCCACCTTCCTGGTGTTTTCCGACTATGCGCGCAATGCCGTGCGGATGAGCGCGCTGATTCCGGCCGGCGCCATCCATGTCTATACCCATGATTCGATCGGCCTGGGCGAGGATGGCCCCACCCACCAGCCGGTCGAGCACCTGGCCTCGCTGCGCTACATTCCCAACAACGAACTCTGGCGCCCGTGCGACGCGGTCGAGAGCGCCGTTTCCTGGCAGCGTGCGATCGAGCGCCGCGACAGCCCGACCTGCCTGGTGTTCTCGCGCCAGAACCTGCCCTGCCAACCACGCGACGACGCCACCCTGGCGGCGATCGCCCGCGGCGGCTACATCCTGTCCGATCCGGCCAGTGCCAAGGTCGAGGCGATCATCATCGCCACCGGTTCGGAGGTCGAGCTGGCCATGGCCGCGGCGCGGGAGCTGGAAGGGGAGATCGGCGTGCGCGTGGTTTCAATGCCCTGCACCAGCGTCTTCGATGGCCAGCCGATCGAGTATCGCGAAGGCGTGCTGCCGGACTGGTGCCGGGCCCGGGTCGCCATCGAGGCCGCCCATCCGGATTACTGGCGCCGCTATGTCGGCCTGGATGGCCATGTCATCGGCATCGACACCTTTGGCGCCTCGGCGCCGGCGGCGGACCTGTTCGAACATTTCGGTATCACCGTCGAGCGGCTGGTCGACGCCGTGCGCGATGTCGCCGGCATTTCCTGAGCCGGCGCTGGCGCTGGTCACGAAACCCGGCGGGCGTTGATGTTCCGCATTGCCACCGTCGGTGAGGTGGCCACCGCCGGGCTGGCCGGGTTTGCGCCGGCGCGTTACCGCGTGGGCGTCGACGTCGATCGGCCCGACGCGCTGCTGTTCGGCGCCGCGGCCGAAAGCTGGCCGGGGCCGGGGCCCGGGGCTGGGCTGCCCGAAGGACTGCTGGCCGTGGCGCGGGCCGCCACCGGCGCTGGCGGTTGGCCGCTGGCACAGTTGAGCAGCCACGGAGTTCCTTTTTTCCATGGCCACGGCGCCGGCACCAATGCCGTCTGCGAGCTGGTGCTGGCGGCCCTGCTTATGGCCGCACGCGGCCTGCCCGAGGTGCTGGCCGCACCTGTCTGCCCGCAGACCCGGTCAGCGCCACTGCCGCCAGGCGTCGAGCTCGCTGGACGCACCCTGGGCGTGGTCGGGGTCGGCGCCGTCGGCTCTCGCGTCGCGCAGGCGGCGCGCAGCCTGGGCATGCGCGTATTGGTGGTGGATCCGCGCCTGGATGATGGCAGCCGGCAGCTGCCGGCCGAGGCCATTCGCGCCGGCTCACTGAACGAGCTCTATGCCGGTGCCGACTTCGTCACCTTCCACGTGCCGGAGACGGCGGCGACCCGGCACCTGTTCCACGCCGGGGCCTTGTCGCATCTGCGCCGCGGCGCGGTGATCCTGAATTTTTCCAACCCGGCCGTGGTCGATGAACAGGCGCTGCGCACCGGCCTGGAGCAAGGCCGGATCAGCCGCTACCTGACCGACTTTCCACGTCCTGCCCTGGACGGGTTGCCCGGCATCACGCAGTTGCCGCATCTGGGTGAACACACCCGCGAGGCGGCCGACGCGGCTGCGGTGATGGTCGCCGGTCAGCTGCGTGATTTCCTTGAAAACGGCAATGTCCAGGGCGCGCTGAACCTGCCCGCGCTGATGCTGCCGCGCCTGGGTGCCTGCCGCTTGACCGCCATCAGCCGGGCCGATGCCCGGGCCAGCGGACGGATCGCCGTGACCCTGGGTGCGGCCGGCCTGCACATCGTGCAGATGCAGGCGGCGGTGATGGACGAGCTGGCCTATGCCGTGTTTGACCTGGACGGCCGGCCGGACGGGGACTGCATGGCGCGCCTGTCGGCGACGAGCGGAGTGCACTCGGTGCGTGTGCTGTGAGCCGGAACCGGACGCCACCGCCGGGCAGCGCCATGGGCTGTGGACAATGACCGCGCTGATCCACTGGCAGGCCGGACCGGGCAGGGCACTGGCGGGCGAGATCACCCTGCCGGGCGACAAGTCGATTTCCCACCGTGCGCTGATGCTGGCGGCCCTGGCCGATGGCGATACCCGCATCGAGGGATTCCTGGAGGGTGCCGATACCCGCGCTACGGCCGCCATCCTGACCGCCATGGGCGTGGCCATCCAGGCGCCCGGGGACGGCGTCCGTCAGGTTTCCGGCGTCGGCTTGCGTGGCCTGGTGGCGCCGGGTCAGGCACTGGACTGCGGCAATTCCGGTACCGCGATGCGCCTGCTGGCCGGGCTGTTGTCCGGGCAGGACTTTGACAGCGTGCTGATCGGGGATGTCTCCCTGTCCAGCCGCCCGATGCAGCGGGTGGTGACCCCGCTGGCCGCCATGGGCGCACGGATCGGCACCACCCCGGCCGGTACCGCGCCGTTGCACATCCAGGGCGGCCGGCAACTGCAGGGCAGGGACCATCGCCTGCCGGTGGCCAGTGCCCAGCTCAAATCGGCGCTGCTGCTGGCCGGCCTGCGTGCCGATGGCCGCACCCGTATCCGCGAACCGCACGCTACGCGCGACAACACCGAAACCATGCTGGCTGCGTTCGGCGTCCGGGTCGATACCGACGCCCAGGGCTGGATCACCCTGGAGCCGCCGGCACGGCTGGTTTCGCCCGGCCGCGTCGTGGTTCCCGGTGATTTTTCGTCGGCGGCGTTCTTCCTGGTGGCGGCCAGCCTGGTACCTGGCTCGGACCTGGTGCTGGCCGATATTGGCATCAGTCCGCGTCGGACCGGTCTGGTCACCGCGCTGCAGTCGATGGGCGCCGATATCCAGGTACTCAACCGGCGCCAGAGCGAGGGTCAGGAACTGGCTGACCTGCGCGTGCGCCACGCCCCCCTGCACGGTATCGATGTGCCGGCGTCCCTGGTGCCGGACATGATCGACGAGTTCCCGGCCCTGTTCGCCGCCGCCGCCCTGGCCGCCGGCAGAACCCGGATCAGCGGCGCGGCGGAACTGCGGGTCAAGGAATCGGACCGGATCGCGGTGATGGCTACGGCCCTGCGGCAGTTGGGCATCCAGGTCGAGGAATCGCCCGATGGTGCCGTGATCGACGGCGGCCGGCCCCTGGCTGCCGGCGATGTCAGCGTCGACAGTGCCGGTGACCACCGTTGTGCCATGGCCCTGGCGGTGCTGGCCCAGCGGACCGACGGGCCAGTGATGATCCGCGATTGCGCCAATGTCGCCACCTCGTTTCCCGGTTTCATCGGGCTGGCGGCTGCGGTGGGCATGAATGTCGGGCTGGCACCGGACCGATAGCCGCAACGCGACCTCAGGGCAAGTGATCGAGGGCGTCCGTTCCCATCCACCCACCGGTGGTTCTTCCGGTGCGCAATACAGGGCTTGCCGGCCAGCGGCATCGCGGTCTCGCCAGCGGTCATCAGCCACCATGAATCACAGGCTGGCCGTGCTGGCGGCCATGCCCGCGCGGTGCGCGGACACGGTGCCGGCGTCGGCGAAGTTCGCCCTTCGCGTCAGGCTTTGCTAGCCTAGTCCGGTTGTTTCTCCTGATCGCCTGTCGGGTCGTCGCTGCCGGACCGGTACGCAATGCATGCGTTCCGGCATTTCCGGCGCGGCAAGGCTGCCCGGCGTTTGCGGTTCGCGCGCAGCGGTGCCGGTCGGGCCGGCGTCAGAATCCGGAGACACACGCCCCAGCTGCCATCGCCCCGGCCATGGCCGTTTCGAACTTTCCGCCAGAGCCGCCCATGCCGACCGCTTCACACACTCCAGGCACCGATGTCCAGCCGTCCGTGCCGATCCTGACCATCGACGGCCCCAGCGGTTCGGGCAAAGGTACGGTGGCACGGGAGGTGGCGGCCCGGATGGGCTGGCACCTGCTCGACTCCGGTGCCCTGTACCGGGCGGTCGGGCTGCTGGCGATGGAACGCGGCATCGCGATGGACGACAGCCAGGCCCTGGCCGATCTGGCGCGCGAACTGCCCATCGTCTTCAAACCGACCGGTGACGGGGTATCGGTGCAGCTGGAAGACCGGTCGCGCGACCATGACCTGCGTACCGAAGCGGCAGGGACGGCGGCCTCGCAGGTGGCGGCCATTCCCCAGGTGCGCACCGCGCTTCTGGACCGGCAGCGGGCCTTTGCCCAGCCCCCGGGACTGGTCGCTGACGGCCGCGACATGGGCACCGTGGTATTCCCCCGCGCCGCATTCAAGATATTTCTCACCGCCAGTGCCGACGAAAGGGCGAGACGACGCCATAAACAGTTGATGACAAAGGGCGTGGTGACTATACTTTCCGATCTCCTGGAGGAGATCAGGCAGCGCGATGCGCGTGACAGCCAGCGCAGTGTGGCGCCATTGAAGGCAGCCAACGACGCGGTGCACCTGGATTCGACGGCTATTCCGGTCGAGCAGGTGGTGGCCCTCGTGCTGGATCTGGTCCGCCGTCGGGATTGAGAGGTTGCCCCCGACGGGCGTGGCCGGACAAAAGGATTTGACCGTTTTCAAACCAGGTGTGCCGGATTCCGGCGCGCCTTTTCGTGCCGGTTCCCAGCCGTCTTGCTGGCTGGAGCCGGATCAACCGCAACGGTGCTGCAAGGCGCCAACCAACAGGTGGATCACTTCGCGTGATCCGTGGGTCAACTGGAAAATCTATGTCTGAGAGTTTTGCCGAGCTGTTTGAACAGAGCCAGGCCTTTGCCAAGCTCAAGCCGGGTGCCATCGTCACCGGCGTCGTGGTCGACGTCAAAGCCGACGTGGTCATTGTCAATGCCGGACTGAAATCCGAAGGGGTCATCCCCATCGAGCAGTTCCGTGACGACGATGGCGAGCTTGAGATCAATATCGGCGACGAAGTGCAGGTTGCCCTGGAATACATCGAGAACGGCTTCGGCGAGACCATGCTCTCGCGCGAGAAGGCCAAGCGCGCGATGGTCTGGGACGAGCTGGAAACCGCGATGACCGACGATGCCACCATCACCGGCCGCATCAGCGGCAAGGTCAAGGGCGGCTTCACCGTCGACATCAAGGACGTCCGCGCCTTCCTGCCCGGTTCCCTGGTCGATGTCCGACCGGTGCGCGAGCCGACCCACCTGGAAGGCAAGGATCTGGAATTCAAGATCATCAAGCTCGACCGCAAGCGCAACAATATCGTTGTCTCGCGCCGGGCCGTGGTCGAAACCGAATTCTCGGCCGAACGCGAAGCCCTGATCGAGCGCCTGATCGAAGGTGCGCGCCTGAACGGTGTGGTCAAGAACCTCACCGATTACGGCGCCTTCGTCGACCTGGGTGGCATCGATGGCCTGCTGCACATCACCGACATGGCCTGGAAGCGCGTGCGCCATCCGTCCGAGGTGGTGGAAGTCGGCCAGGAGCTGGAAATCGTCGTGCTCAAGTATGACAAGGAGCGCAATCGCGTTTCCCTGGGCCTCAAGCAGCTGGGCGATGACCCCTGGGTCAACATCGGCCGCCGCTACCAGTCCAACAGCCGCTTCTTCGGCAAGGTCTCCAACGTCACCGATTACGGCTGCTTCGTCGAGCTCGAGCCCGGCGTCGAGGGCCTGGTGCACGTGTCGGAAATGGACTGGACCAACAAGAACGTCAACCCGGCCAAGGTGGTCCAGGTCGGCGACGACGTCGAGGTCATGGTCCTGGATGTCGACGAGGAGCGTCGCCGCATCTCGCTGGGCATGAAGCAGGTCCAGGCCAACCCGTGGGAAACCTTCGCCGCGATCTACAAGAAGAACGACAAAGTCACCGGTCCGATCAAGTCGATCACCGACTTTGGCATCTTCATCGGCCTGGACGGCGGCATCGACGGGCTGGTCCACACCTCCGACATTTCCTGGCAGGGTACGGCCGAGGATCTGGTGCGCCAGTTCAAGAAGGGCGACGAGATCGAAGCCGTGGTGCTGGCCGTGGATCCGGAGCGTGAGCGCATCTCGCTGGGCATCAAGCAGCTGGAGCAGGATCCGTTCGGCACCTTCATGGCCAACAACCCCAAGGGCTCGCTCCTGAAGGGCACCATTGCCGAGGTTGACGCCCGCGGTGCGGTGGTCGACCTGGGTGAGGGCGTGGAGGGTTACATCCGGGTCGGCGACATCGCCAAGCACCGGACCGAGGACGCCAGCCAGGTGCTCAAGGTCGGTGATGAGGTCGAAGCCAAGTTCATCGGCATGGATCGCAAGGGCAGGCAGCTGCAGTTGTCGATCAAGGCCAAGGATGAGGCCGAACTGGCCGAGGTGCTGGAGGAATACCAGAATGCCTCGACCGGCACGACCAACCTGGGCGCCTTGTTCAAGGAACAGCTGCGCAAGGACGACTGAGGGAGACGTCGAACGGTCCGGCCGCCTATCCGGTGGCCGGCCGTTGGCGCCGGTCCTGGGGACCGGAAACAACAGCCGGCGGGACAGTCCCGCCGGCTGTTGCATCCATTGGCGGGCAGGGACAGAGCGAAGGAGTCGCCATGACCAAGTCTGAACTCATCAATGCATTGGCCGACCAGCTCAAACATCTGGAACAGGCCGATGTGGAACTGGCGGTCAAGCAGGTGCTGGAGCAGATGGCCGCAACCCTGGCCGATGGCGGCCGGATCGAGATCCGGGGTTTTGGCAGCTTTTCCCTGCACTATCGCCCGCCGCGCGTGGGTCGCAATCCCAAGACCGGGGAAGCCGTGGCGCTACCCGGCAAGCATGTCCCCCATTTCAAGCCGGGCAAGGAACTGCGCGAACGGGTCAACCGTGGCGCGCAGGGCGGCCTGGCGCCGATCGAACCCTGATCGCCTCCGGCCACCGGCCGATGCCGATCCGGTTCAAAGACCATGGGTGAAATCGATCTGTTCTGGTTGTTGCTGCCGGTGGTGGCGGCAGCCAGCTGGTTCTTTGCCCGCACCGGCACCGAGTTGATCAGCGGTGCCCGGGTCGACCGCCTGTCCAGCGGTTATTTCCGCGGCCTGAGCCATCTGCTCAACGAAGAGCCGGACAAGGCGATCGAGGTCTTCCTGTCGATTGCCGAGCTCGACCAGGAAGCGGTCGAAACGCAGCTTGCCCTGGGCAGCCTGTTCCGGCGCCGGGGTGAAGTCGGCCGTGCCATTCGCCTGCATCAGGACCTGCTCAAGCGCGAGAACCTGAGCAAGGCGCAGAAGACCGCGGCCCTGTTCGAGCTGGGCGAGGATTATCTGCGCGCCGGCCTGCTGGATCGCTCCGAAGCCCTGTTCTCCGATCTGGTGACGGCCGACATCGAAACCGCCGAAGCGCTGCGCAAGCTGGTCACCATCTATGAGGCCGAGCGCGACTGGCCGCGCGCCATTGATCACGCCGAGCGCCTGGAGCAGTTGTCCGGGCGGCCGCAGGGCGCGGTCATCGCCCACTACCACTGTGAGCTGGCCGAGCGTGCCCGCAGCCGCGGCCAGCTGCAGATCGCCCAGGACGAACTGGAGCAGGCGCTGAAGGCCGACCCCAACTGTGCCCGCGCCGAGATCCTGGCGGCGGGCATGGCCATGGCGCAAGGCGATGCCACCCGCGCCGTGCGCACCTACGAACGTGCCGCCCGCGTCGACATGGATGTCCTGCCGCTGCTGCTGGATGATCTGATGGCCGGTTACGACCAGCTCGGCGACAACGAGCGCGCGCGCCAGTTTTTGACCGAGATGTCCGCCCGCTACCAGGGCATCGCGCCGGTGCTGGCATTGGCTCGGCATATCGCCCGCGACGACGGCGAGGAGGCCGCGGAGATCTTCCTGGCGCGCGAGCTGCGCCATCATCCCAGCGTGCCGGGTCTGAGCCGGCTGGCCCAGATCGGCCTGCGCCGGGCCTCGGAACAGACCCGGCCGGTGCTGGTCGCGATCGCCGAGGTCGCTGACCGGATGATCGACCAGGGTTCGGGTTACCGCTGCCGGCGCTGTGGTTTCGGTGCCCGCAGCCATCACTGGCAATGCCCCAGTTGCAAAGGCTGGGACATGATCAAGCCGCAGCACCGCCTGCTCGGCGAATGATGGGCCTGCCGGCGATGTCGCAGCGTCCGTCGATCACCCGCCGCCCAGCCGAATCGTTATCGGCCTGCGCCAGGACCATGGCCGTGGTCCGTTGTAATTCCGGCCAGGCTTCACAGCCTGGCCCCGGCCGAGCTGCCAAATAATGATTGACGGGCTGTCGCCGCCATCGCTGCTTTTTTCGCCGCTGTGGACGGGGGCGATGATGTTGGCCGCCGGACTGCTGGCCTGGCTTGTCGCCCGGACCGTGGCCCAGGCCGGCTGGCGGCAGCTGCTGGATGTGCCCGGCGAACGCAGCTCGCACCAGCGCCCGGTGCCGCGCGGTGGTGGCATCGGCGTCGTCCTTGCCTGCCTGGCGGTGCTGGCCACCCTGATTGGCGGCGGCAGCTGGCAGACTCCCGGCTGGCCGCTGCTGCTGGCGCTGGCGCTGGTGGCGGCGATCGGCGTGGTCGATGATCTTCGTCCGTTGCCGGCGGCGGCCAGGCTGCCGGTGCATCTGTTGGCGGGCGCGCTGCTGGTGCTGGCAATCCAGCCGCTGGTCGAAGTTACCGGCGAATTGACCTGGACCTTCGCGCTGGCGGTCGCCATCGGCGTCGCCTGGTCGGTGAATCTGCACAATTTCATGGATGGCATCGACTGCCTGCTCACCGGTCAGGCGGTCTGGTGCGCGGTTGCTTTCGCCTGCCTGTACCTGCGCGCCGATGATCCGGCGATGGCCGGCCTGGCCCTGGTCCTGGCGGCGGCCCTGCTGGGCTTCCTGCCCTGGAACCTGCCCCGGGCACGGGTGTTCATGGGCGATGGCTGCGCCGGTTTCCTGGGCCTGATGCTGGCCTGGCTGGCCCTGTATGGCGGGGTTCGCGGCTGGATTGGCTGGGCCGAAAGCCTGGTCATCGGCTCGGCATTCTTGATTGACAGCGGCGCGACACTGATCTGGCGCGCCGTGCGCGGGCGGCCGGTGTGGCGGGCCCATCGCCAGCACCTGTACCAGTACCTGGTCCGGGCCGGCGCCAGCCACGGTCGGGTCAGCGGCTGCTATATGCTCTGGAACCTCTTCGTCGCCATGCCCGCCCTGATCCTGATGCGCATGCAGGTCCTGCACCCGCCGTGGTTGATCGCCGTGACCGTGTATCTGCTGGGTCTGGCGTTGTGGGTATTGCTGCGCACCGCGGCCGCGCGCCGCCTGGCAGTGCGGGAGGCGACCCTATGATCCGTCCCAGCCCGCTGCTGGCGCGCATCACCCCGCGTATCGCCGTGGTCTTGCACGATCTGGCCATGGTCTGGCTGGCCTGGCTGCTCAGCCAGTGGCTGCGTTACTGGTTGTCGGATATCGGCTATTACGAACCGCCGCAGATTTTCGACCGCGAGCTGCCGGTGGTCCTGGCCACTCAGGGCCTGGTGCTGTGGTGGACCGGCCTGTACCGCGGCCTGTGGCGCTTTGCCAGCCTGCCGGATTTGATGAATATTCTCCGGGCCAGCGTCCTGGGCGCCTTGTCGATTGCTTTGGCGCTGTTCGTGTTCACGCGCCTGGAAGGCATCCCGCGCAGTGTCTTGTTGCTGTATCCGTTCATGCTGACCATGTTCCTGGCCGCGCCGCGGCTGGGCTACCGCTACTGGAAGGACAGCCGCCTGGACCTGTTGCGCCAGCATGCCTCGCAGCGCGTGCTGGTGATTGGAGCCGGTTCTTCGGGCGAGGCCCTGCTGCGCGACCTGGGCCGGGAGCGCGGCCTGCGGCCGGTCGGCATCCTGGATGACGATCCCAGCCTGCACGGTGCGCGCATCCGTTCGGTGCCGGTGCTGGGCGGTCTGGAGCGACTGCCCGAGATCGCCCATGAAGTGGCTGCCGACATGCTGGTCATCGCCCTGCCCAGCGTCAGTCCCGAACAGATGCAACGGGTGGTCGGCCTGTGCGAGGCCACCGGCCTGCCGTTCCGCACCATTCCCCGGCTAGCCGACGTCATTGCCGGCCGGGCCCAGCTCAACCAGCTGCAGGAAGTGGCGATCGAGGATCTGCTCGGTCGCGACGAGGTCGAGCTGGACTGGACCGCGATCCGCACCGGACTGGCCGGACACCGGGTGCTGGTCACCGGCGGCGGCGGCTCGATCGGCTCGGAGCTGTGCCGCCAGGTGGCGCGCCTGGGCGCGTCGCGGCTGGTGATCCTTGAACAGTCCGAATACAACCTGTACCGCATCCTGCGCGAGCTGGAAGCGCGCTATCCCAACCTGGCGCTGGCCGGCGTGATCGGTGACTGCAGCGATGTCCACACCGCCCGCGAGGTGATCCAGCGGCACGGTCCGCAGGTGGTGTTCCACGCCGCCGCCTACAAGCACGTGCCGCTGCTGCAGCAGCAACTGCGCGAGGCGGTGCGCAACAACGTGCTGGGCACCCGTGCCATCGCCGAGGCGGCCCGTGAGGGCGGGGTGGAAACCTTCGTGCTGATCTCCACCGACAAGGCGGTCAACCCGGTCAATGTCATGGGTGCCAGCAAGCGCCTGGCTGAACTCTATTGCCAGGGGCTGGGCGCCAACAGCCCGATGCGCACGATCACCGTGCGCTTTGGCAATGTCTTGGACTCGGCCGGTTCGGTGGTGCCGCTGTTCCGCGAGCAGATCGCCCGCGGCGGTCCGGTCACCGTCACCCATCCGGAGATGGAGCGCTGGTTCATGACCATTCCGGAAGCCTGCCAGCTGATCCTGCAGGCCAGCGTGCAGGGGCATGGCGGCGAGATCTTCGTGCTCGACATGGGCCAGCCGGTGCGCATCCATTATCTGGCCGAGCAGATGATCCGCCTGGCCGGCAAGACCCAGGACGAGATCGCCATCGTCTACAGCGGCCTGCGCCCGGGCGAGAAGCTGCGCGAGGAGCTGTTCCATCCGCTGGAAAAATACCGGGAAACCGAGCATCGCAAGATCTTCCTGGCAGAACCGCCGCTGCCGGGCTGGCAACAGCTGCTGCGCAGCTTCGACCAGATGGCCCTGGCCGTGGCCGAATACAACGAAGAAGAGCTGTCGCGCCTGGTCACCGGCCAGTTGCCGGAATTCAGTTACGGATACGTCTGCAAGGAACCCGTCGAGTCATGAATCATCCCTTCAAGGTCCGCACTGCGGTCTTCCCCGTTGCCGGACTGGGCACGCGCTTCCTGCCCGCCTCCAAGGTGGTGCCCAAGGAAATGCTGCCGGTGGTGGACATGCCGCTGATCCAGTACGCCGCCAACGAAGCGGTGCAGGCCGGCTGCACCACCTTGGTGTTCGTGGTCAACCGCTACAAGCACGCGATTGCCGATTACTTCGATACCGCCTACGAGCTGGAGCACAAACTGGCGCTCAAGGGCCGGGACGAGCTTCTGGAACGGGTGCGCAGCACCTTGCCGGAGGGCGTGCGCTGCGTGTTCGTCACCCAGTCCGAGGCCCGGGGTCTGGGCCATGCCGTGCTCTGCGCGCGGCCGGTGGTTGGCGATGAGCCGTTCGCCGTGCTGTTGCCCGATGACCTGATCTGGAACCGCGAGCACGGCGCCCTGGCACAGATGGTGGCGGTGGCCGAGCGCGAGCAGGGCAGTGTCGTTGCCGTGGAGGACGTGCCGCGCGAGAAGACCGGCAGCTACGGCATCGTCTCGCTGCGTGAGGAGGGTGCCGGCCGGGCCGGAGCCGGCGACGACGCCCTGGCCATGGCCGCGATCGTTGAAAAGCCCGACCCGGCACAGGCGCCGTCGACCCTGGGCGTGGTCGGCCGCTATGTTCTGTCGGGGCGGATTTTCCAGGCCCTGGACGACACCAGCCCCGGTGCCGGTGGCGAGATCCAGCTCACCGACGCGATCCAGACCCTGATCGCCGCCGACCAGCCGGTATACGCCTGCCGCTTCCGCGGTACCCGCTACGACTGCGGCAACAAGTTCGGCCTGGTCCAGGC
>CAZUZT010000017.1:0-26784 GCA_964624575.1 uncultured Rhodanobacteraceae bacterium | reverse complement strand
GCTGCTTGAGCAGATCGCGGATTTCCTCCAGCAGCACTTCCTGGCGCGGCGGCGCGGCCGGAGCGGCTTCTTCTTCCTTGCGGAAGCGGTTGAACTGGCGGATCACCAGGAACAGGGCCAAGGCAACCAGCAGGAACTTGATCACCGCGTTGATGAACAGGCCGTAGGCGATGACCGGCGCGCCAGCTTCGCGGGCCACGGCCAGGGAGGCGAACTCGCCCTCGCCCAGGGTGATGAACAGGTTGGTGAAATCAAGCTGGCCCAGCACCAGCCCCAACGGCGGCATCAGGATGTCGTCGACCAGGGAGCTGACGATGGTGGTGAACGCGGCGCCGATGATGATGCCCACGGCCATGTCGAGCACGTTGCCGCGGGTGGCGAATTCCTTGAACTCCTTGAACATCGTCTGCTCCTTGGAAAGAGTTTGGGGTGTCAACGGCACTTATCCTAGCCGGGAATCCGGGCCATGGCGTATTCCAGGGCTGGCCCCTGTATCTGCCCGATGGCTGCGCGTGGCGCATGGGCAGGCCGGCAAGCGCACGACGCGCCGCGGCACCGGTTGGCACGCCCGGGTCGGCCCCGGTACAGCCCGGCCCGGCCGCCCGGCGCTACAATGCCGGCATGGAAATCATGCTCAATGGAGAACGCCGCCCGATCCGGGTGCAGATGACCATCGCCCAGCTGCTGGATGAGACCGAACTGGCCCAGCGCAAGGTGGCGGTGGAAGTGAACCGGGAAATCGTGCCGCGCAGCCGCCACGGCGAACATTGCCTGGCTGACGGCGACCGGGTCGAGATCGTCAACGCCATCGGAGGTGGCTGATGAATGACGCCGCCAGCGCAACCGATGCCGACGACGACACCCTGGTCATCGCCGGCCGGCACTACCGCTCGCGCCTGCTGACCGGTACCGGCAAATACGCCGACCTGGCCGAGACCCAGGCCGCCACGCAGGCCGCCGGGGCGGAAATCGTCACCATCGCCATCCGGCGCAGCAATATCGGCCAGGACCCGTCGCAGCCGAACCTGCTCGATGTCCTGCCGCCGGACCGCTACACCATCCTGCCCAACACCGCCGGCTGCTACAGCGCCGACGAGGCCGTGCGCACGTTGCGCCTGGCGCGCGAACTGCTGGACGGCCACAGCCTGGTCAAGCTGGAGGTGCTGGGTGATCGCCGCACGCTGTACCCGGATGTGGTGCAGACCCTCAAGGCCACGGAAATCCTGGTCGCCGACGGCTTCCAGGTGATGGTGTACTGCAGCGACGATCCGGTGCTGGCACGGCAATACGAGGAGATGGGCGCGGTGGCGGTGATGCCGCTGGCGGCGCCGATCGGTTCCGGCCTGGGCGTGCAGAACCGCTGGAACCTGATCGAGATTGTCGAGAACGCCAAGGTGCCGATCATCGTCGATGCCGGCGTCGGCACCGCTTCGGATGCCGCCATCGCGATGGAACTGGGCTGCGACGGCGTATTGATGAACACCGCCATTGCCGGCGCCCGCGAGCCGGTGCGCATGGCCCGGGCGATGCGCCGGGCGGTGCAGGCCGGCCGTGATGCCTTCCTGGCCGGCCGCATACCGCGCCTGCGCCACGCCAACGCATCCTCGCCCATCGATGGGCTGATCGACTGAGCCGGCGCTGGTGTCAGGGGCCAATCAACCGATCCCGGCCGGACGCCGCCCGGTGCGCAGCTTCGTCCTGCGCCAGGGGCGGCTGACACCGGCCCAGGCACGGGCCCTGGCGCAGCACGGCGACCGGTACCTGCTGGCGTTGCCCGCCGACAACGAACCGGCTCTGGACCTCGACGCCGTGTTCGACCGCCGCGCGCCGCGGGTACTTGAGATCGGCTTCGGCAATGGCGATGCCCTGCTGGCGACCGCCAGCGCCGAGCCGGACAAGGATTTCATCGGCATCGAGGTGCACGGCCCCGGCGTCGGTCGCCTGTTGAAGAACGCTGCCGAAGCCGGCATCGGCAACCTGCGCGTAGTCCAGCACGATGCCGTGGAGGTGCTTGAGCACGCCCTGCCGCCGGCCAGCCTGGATGAGATCCGGGTGTTCTTTCCCGATCCCTGGCCGAAGAAGAAGCACCACAAGCGGCGCCTGATCCAGCCCGGCCTGGTGGCCTTGCTGCACAGCCGGCTGCGGGCCGGTGGCCGGATCCACCTGGCCACCGACTGGCCACCCTACGCCGGGCACATGCTGGCGGTGCTGTCGGCGGCCCCGGGCCTGCGCAACCTGGCCGCCGATGGCACCTTCGTGCCGCGTCCGGAGAGCCGGCCGCTGACCCACTTTGAACAACGCGGTCTGAAACTGGGCCATCCTGTCTTCGACCTGATGTTCCAGGCCGTGCCGGCGTGAGCCCTGGTCCGGCAGCGGCTGGCATGATCATGGTTGCCGCCGGCACCGCTGCCACCGGGCCACCACTGCCCGCCCGTCCGGCCCGGGCATGACCCGCCCACCTGCACCGCGCACCCCCTGACTGGAACCAGCCACCGACCCGATGGACACCGGCACGCTCATCTTCACCACGGACATGCTCCTGGTCCTGAGCCTGCTGCTGTTCACGGTGGTGATGTTTGTCGGCGAGTGGATCCGCGCCGACATCGTCGCGCCGCTGGTGCTGGTGTTGCTGGGCATCCTGGGCCTGGTGCCCAGCGAGGAATTGTTCTCGGGCTTTTCCTCCAGCGCCGTGCTGGCGGTGATCGCGACGATGATCATGGGCGCTGGCCTGGAGCGCACCGGGGTGATGGCGTTCGCGGCGCAGTTCATCATCCGCCTGTCCTCGGGCATCGAAAACCGTCTGACGCTTTTGCTGTCATCGATCCCCGGCGTGGTTTCCGGCTTCATGCAGAACTCGGTGGACATTGCCCTGTGGCTGCCGGTGACCAGCCGGATCTCGGCCCGGACCGGCCTGCCGCTGGCCAAACTGTTGTTCCCGGTTGCCTGCTGCATCATCCTGGGCGGCTCGCTGACCATGGTCGGCTCCTCGTCGCTGATCGTGCTCAACGACCTGATCGTCAGTGCCAACCGCAACCTGCCGTCGGGTGCCCGCGCCCTGGAGCCGTTCCCGATGTTCGCCGTGGCCCCGGTCGGCCTGAGCCTGCTGCTGGTCGGCATCGCCTATTTCATTTTCATCGCGCCGCGGCTGATGCCCGAGCGGCTGCGTACCCAGGCGGCCAAGCCGGCCCGGCCGGAAAGCTACTTCAGCAAGGCCTATGGCATCGAAGGCGACATCCACGAGCTGGTGGTGACCGCCGACAGCCCGCTGGTGGGCATGTCGGTGGCCGAGGCCGAATCACTCAGCGACACGCCGATGATCCTGGCGATCAAGGTCGGCTCGGAAGCGCGGCTGGCGCCGCCGTCGGACCAGATGATCTGGGTCGGCACCGTGCTCGGCGTCATGGGTGCCCGTGAAGAAGTGCAGCTGTTCGCGCAGAACAAGGTGCTGAACCTGCGGCCGCGGCTGCGCGAGTTCGCCGACTTCTTCAACCCGGCCCGCGCCGGCATCGCCGAGGCGGTGGTGCCGCCGGGCAGCCGCTTCATCGGCAAGATGGCCTCGGAGCTGCGCATGCGCAAGCGCCTGGGGCTGAGCATCCTGGCGATCAGCCGCGGCGAACAGGTGATCACCGGACCGGTGCGGGAAACCGCGATCCGCGCCGGCGATTGCCTGGTGTTCCACGGTTTCTGGCGCGACCTGGCGCAGTCGGCCGAGAACCAGGATTACGTGGTCGTCACCGACATCCCCAAGCAGGAGCAGCGCCCGCACAAGCTGTGGCATGCGCTGGCGATCTTCTTCGTCGCCATCGGCTTTGCCCTGTACAGCGCCGACCAGCTGGCGGTGATGCTGTTCGCCGGCGCGGTCGGGATGATGCTGGTCGGTGTGCTCAGCGTCGAAGAGGCCTACAGCGCGGTGAACTGGAAGACGGTGTTCATGCTGGCCAGCCTGATCCCGCTCAGTTTCGCGCTGGAAACCACCGGCGCGGCGCCCTGGCTGATCCAGGAGGCGATGCAATACCTGGGCAACATGCCGGACCTGGCGGTGCAGTTGAGCATCGTCGCCCTGACCAGCTTCTTCGCCATGGTGATGTCCAATGTCGGCGCCACCGTGCTGATGGTGCCGCTGGCGATCAACGCCGCCCTGGCCACGGGTGGCAATCCGGCCGCCTATGCGTTGCTGGTCGGCGTGGCCGCCTCGAACAACTTCTTCACCGTCACCAACCCGGTGATCGCGATGATCATGGGCCCGGGTGGCTACCGCACCAGCGATTTCTTCCGCGTCTGCGGGCCACTGTCGCTGCTCTACATCCCGCTGACCGTGCTGGCGATCAACCTGTTCTTCTGAGCCGTTGGGCACCCCAAGCCGGTACCTGCCCGTACCGGCATACGCTGGACCCGGGTGTCAATCCCCGTCGTCGCCGCTGTCGCCGGAACGGCGGCGCGCGCGCGGATGGGCGGCATCGTAGACCCGCGCCAGGTGCTGGAAATCCAGATGGGTATAGATCTGCGTGGTGGCGATGTCGGCGTGGCCAAGCAGTTCCTGGACGCCGCGCAGGTCCTGCGAGGATTCCAGCACGTGGCTGGCGCAGGAGTGGCGCAGCAGGTGCGGATGCAGGCGCTGCTGCACGCCCTGGCGCAGGCCCAGTTGGCGGATGCGCAACTGCACCGCGCGGGTGGTCAGCGGCCCGCCCTTGCGCCCGGGAAAGACATGGCCATCGCCGGGTTCCAAGGCGCGCCAGTCGGCCAGCGCCTGCCGGGCGTTGCGCCCGACCGGCACGATGCGGGTGCGCCCGCCCTTGCCGTCGACGCGCAGCGCGGCCATGTCCTGGTCGAAATCCTGCCAGCACACCGCCACCAGCTCGCTGACCCGCAGGCCGGAGGAATAGGCCAGCTCGAACAGGGCCCGGTCCCGGGCCGCCAGCAACGGGTCGGCGGCCTGCTCGCCGCCGATGCCGTCCAGGAACGCGCCCATGGCATCGGCGTCGAGCACCGATGGCAGCTTGCGCGGACTCTTCGGCGCGCGCAAGCCGGCGGCTGGATTGGCCTGGATACGGCCTTCGCGCAGCAGCCAGCGGCATAGGCCGCGCACCGCCGACAACCAGCGTGCCAATGACCGCCCGGACAGGCCGGCCCGGTGCTGGCGGGCAACGATGGCGCGCAGGTGTTGCGCATCCAGTTGTTGCCAATCGTCCAGGCGCTGGACCTGGTCGTCGTCCAGCAGGCGGGCCAGATCGGCACGGTAGGCAGCCAGGGTATGCGGGCTGAGCCGACGCACCACCGCCAGGTGATGCAGGAAAGCCTGGACATCGGCGCCGGGATCGAAGCGGTTGCGGTCAAAGCCGCTGGCGTCCGGTGCCGGGGCGTCGGCGGCCATGTCAGTCGTTGGCGAACCGGCGCAGGGCCGTGCTGACGGTCTCGCCGATCAGTTCCAAAAAGAAGGTGCCCTGGCCGGGGTGGAAGCGGTTGGCCTCGGGGCTGCCGATCGCCAGCAGGCCCTGGCCATGCAGCGGCAACAGCGCGCAGGAGGCGACCTGGTCGCAGCGGTCGGCGAACAGCACCATCAGCTGCGCCGGGGTCAGGCGGCCGCACAACGGCTGCTCGCGCGTCAGTATTTCCGCCAGCGGCGCCAGACCCGGGTCGGCGGCCGGGATGCTGAGCAGCCAGTCGCCGATCGGCAGCGCCGGATCGGGCTCATGCAGCAGCAGGCAGACCAGGTCGGTACCGAAATCCTCGCGCAAGGTGGCAATCAGCCGACGCACGCTTTCGTAGGGCGTGGCGGCCCGCATCAGCGCCAGATTCAGCGCGTGCACGCGCCGCATCAGGGTTTCGTTCTCCGAGGCGATCTCGACCAGCTGCTTGATCCGGCGCGAGAACTCCCGGTTCTTGTCGCGCAGCACTTCCAGCTGGTAGCCGGCCAGCGAGGCGGCCCGGCCATTGCCGTGTTCGCGCGGCACTTTCAGGCTCAGCGCCAGGTCCGGGTGCTGGCTGAGGAAATCCGGATGCCGGCGCAGGTAGCTGGCGACCTCGGCCGCCGCCAGGCCGGTTTCCGCCACCGGGCCGGAGCCGATGGACGAACGCGCGGCCGGGGCTGAAGCCGCTGAAGCCGGCCGGGAAGAATCGTCTTGGGTCATGACAGCCAGGTTCCTTCAAAAACAAATGTGCTTGGACCGGCCAGCCGCACCGGCTCGTCGACACCGCCAGCCCAGGTGACCTGGAGGATACCGCCAGGCAGCTCGACGCGGCTGTCGCTGCCGACCCGGCCCAGGCGCTGCAACCAGGCATGGCTGGCACAGGCGGCGCTGCCGCAGGCCAGGGTTTCTCCGACGCCGCGCTCGATTACCCGAAGGCCGATCCGGTCACGGTCCAGGACCCGGGCGAAACTGACGTTGCAGCCCTGCGGGAAGGCCGGATCGGCCTGCAGTTGCCGGGCCAGTGCCAGCGGCGCCCGGTCAAGGTCCCCGACTTCGATGATGACATGGGGGTTGCCCATGGAGACGGCGCCGAAGTGCACGCTGTGGCCATCCAGATCGAGCCGGTGCCAGGCATTGTCCGCACCGGCCAGCACACCGCGGGCCGGCGGCAAAACCATCGGAATGGCCGGCGGATCGAACACCGGCACCTGCAGGCTGACTTCGATGCCGCCATCGGCCAGCACCCGCACCGGCACCGGTCCGGACGGGCTGTCCAGCACCGCCGCCGGACCCAGCTCGCCGGCCCGGTGCAACCAGGCAGCCAGGCAGCGTGCGCCATTGCCGCACTGGCCGGCCGCCGAGCCATCGGTATTGATGATCCGGTAGGCGGCCAGCGAGCCCGGCTGGCGCGGCGGCTCCAGCACCATGATCTGGTCGCAGCCGATGCCACGGCGGCGGTCGGCCATGTGCACCAGGGTGTTGTGGTCGGGCAGCGCCTGGCCGTGCCGGCAATCCAGGACCACGAAGTCATTGCCGGCGCCATGCATCTTGGTGAAGGCAAGGCTCATCGCCGGTGTCTGCCAGCCGGGCACGGCAGGATCCGGGCTGTCAGCCGCGGCACGGCGACCGGCAGCCGCAGGTACGGGCGAGCGCGCGGATCAGTAGCCGCGTTGCCGGCTGCGCTCGCGCTGGCGTCGTTCACGCAGGGTCTCCTGGCTGCCCGTGCGCGCGGCTTCGTATTCGGCTTCCTCCTGCTGCGACTCGGCTCTGGCCAGCGCCAGCTCCTCCGGCGTCAGCGGCGGCGGTGCGGCGGGGTCACGCAGGTACAGATCGCCCTTGTTGCCGCAGGCGGCCAGGACAAGAACGCAGGAGAGGATCAGCAGGACAACACGCATGTAAGTTCCTCAATCGGGAAACGCCTGGACTTCAGGCGGTCGGGCCGGCCGCTCAAGGCGATGGCCGGCGCCGTCGGCGGCACCGGATCCGGCCGGAATGGCCGCCAGTATACTCAAGCCCATGCCTGCCGAACTGTCGATTGCCGGCCCGATGCCCTGGTTGCTGGCCGCCGCCGTGCTGCTGGCACTGTGCGCCCTGGCCGCCTTCGCCGGCCTGGTGGCGGCGCTCCGCCGGCGGCGACCGCTGCGCACCCTGTCACGGTTGACCAGCTTCCTGGTGCTGGCCCTGCTGGCGCTGGCGGCGAGCCTGCTGGCGGTCTCCCTGCACGGTTACGCCCGCCTCACCGACGAGGTGCCGGTAGCGACGATCAGCTTCAGCCAGACCGGGGCACGCGCCTACAGTGCCGAACTGGCGCTGGCCGATGGCAGGCACCTGGTGGTGCCGGTGCTGGGCGATGAATGGCAGCTGGATGCGCGGGTACTGAAATGGGCGCCATGGGCGGTTCTGGCCGGGTTGGACCCGATGTACCGGCTGGACCGGTTCAGCGGACGCTGGCGCAGCATCGATGAGGAAACCACGCAACCGCGCACCGTCCACGACCTGACCGGCGGCAAGGCGCTGGATCTGTGGCGCCTGGCCTGGCGGCATCCGAATTGGCTGCCGTTCGTCGATACCGACTATGGCAGCAGCGCCTACCTGCCGATGCGCGATGGCGCCCGCTTCCAGGTCAGCCTCAGCCCGCTCGGCGGGCTGGTGGCACGCGCCGCCGCGCCGGAACCGGGCGCAGCCGGCGATTGAGCCCGCGCGGGCCGGGCCGCAACGGCCGCCAGCCACCCGGGAGCCGGGCCCAGGGCACGATGACCGGGCCCGGCGCCACCGCCAGATCCCGGCGCGCGGCCATGCCAGGGCAGACAGCGACCACCGGACGGGCCAGGGCCATCGCCCGGCCATGAACTCCCCGTCCGGCCGAAGCCAACAGCAGGTCCAGCGGCAACGCCGCCAGTGGCAAAAGCCAAAGCCACAGGGATGCCGGCCCCAGCCCCGTTCCAGCCTGGTGCAGGCCCGGCAGGCACAGTTGCACGGTGGCGCCCAGCGCCGCCCAGGCCAGCAGGAAACGCCGGCGACGGGCATGTCGGCAGGCGCCGGGCAATGGCGGCTGCCGAGTTTGCGCCGACGGTTGCGGCCAGCAGGCGATCGAAGCGGTGACGGGGGTGGTCATGGCAGGTTCTTCCGGCAACGGTCTTGCGACCCTTGCGGCAATCCTGCGCCGTGCCCGTCGCACAGGCTGCGACACAGCGCTTGGGCCACTGACCGGGTGCGTGACCGGGTGTTCGGCGATTCCTGGTCGGAAAGGTGCGGCATGCGCTCAATTGGCGCCTTGGCGGCACCTTCGCCGCGCCTCAGCCTGCGTCCGTGCCGTCGTCGGAATCGGCGGCCGGGCCGGTGGCCACGGCCGCATCGTAATTGGCGATCGCCAGTTCCAGCATCGAGCGCGCCTGCTCACGCAGCGACAGCGGCGTCACGATCTCGGCATCGGCGCCATGGCGCAGGATGTCCCCCAGCAGCTCGCGCGAGTTGCTGTAGGGCACCCGCAGCTCGTAGCGGCCATCGGACAGCCAGCGGCCTTCCTGTTGCGCATGCCAGCGCTCATCGGCCACCCAGCGCGAGGCGCGGGCGGAAAAGCGGATCACGGCGGTGGCCCGGGCCGGGCCGGAAAAGATGCCGTAACCGGCCTGCACCTGCTCGTCGAGCTGGCCTTCAGGCAACGGCTGCGCGGGCTGGTCGAGGACGCGGGGCCGGTCAATCCGGTCGACGGCGAAACTGCGCACGCCATTGCGGCCGTGATCGAAGGCATCCAGGTACCAGTTGTCCCGGTAATGCACCAGGCGTTGCGGTGAAACCGTGCGCTCGTCGTTGCGACCGGTGCTGCGGGCATCGTAATCAAAGGCCAGCCGCCAGCCCTCCAGGGTGGCACTGGCAACGGCCCGGAACACCGATTCATCCAGTTGCCGGGGCGTGGAGGCCACCACCCGGATCCGCCCTTCGGGCCAGCCACTGCGTCCGGTTTCAGCTTCCAGCAGCCGGGCGATGCGGCCCTTGAGCGGGGTCAGGGCCTCGTTCAGCGGGCCGGCACCGGTGCGCCGGCTGGCCATCTCGTACAGGGCCACCAGCGCATGCAGCTCATTGCTGGACAACCACAGGCCGGGCAGCTCGAACGAAGGCTCGCCGTCAGTCTCGATATAGCGCACCGCGCTGGGTTCGCCGCCCAGCAGCAGCGGTGCACCCAGGGCATCGCGCAGGAAGGCGAAATCCCGGTACAGCGTGGCCCTGGAGCAGCCCAGCTCGTCGAGCAGGCTGCTGACCGGGATCGGCCGCCGCGCCGCCTTCAGCTTTCGGTGCAGGCTGAGGATGCGCTCCTGGCGGGTGTTCTCGGTGCGTGCCCGCCTTGGCTTGTCAGGCTGGGCAGCGAGGACGTCAGATGAGTCGGTGATGGACATGACCGCAGGCCAACTGGGACAGGAAGGCAGCCAGATTAGCCCGGAAGCGCTCGCAGCGTTGCCCGGCGCGGGCGGAACCATCAAGCTTGGCTGATCCAGAGCCGACCTTGTGCCGGGCCGGGACCGCGGCGGCAGCGGCGGCAAGGGAGCAATCCGGTGTCTGGCCTGGACATCGCCGGCACCGCTTGCCGAAGGCCGGCCAGCCCTCCATAATGCCGCCCCGACGCAGAAACGGCGTGGATAAATCCTTGACAATCAAGGCCTTGAGTCAAGTGATAATCGCTCCCTCGTTTGCCTCCGCTCCTGCCGCCCTGGGACGTCACCATGGACAATGACCTGCTTCTGCTCGGCTGGCGTGAGTGGCTGGCCCTGCCCGGGCTCGGCCTGCCCCGGATCAAGGCCAAGATCGACACCGGCGCCCGCTCGTCATCCCTGCATGTGGGCCAGCTGGAGGTGGTGCAGGGCGATACCGGTCTGCAGGCACGATTCGTGGTCCAGCCCGGACCCGACACCGCGCCGGTGGCGGTCAGCGCGCCGGTGGTCGATGTCCGTGCCGTCACCGACTCGGGCGGCCATACCACCCGGCGCCCGTTCATCCGCACGCTGCTGGCGGTCGGTGGCCGGCAATGGCCGATCGAGCTGAACCTGACTTCGCGCCAGAATATGCTGTTCCCGATGCTGCTGGGACGCACCGCCATGGCCGGCCGGCTGCGGGTGGATCCGGGCCATTCGTTCCTGGTCGGCGGGCCAGCCGAGGCTGCCGGCAACACCGGACCGAACGGCAGCTGACAGCCCCGGCCTGCGTTGCCCACACTCCGGCACCACAATCGCGCACACTGGCGGCCTGCCGGTCTGGCGCAGGCGCTGCCCGCCTGATCGTCGCCGGCATGACACCCCAGCTGCCGACCCGACCCGGTTACCCGCTCCGGTCGCCACGCATCGCCGCCCGAAATTGATGGAAAGCCCAATGAAACTGGTCATCCTGTCCCGCAACAGCAAGCTTTACTCAACCCAGCGCCTGGTCGAAGTGGCGCGCAACCGCGGTCACACGGTGCGCGTGCTGGATCCGTTGCGCTGCTACATGCGCATCGGCCCACGCCAGTTCCAGATGTACTACAAGGGCCGCGAGCTGAGCGGGATCCGCGCCGTGCTGCCGCGCATCGGCACCTCGGTGAACAAGTACGGCACGGCGGTGCTGCGCCAATTCGAGATGATGGGCGCCTATACGCCCAATCCGTCCGACGCGATCCTGCGCGCCCGCGACAAGTTGCGCGCGCACCAGTTGCTGGCACGGGAAGGCATCGCCCTGCCGCAGACCGTCTATGGCGACAATCCCGACGACACCGGCCACCTGCTGAACCTGCTCGGCCAGCCGCCGCATGTCATCAAGCTGGTGGAAGGCGCCCAGGGCAGCGGCGTGATCCTGGCCGAGAAGGCCTCGGCCGCGCGCAGCGTGATCGAAGCCTTCCGCGGCCTGTATGCCAATTTCCTGGTGCAGGAATTCATCGAGGAAGCTGCCGGCACCGACATCCGCTGCCTGGTGGTCGGCCGCAAGGTGGTGGCGGCGATGCAGCGCCGGGCGGCACCGGGCGAGTTCCGCGCCAACCTGCATCGTGGCGGTGAGGCGGGCGCGGTGGAATTGACTGCCGAGGAAGCCGACATCGCGGTCCGCGCCTGCAAGGCGGTCGGTCTGGGCGTGGCCGGCGTCGACCTGTTGCGCTCCCACCGTGGCCCGCTGGTGCTGGAGGTCAATTCCACCCCCGGCCTGGAAGGCATCGAAACCTCGACCGGCGTCGATGTCGCCGCTGCCGTCATCCAATACGTCGAACGGCAACAGGCTCGGGCCGGCACGGTCGCTGGCAAGACGGCCAAGGGCGCGACAGCGGCCAAGGCGCCGGCGGCGCGCAGCCGTGGCAGGAAGGTCGATCCGGCGCCGCAACAATGACCGTGGTTCGGCACCGGCCCGATATCTGCGGCAGGTGGGCCTGGCAGCGACCGGGCACCGTGTCTGCGGATCCGGAAGAACACTGCCTGCCGGAGCCGCCGGCCAATCCCTACGGCAGCGCCCGCACGAATTCAGCGAATGGCTCCGAAATGTCTGTTTTTAACCCCGTTTTTCGGTAGTTTTAACGCTGCCTTAAGCACGACCTGGATATCATCAGCCCATCGTAAGACTGCAGACACTCCAACGTCAGGCACGCAGCAGGTTTACGGTAAATCGGGGCAGCAACTATTGGTCCGGGACCCACCAGGTTCCGGACCTTTTTGTATGCGTCCCGCAGCCGTCGACCCCGGCTTCAGTCGACCCAGCCAGCGACCATCACCCGTTTGTGGTGGACCAGCTGTTCGTAGCCGTCGTCGGGCACCGGCAACACCTGCACGCGGCTGAAGCCGACCCGCTGCATGATCCACAGCAGCGCCTCCAGGCTGGGCACCAGACAGATGCCGGTGGTCGAGGCTTCCGGGCCGTGGGTCTCGCCGGTCTCGTCGATGATGCCGAAACTGCCTTTCAGCGGCCGCACGAAACGGTAGCTGCCGTAATCGACCCAGCCGCTCTGGCCGGGAACGATCTGGGTTTCCACCAGGCACAGGCGCCGGCACAGGGCGCGGGCGATACGCAGCGCGCCCACGGGATTTTCCAGGTGGTAGATCAGGCCCAGGCAGAGCACCAGGTCGTGCTGGCCCAGCGCGCCGGTGTCCAGGGCATGGATATCGGACTGTTGCGCCTGGATTGCGTCCAGGCCCAGCGTCCGGGCAATCAGGCGGGTATCGGCGACATGCTCGGGGCGGGCATCGACCGACAACACCCGGCCGAAACCCGCCTGCGCCAACTGCACCGAGAACCAGCCCTGGTGGCAGGCCAGGTCTACCGCGGTCAGATCGGCCAGCGCCGGCGGTCCGGCGCCGAACTCATCGCGCACCGCGGCCTGCATCATTTGCGTGCGGGTGTGGTGGATCAGGTCCAGCACGCCCCCGTCATAGGTGGGCGCCTGCCGGCCGGACGGCAACGGATAGGGGTAGAACCAAGTCTTGGCCAGCACCTGGGCTTCAAGATCGGACATGGGCAGCTGCGCCTGTCGGTGTCACGGGGGCGCCATTGTATCGGCTGCGCCGACGCCTGCCGGCAGCACGACGATGCCGACGGCTGGCCTGCCCGGAATCTGCTGGCCGACGTGCCCGGAAACGCCGGCGACCGGCCACGGCCGGGCTCGGCCCCGGGCAACAGCAGGCGTGTCGCGGCCCGCGTCATGTGATCTGATTCACACAAGCCATGACGCCTCCGATCTATGCTTCCGGGTCGCTTCATCCCTAGTTCAGGAATTCTCTCCCGTGACCCGACCCGCTGCTGCCCTGCTTCCGGCCGCCCTCGTGCTGCTGACCGGAATACTGACCGTGCCCCCCGCGCACGGCCATCCCGCCTCCTTGGCCCCGGCCATCCTCAACACCGCAACTGCCGCCGCCACGTCGGCACCGGCCGGCGCCTGGCTGCGCATCGATACCGATGCCGGCACCCTGCGCCAGCGCCACGGCCTGCAGCCGGCCGGCGATTACGGCCGCTTCCAGTGGCTGCCGGCCGACGGCGTCGATGTCGGTGCCCTGCGCGCCTCCGGCTTGGCCGTGACCGTGGTGCCCGAGGCCTTCGTGCTCGATCTGGGCGGCGAACGCTTCGATCCGCTGGCCGCCGGCCACCCGACCCTGGACGGCGGCAGCGGCGAACAGGCCGACTGGCACCTGGTGCAGTTCAACGGCCCGATACGCCAGGGCTGGCTGGATGACCTGCAGGCCGGCCAGGTGCAGCCGGTGCAGTACATCCATCCCTACAGCTATGTCGTCTGGTCGACGCCGCAGGCACTGGCGGCCACGGCGGCACGGTCCGCCGACGTGCGCTGGGCCGGACACTTCCGGCCCGAGTACCGGGTCAACCCGATGCAGCGCGGACATGGCCGGTCGGTGATCGCAACCATGGCCCTGATCAGCCGCCACGCCGATGAGGGCCAGGTGCGTACGGCACTGGCCGACGCCGGTGCCCAGGTCAACGACATCACCCCGGTGAACCGCGACTTCGCCGTGGTCGACATGGCCGTGGCCGGCGACCGCTACCTGGATCTGGCCGCCATCCCGGCGGTTTATACGGTGCAGTACATCCGTCCCGAGGCCGGTCCGCGAGGCGAGATGAGCAACCAGTCGATCGTCGGCAATTACGGCCCATCCCCTTCGCACACCGTGTTCCCCGGCTACGAGGACTGGCTGATCGGCACCGGCTATGACGGCACCGGCGTGGTCGTCGGCATCGTCGACGGCGGCGTGCGCACCGAACACCAGGACCTGACGGGGCAGTTCCTGCCCTGTATCCACGGCGGTGGCGCACGCACCTCCTGCAGCAGCGTCAACGACTCCCATGGCACCCATGTCGCCGGAGCGGTCGCCGGCACCGGTGCCTCGGGCACGCGCATGAACGGCTTCCTGCGCGGCCAGGGCGTGGCGCCGGGCGCCAAGATGATCGAGCAGCGCTACAACCCGCTGCTTGGCAGCGGCCCCGGCGGCATGCACGCCAACGGCATGCTGACCATCTTCCGCGAATCGGCACTCAGCGGCGCCCAGCTGGCCAACAACTCCTGGGGCCCCATGGCGTCGCCGCACGGCTATGACATCCCGACCCAGCAGATGGACATCATCAGCCGCGATGCCCTGGCCGACGAACCCGGCCAGCAGCCGGTGCTGGCGGTCTGGTCGATCATGAACGGCAACGGCGATTGGCCGGGCAGTCCCTGTGGCTCCAGCTCGTTGGGCACGCCGGACGAGGCCAAGAACCTGTTCGCGGTCGGCTCCACCAGCATGCAAAGCGGCAGCGGAGGCGCCCAGGCCGGCCAGATCTTCAATGTCTCCGCCAACTCGGCGCACGGCAATGCCTGTGATGGCCGGCGCGTGCCGCACATCGTCGCGCCGGGCTGCAGCACCGACAGCACTTCGTCGGGCAGCAACTCGGCCTATGGCTTCTCCTGCGGCACCTCGATGGCATCGCCGGTGGTATCCGGCGCCGCGGCCGTGTACATCGAAAAGTTCCGCGCCGAGAACGACGGCCACACGCCCAGCCCGGCCCTGGTCAAGGCCGCCTTCACCGCCGTCGCCATGAACCTTCAGGGCTACCGCAACGCCAGCAATGGCGTCATGGGCCACCGCCCGGACCGTTTCCAGGGTTATGGCCGCCTGCAGCTGGACGCGGTGGTGAACCCGGCGCAGCCGGTGTTCTCGCTGGATCAAAGCGTGGTCTTCACGGCCACCGGCGACAGCTGGACGCAGTCATTCCAGGCCGCCGACCCGGCCGAGCCGATGCAGATCATGCTGGCCTGGACCGACGCCAAGGGCCACGGCCTGGGTGGCAGCACGCCGGCCTGGGTGAACGACCTCGACCTGGTCGTTGAGACCCCCGACGACACCTTCCTGGGCAATGTCATCGGTGCCGACGGCTGGTCGGCCACCGGCGGCAGCGCCGATGACCGCAACAACCTGGAAGGGGTGTTCCTGTCACCCGGCCAGCACAACGGCGAGGTCACGATCACCGTGCAGGCCGCCAACATTGCCGCCGATGCCCTGGATCCCTACGAGCCCGGCGCCGCGGCGCAGGATTTCGCCCTGGTCTGCTACAACTGTGTCGACGGTACGGCAATGCCGCCCGAGCACGATCTGGCCCTGACCATGATCGACGTGCCCGATCCGGTGGCGATCGGTGGCGAGTTGGCCTTCGTCATCCAGGTGGCCAACTTCGGACCCGACAGTGCCAGCCAGGTCCAGGTTGATGTTTCGCTGCCCGATGAGCTGCACTTCGACCTGATCCGGGTGCGCGCGGGCGACGGCCAGGAGTACCTGGATCCGGCCGCCAGCGACTGGACCTGCACCAGCGAAACCGCCCAGGTGATTGGCTGCCTGCTGGACGGCGCCCTGCCGACGCTGGCCATGGCGCAGATGCTGGAAGTGGTGACCCGGGTCGATGTCGGCGCCCAGCCCGGCACAATCCAGACCCATGCCCAGGTCAGCGCTGCCGGCATCGACCCGGTGCCCGACAATGACACGGTGACCGTGAGCAGTGAGCTCACCGGCCAGTCCGACGTCATCTTCCGCAGCGGCTTCGAGCATGTGGTGTATCTGCATGACGATGGCGACGGCAACACCAACCAGGGGCCGCCCAGCTCGTTCGATCCGGACATGCTCTGGGGCAACTACTACCTGACCCAGGAAGGCGGCGACATCGTCACCGAAATCTCGGTCGCCTTCGGCCCGACCTTCCCGTCTCTGGCCGACGGCCCGGTGACCTTCTGGCTGCTGGACGATCCGGACATGGACATGGATCCGCGCAATGCCACCGCCCTGGTCAGCGTGCAGGGCACGCCCGACGTGGTCAACGACGAGTTCTTCACCGTGTCGATCCCGCCGACGCGGGTCAGCGGCGCCTTCTTCGTCGGTGCCAGCGCCAAGCTGCTCGGCGGCGAGGACAAGCCGGCGCGCGTGGATACCGGCGGCCCGGGTGAAACGTCCTGGTTCTTCTATGCGCCGGAAATCGCCGACGTCATCAACGACCTGGCCTCGGCCCCGTTCGGTTCGCGCATGGATGACACCCAGTACGTGGTCTTTCCCGGCGCGTTCATGGTTCGCGCCACCGGGGTGTCGAACAACTGACACCGGCAACGTCGGCAGGCAGCCCGGAACGGGCGCCCTTGGCCGGCGGCGGCAAGCACGACACTGACGGCGGTCCCACCCGGGGCCGCCGTTTTTTCGTGACCTGCCGCGGCGTTTCCGGATAGCATGGCGCCATGCGCGTACTGGTCATCGAAGACAACCGGGACATCGCCGCCAACATCGGCGACTACCTGGAAGAGCAGGGCAACGAAGTCGATTTCGCCGGCGACGGCGTCACCGGCCTGCACCTGGCCGTGAGCCAGGATTTCGACCTGATCGTGCTCGATCTGAACCTGCCGGGCATGGATGGCCTGGAAGTTTGCCGGCGCTTGCGCGAGGAAGCCCAGAAGAGCACCCCGGTGCTGATGCTGACCGCACGCGACACCCTGGACCAGAAGCTGGCCGGCTTTGATTCCGGCGCCGATGATTATCTGGTCAAGCCGTTCGCGCTGCAGGAGCTGGGCGCCCGCATCAGTGCCCTGGCACGGCGCCAGAAGCCGCCGGAAAACCGGGTGCTGACCGTTTCCGACCTGGAATTCGATCTGGACACACTGACCGTGCGCCGGGCCGGCAAGACCCTGGCGGTCAATCCCACCGCGCTGCGCATCCTGCAGCTGCTGATGGAAGCCTCACCGGCCGTGGTCACCCGCTCGGAGATGGAAACCCGTGTCTGGGGCGAGGAACTGCCCGACAGCGACTCGCTGCGCGTGCATATCCACAGCCTGCGCCAGGTGATCGACAAACCGTTCGACCGTCCCCTCATCCACACCCGCCATGGCATCGGCTACCGGATCGCAGACCCGGAAGCAGTTTCGGCGTAGGCTCCGCAGCCGCATCGTCATCGCCTTTGTCGTTTTCGGCACGGTGCTGACGACGGCATTCGCGTTGTCGGCGCTGTACCTGCGCGACCGCCTGGAAGGCGAGCTGATCAACGAGACCCTGCAAAGCGAGGTCGACAGCTTCGTCGCCTTCAAGCGCGAATATCCCGAGCCCGACGCCCAGTACGGCTTCGACAACTACCTGGGTTTCATCTACGGCGCGCACCGCTTTGCCAATATCCCGCTGGAATGGCAGGCGCTGGATTCAGGCGTCTACGACCTGAGCGAGGACCTGCCGGACGGCAGCGTGCGCCACTACAAGCTGGCGGTACGCGCCGACCACGACATGCGTGGCTTCCTGCGCCACGATGTCACCCAGCAGGAGCTGAGCAAGCAGCAGCTGATCGGCGTCCTCTCGGCCGCCCTGGTGGTGTTCACCCTGATTGCCTTCCTGGTCGGCTGGTGGCTGTCGCGGCGGGTGATGAAGCCGGTCACCAACCTGGCCCGACGGGTCGAAGACTTCGTCGGCCGCAGCGACCTGGAGCCGCTGGCACCGCATTTCGCCGATGACGAAGTCGGCCAGCTGGCCGGCGCCCTGGATGCCTACGCCAGCCGGCTGACCGAAGTGGTGCGCCGGGACCGCGAGTTCAATGCCGATGTCAGCCATGAGTTGCGCACGCCACTGGCGGTGATCAAGGGCGCCACCGAACTGATCCTGGCTGGCGAGCTGTCGCCCAAGCTGCGCGACCGCGTCGGCCGCATCGAGCGCGCCGTCCGGCAGTGCTCGGACCTGATCACCGCCCTGCTGATGCTGTCACGCAACGAGCGCAGCATCGGTGCTGGCGAACGGACCGACATTGCGCGCCTGTGCGACCAGTTGATCGACGACAACCAGCACACCCTGCGTGGCAAGCCGATCACAATCGGTCTTGAAATCGAGGCGCGCCCCCAGGTGATGGCACCCGAGGCGGTGTTCTCGGTGGCGCTGGGCAATCTGATCAGCAATGCCTGCAAATACACCCGGGAAGGCGAAATCGTGGTCCGGGTCAAGGACGACCGGGTGCAGGTGCTTGATACCGGCCCGGGGCTGAGCGAAGAAGATGCCGAGCATGTCTTCGACCGCGGCTACCGGGGTAGCGCGGCCACCGGCGGCGGTGGCGGCATCGGCCTGGCCATCGTCGGCCGGCTCAGCGACCTGTATGGCTGGCAGGTCAGCCTGACGCCGCTGCAGCCACGCGGTGCCATGGCGACACTGATATTTGGCCGCTGAGCGGCTGAGCCGTAGACCTGACCCTGGGACCCGCAAACTCGCAAGACCTGCCGGGCTGTCTGCGGCGACCGGGCAGGCAACCAGACCAGTGGCGCAACGCTCGCCTGTCTACAGGGGGCGATGTGTCGGCGGCGGCCGGCCAGCGGCTGCCGATTCCGGCTGCACGCCGGCATCGGCCGTTGCCGCGTCACCTTCCGGCGCCGGCCGTTGCTGCTGGGTGCCCAGCAACGCGCCGATGGCCATCGGGCCCACGGGCGTGGCCATCAGGCGGACAGCAAAACCGGCCGCGGCCCCGACGGCGGCGGCAACCGCGCGCGTCGGCAGGGTGGCCACCACCGCGCCGGCGAGCAGGCCGCCACCGACCAGCCACCAGGGCCGGACCCGGCGCACCGACGCCTTGGCTTGCGCCGCGGCTTGCCGGTTCTGGGCCAGTTGCCGATTGAACGCGTCCTCGCTGGCGCGCAGCCGTTCGTGTCCGCTCAGCGGCGGCGAATGTGTGGTGTCGGTTTTCTTGATCATGGTGAGAACGCCTTGCCAAGTTGTGCCAGCGCTTCCCGGCTGCGGCGCATCTGCAACGCCCGCAACCAGCGCCGCATGGCCCAAGCCAAGGCGCCGATCAGGACCAAATGCAGGCCGGCCACCAGGGCCAGCGCGGCATCCACGCGTCCCAGCCAGCCGGCCAACCACATTGCCAGCGCGGCGCAACTGAAAATCCATAAACACAATGCCAGCACCACGGCCGCGGCCGCGCCGCCGACCAGCCGCACGGCGCTGCTGCGCGCGACGGCCGCCTCGGCCCTGGCCAGATCGAACCAGGCCAGGCCCAGCTGGGCCGCCTCACCGGCCAGCTGGCCCATCGCCTGTGCGGCGTCGGCAACCGGGCTGCCTTGGGCCGAGTCGCCGGCGTGGGCGTCGGCAGCCTGTCCGGACCTGGCCTGATCCTCAGGACCTGCCGCGCCTGGAGACCGCGGCTGCCCTGATTCCGGCCCGGGTTGGGCGGGATCGGAGCGGTCAGGCCGGTTCGGGCCGGGCCCCGCGCCGGGCGTGGCAGTCACGATGACCGCCGGCTCAACGACGCAGCAGGCGCGAAATCACCACGCCAGCGGCAAAGGCGACGCCGAAAGCCGCCAGAGGATGCTCGCGGATCGACGCGCTGCACTGGCTCAGCAAATCCTGCGTGCCACGGGCGGCGGCGGCGCCGGCATCGGAAAGTTCCTCACCGGCAGTCTCGGCGGCACTGCGCAGGCCCTTGGCTGCACCGCGCAATCCCTGGACTGCGGTATCGGCAGCCTGCTGCAGGTGTTCGGATCCAGCCTGGGCGGCGTTGCGGGCTTGTTCGACTTTCATGGTGTTCTCCTGTTTGCGTGTGACATGGATGAGCTGAAGGTTTGCTGTCGACGAAAAGGTTGTCGACGAAGGGAACGGTGTCTCCGACACCATGCCGTGGCAGCGGTCAGCATCCCAGGCTCAAGTGTCCGACGGCGACCGTGGAAGCCGCGTCGACACCGGGCATCCCGATCGGGCCGGGTTCACCGGACCGGTCCGGATCAACGGTCCAGATGCGGCACGTTCTGGTCGCGCCACAGTTCGGTTTCACGCTCCAGCTGTTCCAACGCGGTGTCGCGGGTGCTCTCGGCACGGTCGACGCAGTCGTCCTGGGCATCACCTTCCAGAGCACGGCAGCGCTCCTTCTCGACGTCGGCGGCGGCATCGATTTCAACCACGCGCTGGTCATAGCGGGCCTGGATCTCGGCGCGGCGGACATCGTTCTGGACGTCCTGCGCGTCTTCCTGCATGGTGCGCTGTTCGCTGCGCGCATCCTCGTGTGCTTCGGTGATGCGTTGACGGCTGTCATCGCGCGCCTGGCGGACATCTTCGGCCGCTTCACGCTCGGTTTCGGCGACATTGGCGGCATGGCTGGCCGGGTCGTTGCTACCTTGGCAGGCGGCCAGGGCAAGCACCAGCACGGCCGAAAGGACGGCCGGAAGCCGGTGCGGTATGGAAAAGGATCGGTTCATCGGTAGCCTCCAGTGGGACGGATCAGACCGGACCGACGGGCCCGGCTCCGACCTGTTCCGTGGCAAGCGCCGTGCCAGTTGTACCGTTCCGGTGGGAATCCGCTTGCCGGCAGCGATCTGCGTCGGCGCGGCCAAGTTAGGCGGGGCTCACCAGCACCAGCAATCGTGCATTATGCAATGCCACGGCACGCCGATCATGCAGGAGCGCGGTCGGCGAACCGGGCCACCACCAGCCAGTTGTTGAATGGCGTGCGCCCCCACAGGGGACTGATCTGGCAGACCAGGCCCAGGGCCGCCAGCTCGTCGGCCAGCCCGGCGCGGGTCGGGTAGGTGCGGGGTGCGGCATTCATCCAGCCCAGGCCACGGGCCAGCCAGTCGGCACCCCGGGTGACCGGGCTGCGCCAATTGCCGCCGGCCAGACCGGTGCGGATCACCAGCCGCCCGTCCGGCGTCAGGCAGGAAACCGCGCGGGCCAACAGGGCCGTGCGTTCGTCCGGCTCCAGGAACTGCAGCATGTCCAGGATGGTGACGCTGCCCCGGTGCCCGGCTGGAAATCCGTTGGCCAGATCCACCACCTCGAAGCGTGCCCGCGTCATGCCGGCCCGCTGCGCCGCCTCCCGGGCGCTGGCGATCTTGCCGGCATCATTGTCGACACCGAAATACCCGATGCGCGTGCCCAGCCCGGGCACCGCGTGCGCCTGCAGGCCGATGCCGCAGCCCAGGTCGAGCACCGGACCCGGGTCGCCGGCCAGGGCGCGGGCCACGCCGCCATACAGCGGATCGGTGGCCAGCTTGGTGCGCGCATACCAGTAGTGGTAGCGGTGCGGCCGGAAAGCGCGCGCGATGTCGGCCGAAGAAGGCAGATTCATGAGGGCATCGATTCCAGGGTGCTCAGGCTCCGGTCGCCGCCGGCTCCGGTTCCTGCTCGCGCGGCGGACACAGGAAGCCGCCGGACTGGTGTCGCCAAAGTTGTGCGTAGAGGCCACCGCGGGCCAGCAGCTCATCGTGGCTGCCCTGCTCGACGATGCAGCCGGCATCCAGCACCACCAGCCGGTCCATGGCGGCGATGGTCGACAGGCGATGGGCGATGGCAATGACCGTCTTGCCGGCCATCAGGGCATACAGGTTCTCCTGGATCGCAGCCTCCACTTCCGAATCCAGGGCAGATGTCGCTTCATCCAGAACCAGGATCGGGGCATCCTTGAGCAGCACGCGGGCAATGGCGATGCGCTGGCGCTGGCCACCGGACAGTTTCACCCCGCGTTCGCCGGCATGGGCCTGGTAGCCGCGCCGGCCGGCGGCATCTTCCAGCTCCAGGATGAAGTCATGGGCGTGGGCGCGCCGGGCGGCATCGATGATCTGTTCGTCGCTGGCATCGGGCCTGCCATAGCGGATGTTGTCGCGGATCGAGCGGTGCAGCAGCGAAGTGTCCTGGGTGACGACACCGATGTGCTGGCGCAGCGACTGCTGCTGGACACCGGCGATATCCTGGCCATCGATCTCGATGCGGCCGCCATCCAGGTCATAGAAGCGCAACAGCAGGTTCACCAGGGTCGACTTGCCGGCGCCGGAGCGGCCGACGATGCCGATCTTTTCCGCCGGACGGATGCGCAGGTCGATGTCGTCCATGACCACGCCTGTACCGGCCGAATAGGCGAATCGCACCTGGTTGAAGGCGATCGCGCCGTCGCTCACTGCCAGCGCCTGGGCATCGGCGCGGTCGGTGACCGTGCGCGGCAGCGACAGGGTGTTGATGCCGTCCTGCACGGTGCCCAGGTTCTCGAACAGGCTGGCGATTTCCCACAGCACCCATTCGGACATCGAGCGAATGCGGATCGCCAGAGTGACCGCTACCGCGATCGCGCCCAGGGAAATGACCGCGTTCAGCCAGGTCCAGATCGCCACCGCCGCGGTGCCGGCCAGCAGCAGGGCATTGGCGCTTTGCAGGCTGACGGTAAGCCAGGTGACAAGGCGCATCTGCTTATAGACGGTGCCGATGAAACCGCTCATCGCGTCGCGGGCGTAATCTTCCTCGTGCGCTTTCTGGGCGAACAGCTTGATCGTCTGGATGTTGGTATAGCTGTCGACGATGCGCCCGGTCATGTGCGCCCGGGCATCGGCCTGGGCCATCGCGACCCGGCCCAGGCGCGGCACGAAATACCAGGCAATCAGGACATAGCCGGCCAGCCAGACCAGCAGCGGCAGCATCAGCAGCCAGTGGGCACTGCCGACCAGGACCAGGGCGCCGGTGAAGTAGACGGCGACGTAGACCAGCACCTCCAGCAGCTTCAGCACCGTCTCGCGCACCGCCAGCGCGGTCTGCATCACTTTTTGTGAAATGCGCCCGGCAAACTCGTCCTGGAAGAACGGCAGGCTCTGGTCGAGCAGCCAGCGGTGGCTGAGCCAGCGGCCCAGCATCGGGTAGTTGCCGAAGATGGTCTGGTGGGTGACCAGCGAACGCAGCAGCACCAGCAGCGGATAGCCGAACAGGACCACGCCGGCCATCACCAGCAGGCCGGTACCGCGCTCGGCCAGCAACCGGGACGGCTCGGTATTGCCCAGCCAGTCGACCAGGGCGCCCATGTAACCCAGGAACACCACTTCCAGCACCGACACCGCCACCGTCAGCAGCGACATCAACGCCAGCCAGGGCAGCACCGGTCGTGAGAAGTGGAGAATAAACGGCCACAACCGCCCAGGCGGCATCTGCGGCTCGCCGGCCGGGAAGGGGTCAACCCGCTTTTCAAAGAATCCGAACATCGGCACCGGTCTGGACCTGAGGCAAAAAAAGGCCGGCTACGGTGATCTCACCCGATATCCGGTGCACGACGATGGCGTGCGCGCCGCCGGCTTCAAGGCCGCTTCCGCGGCGCCGGCCTGCGCCTGCGTGGGGCCGCCCTGCCCCGGACCGGCCATCCAGGCGCAATTGTAATGGCTGGCGTGCCTGTGCCCGGCACCTTCCCCCGGGCCTGTGCGCTGGTAACAATTCCTTCCAATGCGCATGTTTGCATCTGGCCATCGTGCTGCTTTAGCCTTGCGCGTGCGCATTTGCGCAGGCGCCATTCGTAGGGGAATCGGCGCCCCAGGGGAGACCGTTCTCGGTCTGGATATACAAAGGGAGGACCATCCGATGTCCCGATCATTCCTGTTCCGGAATCTGGGCCGACACTGCCGTCGGCTGCCCGCCTTGCTGCTGGTGCTGTGTGCCAGCCAGGCACCAACAGCCCAGACGATCGACGCGCTGTACACCGACCCGGCCCTGGCCGGCGCACCTGGCCTGATGGAAACCGCCGGTGACTGGCTGCTGGCGCAGAGGCTGCCCGATGGCAGCTTTCCCTGGACTGCTGGCGGGCCATCATTTCCATCGGTACAGGCCCAGCCCGGCCTGGCCCTGATCGAAGGCTGGCGGGTCACCGCCCGGCAGGATTTCCTGGATGCCGCGGTGGTGACGGCCGATGACCTGATCGCAGGCAGCTTCGAGCTGTATCCCGGCGTCGGCGGCAATGCGCCGCGGCTGCGCTCGGCCGATCCGCTGTTCTTCAACCATCTCAGCCTGGCCACCGGCGATCCGGTCTATCGCGATTTCATCCAGACCCATTTCTGGGATCGCCTGGAAGCCGGCATCTACGGCCCCGATGGCGACTGGGATATCGCTGCCTATATCCAGGCCGAGCTGGACCGGCGCCTGAGCAGTGGCCAGCCGGTATTGGCGGCCTGGGATCTGGTCCAGGTCGCGGCTGCCGCCCAGATTGCCGGCCGCGGCAGCGCCACCATGCAGGCCGTGCTCGATGGCGCCGTGACCGCACTGGAGGCGGCGCCTGGCCAGTACGACATCGTGGCCCTGAGCTGGTCGGTGGCCGGGGGCACGGTGTTCAACCATGAAATGGATCCGCAGGCCGGCCTGTGGGCAGGCTCCGGCGGTACCGCCGGCCTGGCCGGCATCCTGGCCGGCTACCCGGAAAGCAATGGCGGCTTCGTCTATCTGAGCACCAGCCTGGGCAATGCCAATCAGGCATCGTCCCAATCCACCGCCTTCGCCCTGTTCGGGCTGTCCACGGTCGATCTGGCCGGAAATTACGGCCTGATCAGCGACGGCCTGGCGTTCATCGAGGGCAAGCAGCTGGCCAGTGGCCAGATCGTCGACATCAACAATCCGAACGTGACCGCCAACGTGCTCGGCCACGCCGATGCCATGCGCTCATACGGCATGGTCCTGAACGAGTTCCGCAGCGGCCTGAGCCTGACCAAGACGGCGACACCGTCGGCGCCGGCACCGGATGTCGGCGACACCATTGATTACCAGATCACGGTGCTCAACTCCGGCAACACGCCGCTGACCGATGTCAACGTCAGCGATGACCTGATCGCCCTGGATTGCGTGCCGGCCCTGCCGGTCGCCAATCTGGCCGGCGGTGAAACCATCCTGTGCACCGGCACCTACACCGTGACCGGCGCCGATCTGGATGCCGGCGAGCCGATCATCAACCAGGCCAGTGCCGTGGCCACCAGCGTCAACGCCAAGCAGCTCGTGGCCGACGACCAGACCAGCACGACACTGGCCGTGGCGGCGCCGGCGATCAGCCTGGCCAAGTCGATCAGTGCCGGTAACCCGTATGCCGCCAGCGGCGATGTCATCGACTATGAATTCCAGATCGGCAATGCCGGCAACATCACCCTGGAAGCCGTCACCCTGGTCGACGACCTCATCGGGCCGGTCGCCTGTCCGTTCGCCACCCTGACGACCGGCGCCAGCATGACCTGCAGTGCCAGCTACATCGTCCAGGCGCCGGACATTGGCAATGGCTCGGTCACCAATACGGCCCAGGTCCAGGCCACGCCGGTGCGCGGGCTGCCCGCGCCGGTCAGCGCCAGTGACCAGGCCACCGCCACCTGGTCGCTGGCGGCGATGACCCTGACCAAGACCGCGACACCGTCAACGCCGATGCCAGGGACCGGTGACCATATCGACTACCAGATCGTGGTCGAGAACACCGGCAGCCAGGCGCTGAGCCAGGTCGAGGTCACCGATCCGCTGGTGGCGCTGACCTGCACGCCAGCGCTGCCCCTGGCCAGTTTGCCGGCCGGAGCCAGCATCACCTGCACCGGCAGTTATCCGGTGTTGCAGGCAGATGTCGATGCTGGCGTACCTGTGGTCAACACCGCCGCCGCCACCGGCAGCGATCCGGACGGCATCAGGCTGGCCGCGCAGGACAGCACCAGTACGGACGTGCTGGCCGGCGTAGCTGCGATCAGTCTGGACAAGACCATCACGGCCGGCAGCCCCTACGCCCAGGCCGGCGATGTGGTCAGCTACAGCTTCCTGATCGGCAACCCCGGCAGCGTGACCCTGCAGGCAATCAGCCTGGTCGATGACCGGATCGGCACCATCACCTGTCCGGCCAGCCAGCTGGCGCCAGCGGCGACAATGACCTGCAGCGCCACCGACACCGTGCAGCCGGCGGATATCCAGGCCGGCAGCCTGGTCAATGTCGCGGTCGCCAGCGGCCAGCCGCCCGGGGGCGCTGTGGCGGTGTCGGCAAACAGCAGCGCCGTGGCGACCTATGCCGGCACCCCGCCGCAACCGGTGCCGGCGCAACCGGTGCCCGGTCCAGGCCGGCTGGCCCTGGCGATGCTGGTGGCCATGATGCTGCTCGTGGGCGCGGCTCGGCGTCGTCGCGCCGGCGGTTGATCGCCCCAGGCAGCTTCGCAGCCGCCCTGCAGGGTGCAGGGGCCGGTGGCCGGTGTGCCGGACCCGGTCCTAGCCCATGCCTGCCAGCCGTTCGGACAGCCAGGCCACAAACGCGCCTGCCATGAGCGATACAAACCTCCAAGATCCCGGCTCCGGCCGGGATCGCTTTGTCACGCGGCAGTAGGCCATGTGGGTGCCAGCTAGACGGATTCCAGATAGATGGCATCTATGCAGATGATCCGAACAATCGATTAGACCGATTGACTTGATACGGCTAGGATTATCACCACCTGTTCAAGTGGCCAGCCGGTTTCCGGCGGGCAATTCCCCCTCATGTCCAAGGAGCTATCGATGTCCCTGATCAATACCCACGTCCCGGCGTTCAAGGCCCAGGCCTTCCACAACGGCAAGTTCATCGAGGTCAGCGATGCCGACCTGAAGGGCAAGTGGTCGGTGGTGATCTTCATGCCGGCCGCCTTCACCTTCAACTGCCCGACCGAGGTCGAGGACGC